>CAZPLZ010000030.1:0-22196 GCA_964587525.1 uncultured bacterium | reverse complement strand
TGCTGGCGGCGCTGGTGATGGTGGGCACGTCCAATGCGGTGAACTTAACCGATGGCCTCGATGGGCTGGTGGCGGGGTGCCTGGGAATGGCCGCCGGCGGACTGGCGGTGGTCGCCTATCTGGTCGGCAACGTGAAATTCAGCGCGTACCTGCACATCCCGTACGTGCCGGAGGCCGGCGAGCTGGCGGTCGTCTGTGCCATCGTGGTTGGCGCGTGCCTCGGGTTCCTCTGGTACAACGCTCCGCCGGCGCAAGTGTTTATGGGAGATGTCGGGGCGTTGGGGTTGGGCGGAATGCTGGGCGCGGTGGCTGTGTTCATCAAAGCCGAGTTGCTGCTGGTGATCTTTGGCGGGGTGTTCGTGCTGGAGGCGCTGTCTGTCCTCGCACAGGTGGGGGTGTACAAGTTCAGCAAGCGGCGTATTTTCCTCATGGCGCCGCTGCATCATCACTTCGAGCTGGGAGGCCTTCCTGAATCCAAGGTGATCATCCGGTTCTGGATCTTCTCTCTGCTTTTGATCATCGGCATGCTCAGCACCCTCAAGCTGCGGTGACATGGATCTGAAAGGTAAGCGGGTCACGGTGGTGGGGCTGGGGTTGAGCGGTCGCTCGCTCGTCACATGGCTGGCCAGCCGTGGTGCGTTGGTTTCGATTTCGGAGGCGAAGCCGGAAGTCGGGTTCAGGTCATGGCTGAAGGAGAACCAGGCGCATCTCAAGCGCACCGAATTCGGTGGGCACACGGAAGGCTTCCTGGGCGCCTCTGACCGGCTCGTGGTCAGTCCAGGCGTCCCGTTGTCCCTCCCGGCGTTACAGGCGGCCACGCGACAGGGTATCCCGGTTGTGGGCGAGCTGGAGGTGGCGCTGGCTGACTGCCCCGCCAGGGTGGTGGCGGTCACGGGGACAAATGGCAAGACGACGACGACCACCCTGCTTGGCCATCTGCTCACCACCGCCGGCCTGACGGCGACGGTGGCTGGCAATATCGGTTCTCCGGTGAGCGAGGTGGTGGACGAGATCGGGGCGGGCCACACCCTGGTCCTGGAGGTGAGCAGTTTCCAGCTCGACACGGCTCCGTCCTTTCATCCCGCCGTGGCTCAATTGCTGAACGTCACGCCGGATCATCTCGACCGGTATCCCTCATTTGAAGCGTACGCGAAGTCGAAGGCGTTGATCTTTGCCAATCAAGTACCCTCGGATGTTGCGGTGCTGAACCGGGGGGACGCGCGCTGTGCTCAACTGGGGCCGTCGCTTCACGCCCGGGTCCGGTGGTTCGGGACCGCCGGTGGCCCATTTGAGGGAGCGGGTGTGGACGCCGGCTGGATTTCGCTCTTCAATGATGGAGAGACAGTCCGGATCCTCCCGGTCAGTGAGCTGCCGTTGAGGGGCGCGCATAACCTGGAAAACGCACTGGCGGCATGCGTGGCGGCGGCGGTGCTGGGCGTTAAGCCCACGGCGCTCCCCGAAGGACTGCGCACGTTCCGGGGCGTGGAGCACCGCCTGGAGCTGGCAGGGACTGTCGGGGAGGTGACCTTTATCAACGACTCCAAAGCCACCAATGTGGATGCACAGGAGAAGGCGCTGAAAAGTTTTCCCGAGCCGGTCGTGCTGATTGCCGGTGGCCAGGATAAAGGTGCAGACTTCACACGCTTGGCGCCGCTCCTGCCGGGTGCCGTGAGGGCGGCCATCCTGATCGGGGACGCCGCCCCCAAGATCGAGGCGGCCTGGCAGGGCGTGGTGCGGGTCCACCGCGCCGGGAGCCTGGATGAGGCGGTCAGGAAAGGGTATGAACTGGCGAACCCGAGAGGGGTCGTGCTGCTCTCGCCGGGGTGCGCAAGTTTCGACATGTTTGAGAACTTCGAGGACCGGGGCCGCAAGTTCCGTGATGCGGTGAGCCGCCTGTGGTGAACATTCCTCTGCTGCTCCCGATGGTGATCCTGATCGGCCTCGGCTGGGTGATGGTCTTTTCCACGTCCGCTATGCCGACCCCCGGGAATGTGGACGGTAGCGTCTTCTATCACCTGCAGCGGCAGGTGCTGGCCACAGGTCTTGGGGCCGCAGCTCTCCTGGCCGCGACCCGGGTGAGCGTGGCTGCGCTGGAGCGATACGCCCTGGCCGCACTGTGCGCCACGGGTGCGCTGATGCTGATGGTGTTCATCCCGGGCTTAGGGATCAGCGTCGGCGGGGCTACGCGGTGGCTCAATGTGGGCATCGTCTCCTTCCAGCCGGTCGAGATGCTCAAGCTGGCGGTGATGCTCGGTTACGCATGGCTGCTTTCGAAGGAGCGACCGCGTGAGCCCTGGTCGCGCGGGACCTGGGTCAAGATCGGAGGATTGGCGGCGGTGAGCGTGGTCCTTCCCATTCTCCAGCGTGATTATGGCTCGGCGGTGCTCATGCTTGGCCTCGGGGGAGTGCTGGTCTGGCTGGCCGGCGCCCAGCTTCGGCCGCTCCTCGGCTGTGCCGCCATCGGGATGGCCGCGGCGGCTTCCCTGCTCATCAGTGCACCGTACCGGATCCATCGCATCAAGCTGTACCTGTCGGCGTGGGGGAGTGCTGACGGCGGAGGCTATCAGACCAAGCAGTCGCTCATCGCGCTCGGTGCCGGCGGATTGTTCGGGGTGGGCTTAGGAGAGAGCGGGCAGAAACTGTTCTATCTCCCCCTGGCGCACGCCGATTTCATCTACGCGATCATCGGTGAGGAGCTGGGTTTCATTGGCGCCTTCGCAACCCTGGCGCTCTATCTCCTTCTCCTGCATCAAGGACTGACCATCGCAGGGCACGCCCTCACCCGGTTTACCCGGCTGCTGGCGGGAGGGCTGGCTCTGCTGATATTTTCCCAGGCGATCTGGCACATTGCGGTTGCGCTCGTGCTTGTGCCCACCAAGGGGCTGGTGCTTCCCTTCGTGAGCTACGGCGGCAGTTCGCTCGTGTCATCCATGCTGGCGGTAGGCTTGATCCTGCGCTGTGCTGACAAACTGGTCGAGCCTGCGGTGACGCCAGGGCTCGCCGTGTCCCCCGGGAGTCGTGTGTGGGAGGGGTCGTGATCGCGGCTGGAGGAACGGGCGGGCATCTGTATCCTGCCATCGCGGCCGCACGGGAGATCGCCAGTCTGGCTCCTGAGGTCGCGGTCCATTTCGCCGGCTCGGAGCGAGGGCCGGAGGCACGTCTGGTGCCCCAGGAGGGGTTCCCGTTTACCCCTGTCGCTTCTGGTCCCTGGCGGCGTGGGCACCCCTTGAGCGGCGCCAAGGCGCTTGCGCTGATGGCGCGCGGTGCTCTTCAGGCCCGGCGTTTGCTCAAGGCCGTCAACGCGGGCGTGGTGTTCTCCACGGGAGGCTTCACGGGCGCGCCCGTGCTGCTCGCGGCGGCAACCTGTGGGATCCCGACGGTCCTGCTCGAGCCGAACGTCAGGCCTGGCCTGGTCACACGGGCTTTTGGGCGTCTGGCTGCGCGAGTCACCGTGGGATCAAAGGAGACCTTGCGATATTTTTCCCCCGCCCGCACCAAGGTCACGGGGGTTCCGGTACGCCGCGAGCTCCTGAACTGTGATCCCGCTTCAGCGCGACGTGCGCTGGGGCTTGACGCCTCAACGTGCGTGGTGCTTGTCCTGGGTGGCAGCCAGGGCGCGAGCGCGATCAACCGGGCGGTTGCGGAGGCGCTCCCGCACGTTACGTCCTCGCACGTGCCGCTGGCTTTTGTCTGGGTGTGCGGAAACCGGGAGCACAACATGTACGAACCCGTGGCACGCAACGCCTCGCTGCCTGTCAAGCTCTTTGGTTACGTGGACGACATGGGCGGGCCATTAGGCGCTGCGGATCTGGTGGTCGCACGGGCGGGCGCCAGCACCGTGGCCGAGCTGCTGGCTCTGGGGAAGCCGTCGGTGTTGGTACCATACCCGCACGCTGCGGCTGACCACCAGACGCAGAACGCGTTAGCGTTGGCGCGGGAGGGGGCGGCGATCCTCTTGCCGGAAGCGCAGCTCAATGGGCAGCGCCTGGCGGAGGTGATTCGAGACCTGGCGGCTGACCCGTCCCGCCGGGTCGAGATGGCCCGGTGTGCTGAGGCTTTAGGGGCACCCGCCGCCGCGCGCGCTGTGGCGGAGGAAATTGTAGCCGTGATGCGAGCACGGTCTTCGAAGCCTCCCTCTTCGCCTCATCATGTTTAAACACAAGGTTCAGCGGGTTCACTTGGTTGGCATCGGCGGGTCCGGCATGTGCGGGATCGCTGAAGTGCTGCTGACCCTTGGCTATCAGGTCAGCGGTTCCGACGTGACGTCGACCGAGGTGATCGAGCAGTTGCGGCGGCTCGGCGCCCGTATTTTCTTGGAGCATGCGGCGAGCCATGTCAGCGACGCGCAGGTGGTCGTGTACTCCGCCGCGGTGGACTGGGAGAATCCCGAGCTTGCCGAGGCTCGGCGCCTTCGCATCCCCCTCATCCGCCGTGCGGAGATGCTTGCCGAACTCATGCGGCTGAAGTATGGCGTGGCGGTAGCCGGATCCCACGGGAAAACCACGGTGACCTCGATGGTGGGCCTGGTCCTGGCGGAGGGTGGCCTGGACCCGACGATGGTGGTCGGCGGCCGGTTCAATAACCTGGGGTCCCACGCCCGGCTGGGAACGGGTGACTATCTGGTAGCCGAGGCGGACGAGAGCGATGCGTCGTTTCTCTGCCTTCCGCCGGTGATGGCGGTGATCACGAATATCGATGACGATCACCTGGACCATTACCGAAGCCTTGACCGCCTGAGGGCCGCATTCGTGGAATTCGCCCACAAGGTGCCGTTCTATGGGATGGTGATCGCCTGTACGGATGATCCCGGGGTCCGCGTGGTGCTCCCCGAGATCCAGCGGCACGTGCTGACGTACGGATTTGCCCCCGATGCCCTCCTGCGTGCGGACACGTTGGTCCTTGAGCCGGACCGATCCACCTGCCAGGTGGCGTACGAGGGGAAAACGCTCGGAGAGCTTACGATGAATATCCCGGGCCGGCACAACATCGTGAATGCCCTGGGGGCGATGGCGACCGGCCTCGCGCTTCAGGTGCCGTTTCACACGGCGGTGAAAGCTCTGGCGGCGTTTTCAGGCGTGGCCCGCCGGCTGCAACTCAAGGGCGAGTCGCGCGGCGTGCGGGTGTACGACGACTATGGACATCACCCCACCGAAGTCCGGGTCACCCTCGACGCGGCCAAGCGGCTCGCTGGCACCAACGGCGGGAAGCTCTGGGTCCTGTTTCAGCCGCACCGGTACACCCGTACCAATTTGCTGCGGGAGTCATTCGGTGATGTGTTTGAGGGGGCCGATGGGGTCGTCCTCACGGAAATTTACGCGGCGGGCGAATCGCCCATTCCCGGGGTGTCTGGCAAGCTCATTCTAGAGGCGGTGCAGCGGCATGGTCAGCCATCAATTGAATTCGTGGCCCAGCTTTCCGCCGCGTGTGCGAGGGTTGCCGGCCTGGCGCGAAAAGGCGATGTGGTCCTGACCCTTGGTGCCGGCGATGTGGGCCGGTGCGGCGAGCGCATCTTGGAGCTGTTGCGGTGACGGTCGCGGAGCGCTCAAGCCTCTCCGGAACAACTCGGGCGGAGCTTGTGCGGCTGCTGGGGGACAAGGTGTGGTTTGATGATCCACTCGCGCGGCACTGCTCCCTGGGGATCGGCGGGCCTGCGGATGCCTTCTGTGTGGCCGGCAGTCCTGAGGTCCTGCGCCGTCTGCTTTCACTGTTCGCCGCCCAGCGCGTGCGCTGGCTGATGGTCGGGCGCGGCACCAACCTGGTGCCGGCGGATCTGGGCTTTCGGGGTGCAGTGGTCAAGCTGGAGGGCGAATTCAACCGGGTGGTCATCGAAGGACAACACCTCATCGCCGGAGCCGCTGTCGGACTGTCGCGCCTCGTTGAGCAAGCTCAGCTGCGTGACCTGGGGGGCTTAGAGTTCACCACCGGAATTCCAGGTTGTGTGGGCGGGTCGCTGCCGGGGAACGCAGGCACAGCGTCTGAATCGTTGGGAGATCGGGTGGACGAGGTCACGGTGCTGAAGCCGGACGGCGCCCTTCAGGTGCTGGGCAGCGCGGACCTGAGTTTCTCTTATCGGGGGAGCAATTTGCAGGCTCTGGGCGGGGTGGTGACCGCCGCGCGGTTTAGGCTGGAGCCCACCCCACGCGCGCAAGTGGTGGCGAACGTGAGGGGGCACACGGAGAAGCGGAAGGATCAGCCGCTTACTTTGCCGAATGTGGGATGTATCTTCAAGAATCCGCTTGGCCGCTCGGCAGGCCAGCTCATCGAGCAGGCTGGGTTTAAGGGAGCCCGGGCGGGGCAGGTGGAGGTGTCCTCCAAGCATGCCAACTTCATGGTGAATCTGGGTGGTGCGACCTCCGCAGAGGTGAGGGCGTTGATCGCGCGGGTGCGTGAAGGGGTGCAAGCCTCAACCTCTGTGTCGTTGGAGGCCGAGGTGATCGTGCTGGACGAATGTGGCGGACGCGTTGATGCTTAGCAAAGAAACCCGCATCCTCGTTGTCATGGGGGGGTGGTCAGCCGAGCGCAGCGTGTCGCTGAAGAGCGGGGACGCGGTGGTCAACTGCCTCGAGAGAGCTGGCTACCCGGTATGCGGCTTCGATCTGCCCGCTGAGGAGCCGCATGCGGAGGCGGTGCAGCGCCTCCTGGAAGAGATCAGAACATTTCAGGCTTCCATGGTGTACCTCGCGCTGCATGGGCCCTTTGGCGAGGATGGAACCTTGCAGGGGCTCCTGGAACTTTTGTGCATCCCGTACAACGGCTCCGGGGTGCTTGCCTCTGCCCTTGGGAACGACAAGGCGCTCGCCAAGCAGGTGTTTGTTGCCAACAAGATTACCACGCCCAAGTACGCGATCGTCCCGAAATCCCAGCCTCCCAAGGTCTCCCCGCTGCCGCTACCAGCGATCGTGAAGCCTCGCGCGTTAGGTTCATCCCTCGGCGTGTCGCTGGTCGAGCGCGGTGAAGAGTTTGCCCCCGCCCTGGAGCAGGCCCTCTCGTATGGGCAGGATGCCATGGTTGAGCAATTTATCTCCGGGCGGGAGATCCAGGTCGGGGTCCAAGACGGGGAGCCGCTCCCGCTCATCGAGGTCGTCTCCTCGAACCGCCTCTACGATTTTGAGGCCAAGTACACGGCTGGCAAGTCCGTGCACAAGACCCCTGCGCCGTTCCCTAAAAAACAGTACGAGGCGGCGCAGCGCCTGGGGCAGGCTGCCTACCGGGCACTGGGCTGCCAGGGCACCGCGCGGGTAGAGATCATCGCGGAAAGCACGGGAACCTTGTACGTCCTGGAGGTGAACACGCTTCCTGGTATGACCGTGACGAGTCTGGTGCCTGAGGCGGCCCGCGAGGCCGGCATGAGTTTCCTGGATCTCGTGATCAAGGAGGTGGAGGGGGCCCTGCAACGCCACGCCGCGCCACGCCTTAAAGCCCTCACGCCGTTATGAAGAAAGTCTACACCTGGGGCGGCATGGTGCTCACGGTGTGCCTGGCGGGCGTGTTGCTCTGGGGGCTCGCCAGCATGCCGGTCAAGATCAAGCGTGTCAGCATCCGGGGTCAACGGTATCTCTCCCAGGCCGCCGTTGAGCGGATGGTGAACGTGAAGCCAGGTGCCCTGGTTGGGCGTGCCGAGGTGCGGCGCATCGAGAGGGATCTCATCAGGCACCCTGCCTTTCAGAGCGTGACGGTGAGCCGGGGTGTGACCGGGACCCTGCACGTGCGGGTGAGGGAGCGCAAGCCCGTGGCTTGGATTCGGGCATACCGGTGCGCGGTAGCGGAAGACGGCACGCTCCTGCCCTATGTGCGGCAGCGGGATCCGGCGTGGATCAGTTTGGATGGTCTTAAGGTTGTTCGGGGAAAAGTGTTGAAGGCTGGTGCGGTCCGGGAAGCCTTGGAGGGCAATGCACTAACCCAGGAGCTTGACGGTTTTTCGTCGGGTGCCGGCGGTGGGGTCTGGCGACGCTTGCCCGTGCCGCCCCCCACCTGGGAATGGGAAATGGGAGGGAAACGGATTCACATGACCAGTCCAATCCAACGGGAGGAGTTTAAACGGTTGCACCGCTTTCAGCGGGCGTATCCCGATGCGTGGGCACGGGCGCGATGGCTGGATTTGCGGTTTGCCGACCGGGTGGTGGTGAAACAATGATCACGTTACCGACGAATCAGGAAACGGGCGAAGAGGTGCTCACCGCGCTTGATCTTGGAACGACCAAAGTGTGCGCGGTCCTCGGGCTTTCGAAAGGGGGAGCCCTTTCCGTGCTGGGGATGGGACAGGCTGCCTCACACGGGATGCAGAAGGGTACGGTGGTGGATATCGAATCAACGGTGGAAGCCATCCAGCGTGCCCTCCAGGAGGCGGAGGGACAGTCTGGCGCGAAGGCCGGGGTGGTGTACGCTTCGATTGGCGGGAACCATATCCGCACGGCGAGCAGCCAGGCGATGATTACGATCGCCAACCGAGATCACGAGATCACCGAGGATGACCTGAAGCGGGTGATCGACCAGGCGCAGAACATCTCGCTGCCGTCTGACCATGAAATTCTGCACGCGATCGTTCAGGAATTTTCGGTGGACAACCAGGATGGAATCCGCAACCCGGTGGGCATGTACGGCAGCAAGCTGGAGGCGCGGGTGACGATCATCACGGGGGCGATCACCTGCATTCAGAATGTCATCCGCTCGGTGCGGCGCGCGGAACTCACGTTTGGGGGATTGATCCTGCAAGCGTTCGCCTCAGAAAAGTCGGTGCTGACCCACGAGGAGCGGGAGCTGGGAGTCATCAGCCTCGACATTGGCGGTGGGACAACCGACATGGCCGTGATGATGGGAAAGGCGCTTCGCCATGTGGGGGTCATCACGCTGGGCGGGTACCAGATCACCAAGGATATCGCGTTCGGCCTGCGCATCCCCTTTGCGGCAGCCGAGGAGATCAAGTGCCGCGCAGGGTGCAGTCTAGCTTCCGAGGTGGGTGACGGTGAGATGGCGCACATCCCGGCCGTGGGGGGTCGCCAGCCGAAGTCGGTTCCTAAGCGGGCGATCGCACGCATCATCGAGCCACGGATCGAGGAGATCCTGGAGCAGGTCCGGGAGGAGCTGCGCTCCGCCGGCTGCACCGAGGAACAACTGGGCGGTGGCTTGGTGCTGACCGGGGGGTGCGCGGCGCTGCCCTTCATCGTGGAGAAGGCTGAGCAGGTGTTCTCGCAGATTTCGGCGCGCGTGGGGGAGCCGACCCCGCTGCCCAACGCCCCGGACGTTCTGGGGTTGCCGGCGTACGCTACGGTGGTGGGTCTTCTGCAGGAGGCGGTGACGCAGCGCCGGCACGTAGACGTGAGGCGGCGCCGTTTCCCCTTGAGTGGGGTGACGAGATGGCTCAAAGATTTGTGGCATGAATCCTGAAAATAATAAAAAGAGGGGTCAGAGCTTGACATTTGACAAATGTGTAACTGTTCGTCGTCTCCTGTCATCTGTCAAATGTCAAGCTCTGACCCCTAAATAAAAGGAGGCTGGCGATGATTGGATGCGATGAACCGGAGATGGGCAAGGTGCGGGTGAAGGTGGTAGGAGTGGGCAATGCGGGAGGCATGATCGTCAAGCGGGTCGCCCGCGAACACCTGCCAGGCGTCGAGTGTGGTGTTATTAACACGGCGATCAAGGACTTGGGCAACTGCCCGGAGGTCCGCTCGCTACAGATCGGGACCAAACTGACACGCGGCCATGGCGCGGGCATGGACCCACAGATTGGACGCAAGGCGGCCCAGGAGGACGCGGATAAGATCCGGGATTTCCTGGGGGCCAATGACCTCTTGTTTCTTATCGCCGGGTTCGGCAAGGGAACTGGGACCGGCGCCACACCGGTCGTGGGGGAGCTGTCCAAAGAGACGAGCGCCCTGACCATCGCGCTGGTCACCACGCCGTTTGACCATGAAAAGCGGCGCCACCACGAAGTAGCTGAGGAGGGCCTCAGGGAAATCAAGGGAAAGGTGGATGTGTACGTTCCGCTGTCCAACCAGCGTCTCTTCAGCATCCCTTCGCTCGTCGCCGTGGAAGAAGCGTTCGTGTATATGGACGAGGTCATCCTGCAGGCTGTCCGCGGCGTTGTGGACATCCTGTTGAGGCCCGGCCGCATGAACGTGGATCTGGCCGACATCCGGACGTTGTTCAAAGGCGCGGGCCAGGCGGCATTCGCCGTGGGCACCGGCAAGGGTGAGTCGCGGGTGGCGGATGCCACCCGGGCGCTGCTGGAGTTTCCCTTCCTTGAGGAAGGGCAGCTCGGCTCATCGAAGAGCCTGCTGGTCAGCTTAAGCGGCGGTCCGGATCTCGCCATGAGCGAGGTGAAGGCGATCACCGCCGAACTGGGGAAAGTGGCCGAGGGCGATGTCAAGCTCGCGCAGGGTATCTATCTGGATGAATCGATGCAGGGCGAGATCCGGGTTCAAGTCCTGGCCTCGAGCTTGAGTTCGGTGGAACCGTTCCCGCCGGAGTTCGAGTTGCACGCCGAGAGAGATCAGTTGCGCGGCATCCCGCTGTACCGGCCTTCACTATGGCCCCAGCGGCAGTCCCGGCCTGCCGGGGACCGGGAGGCGGGTCCGGTCCGGGAAGACAAAGACAATATGGACATCCCGGCATACTTGCGCAAAGGTAAAAACGGACCCACCGCTGTTCCCCGGAACTGAATTAGAATTAGGGGACGTAGAATTAGGGGACGTACTTGAAATATTGAAATTCCCTCTGCGCGAGGAATTTCAATATTTCAAGTACGTCCCCTCTTGAGGGGGGAAGATGAACTGGATCTCGGGACTGATTTTCAAAGGAACCGTAATCGGGCTGGCAGCGGCGTTACTGCCCGCTGCCACTGGCTCATTGGGTTCCGTCCTGACGATTGAGCGGGCTGGCCAACGCACGAGCGTGCCTGTCATAGAGCGAAACGGTGAGCGTTTGGTTCCGCTGGTGATGGGGATGAAGGCGGCGCTTGGCGATACCGTCAGGATTGAGACCCGGCTTCCGTACGTGACGCTGTCCCGAGATGGGCGCTCCCTGAAACTGGCGGCCGGTTTGAATCCGGCGCTTCGCCAAGGCCGGTCTGCGGTGTGGCTTCCGGATCCGGTGCGCTTGGTGGGCGGCCTGCCCTCCGTGACCCCCCGTTCGTTGGTGCGCGTGCTGGCCGAACTGGGTGTGACGTCATCCTGGGTGGTGCCCCATAAGCATTTGAAACTTCTGCGCACCGCCACCAACACTTCCGCTGCGAAGCCTTTTCACATCGTGCTGGATCCCGGGCACGGCGGGGCGGATTGCGGCGCCCGTGGAAGAAGCCGGATGTGCGAAAAGAGCGTGACCCTGGACCTGGCGTTGCGGATTGCCCGGCAGCTCAGATCAAAGGGGATCAAGGTCACCATGACCCGGGAGCGCGACACGTATGTCTCCTTGCAGAAGCGGGTGCACATCACCCGTGCCGCCAAAGCGGATCTGTTTGTCAGTATCCACGTGAACTCTGCTCGCGACCGGTCCGCCCGGGGGATCGAGACGTACGTGTATGGCCATCGTGCACTCCGCAGCGCCCATGCCGCTACCGTCCGCCGCGAGAACGCCGAAGCTCCTTACCTCGAGATCATCCTGAGCGATCTCGAGCAGCGACAGTACCATAACGCCAGTGTCCGGGTTGCGGGGGCGATCGAGGAATCGATGGTCCGGCGGCTGAACCTTATCGGCCGCGCCGAAAAGCGCGTCTTCGAGGCGCCGTTTTACGTGCTCGCGCAGGCCCAGCGCCCGGCGGTCCTCGTCGAGGTGGGGTTCATCAGCAACTCACGCGAGGAGAAAAAGCTGCGCAGCACCCGGTACCGGCAGCAGTTGGCTGAATCTATCACGGCCGGTCTCCTTGCGGCGAGAACAGCAACGTAGGTGATTCAGACAGCCGAGTTTCCAATCCGCCAGGCTGGCCCCGTGTCGTACGTCGCCGCGGCGGGGCTGGAGTCGCTACCCTACCTCAAGCACTTTTACCTCAGCCGGAAGGGCGGTGACCAGGTGGAGTGGTTGCAACTCGGTTTGCCGCGTACGCCGTTGATCCCGCGGCAGGTGCATGGCGACCACGTGGTGGTGGTGGACCAGCGAAACCTGGCTGATCTGCTGGCTGAACCGCCGGAAGCGGATGCGCTGATCACCGTGTTGAAGGGGACCCCGCTGGCCGTGCTCACGGCTGACTGCCTGAGTATCGTGATTTGTGATCAGCGCACCCCTGCCCTTGGCCTCGTGCACGCCGGATGGCGCGGAACCGTGCGTTCCGTACTGTGGAAAACGGTGCTGACCATGTTCGAAACCTTTGGGACCCGGCCTGGCGATTGCGTCGCCGCCGTGGGACCCGCGATCGCGGGGCCGTGTTACGAGGTGGGCGAAGATGTCCGGGAGGCCTTCGTGAGGGGGCTACCGTATGGCCAGGATGTGCTGAGCCCGTCGGGGGAATTCCACTGGCGGGCGGATCTGCGCGAGGCCAATCGGCGGCAATTGTTGGATGGACGTATCCCGCTTGAGCAGGTGTCCGTCTGTCCGTATTGCACTCACTGCGAAGCGGGGTGGTTCCATTCTGCCCGCCGTGACCAAGCCTCGTCTGGCCGGCAGGCCACCGTCGCCATGCTGGTATGAAACTGGTCGGTGTCTTTGGCGATCCAGTGGCCCACAGCCTGTCACCCGCGATGCACAACGCGGCGTTTAGAGCACTCGGCCTCCCGTACAGGTATCTCAAGTTCCACGTGCCGTTGCATCAATTAAAAAAGGCGCTGCGCGGCACGGTGGCACTGGGGTTCGAGGGGATCAACCTGACGATCCCGTTGAAGGAAGCGGCGCTTCATCTCATGGACCGGGTGACACGTGAGGCCCGCCGTGTCGGTGCGGTCAACACGGTGACGTGCGCGGGTGGGCGCCTTCTAGGACACAACACGGACGGGGAGGGCTTCCTGCGGTCCCTCAAGGAAGCGTGGGGCTTTCACCCGCGCGGTGCCCGGGTGGTGGTCCTGGGCGCCGGAGGCGCGGCCCGGGCAGTTGCGTTTGCCCTCGCGGACGCCGGCACGCGCGAACTCACCCTTGTGAACCGCACGCTGGGCCGTGCCACCCGGCTCGCGCGCGCCATCTGCCGGACCCTGGGCGTGAAGGTCAGGGCATATCCGCTTGGGCCGAGAACTGACTGGCCGCGGCTCCTCGGTCAGGCTGACCTGTTGGTGAACGCCACGTCAGCCGGCCTCAAGCGGGAGCCAAGTCTGGTTCCCGCTTCCGCACTTGCGCCGCCGCTGAAGGTGGCGGACCTGATCTACAACCCGCCTGAGACCGCGCTGCTTCGCGTGGCGCGCCGGCGGGGTGTGAAGGCCATCAATGGAACGGGGATGCTTTTGCATCAGGGCGCCCTGGTCTTTGAGCGCTGGACACACCGCCGGGCGCCGGTTGAGGTGATGCGCCGGGCCTTGACCCAAGCCCTGAAAATATAACAAGGCCGTGTATGACAACCAGACCCGTAACGTCAGAACTATCGCTAAAAAGCTGCGTTAATTAAGGGTCTTGCAGCGCCCTTGCCCATCCGATAGAGTTGACAGGAAGGGAAAAGGGGCGTGCCAGTCACGTTAGAAACCGTCCTGGGGGAGATGTCCAGCCGCCAAGCTTCCGACCTGTATTTGACGGTCGGACTGCCCCCCGTGTTGCGCATCAGGGGGATGATGGTTCCCCTGGATGGGGAGCGGCTCTCCGCGGACGTCTGTCAGAAGGTCGTCTACAGCTTTCTCACCGACGAGCAGAAGGAGCAGTTCGAGCGAGAGTGGGATCTGGATCTCTCCTTCGGCTTGGAGAATCAGGCCCGCATCCGGGCGAACGTGTTCCGCCAGCGGGGAACGGTCTCCGCGGTGCTGCACATGATCCCGTCCAAGATTCCCTCCTTCGAGGAGTTGTCGCTGCCGAAAGTGGTCAACACCCTGGTCAATATGGACAAGGGGCTGGTGATCGTCAGCGGGTCGACGGGCTCTGGCAAGAGCACGACCCTGGCTTCCATGATTAACTACATCAACGAGCACGAGCCCCTTCATATTCTTACCGTGGAAGATCCGATCGAATACATTCATCCCCACAGGAAATCTATCGTGAACCAGCGTGAGGTCGGGCACGATACCGCTAAGTTTTCAACGGCGTTGAAGTACGCGCTGCGGGAAGACCCGGACGTGGTCCTGGTCGGCGAGATGCGCGATCTGGAGACGATGGAGTCAGCGCTCATCATCGCGGAGACCGGTCACCTCGTCTTCGCCACGCTGCACACGCCCGACGCCATCTCGGTGATCAACCGGATTATTGACGTGTTCCCGGCGCACCAGCAGCCGCAGGTGCGGACCCAGTTGGCGTTCGTACTGGAGGCGGTCATCTGCCAGGAATTGCTTCTCAAGGCTGACGGGAGCGGGCAGGCGCTGGTGGCGGAAGTGCTCACGCTGACGCCTGCTATCAGGAACCTGATTCGTGAGGAGAAGGTGCATCAGGTGTACTCGCTTCAGCAGACTGGACAGGTGCATGGCATGCAGACGATGGTCCAGGCCCTGCACCAGCTTGTGAAGAGTCGAACGATCTCACAGGAAACGGCGTTTTCCGCTTGCTCCACCGAGCAGGCGGAGGAGCTTGAGAAGCTTCTCCGAGGTCGATGAGATGCCGGTGACAATAGAGAGCCTGCTCGAGCAGTTGTTTCAGAAGAACGCGTCGGATTTGCACCTCACCACCGGTGCGGCACCAGCGTTGCGGGTTGACGGGGATATCAACCAGCTTGACATGGAGCGCCTGTCATCACAGATGGCCCAGCGGCTGATCTACGGGCTGCTGACCGACGATCAGAAGGAACGCTTCGAGCGAGACCACGAACTGGATCTCTCCTTTGCCGTGCAAGGCCTGGGGCGGGTGCGGATGAACGTGTTCATGCAGCGTGGGACTGTCGCAGCAGTTTTGAGAAATATTCCGGATAAGATCCGGGCGTTCGATGAACTCGGGTTGCCGCCGGTCGTCAAAGAACTGGTCAAGATTCCGAAGGGGCTCGTGCTGGTGACCGGCGCGACCGGTTCGGGAAAGTCCACCACGCTGGCCACCATGCTTGACCACATCAACGCCACCCGGAAGTGCCACATCCTGACGGTTGAAGACCCCATTGAATTTTTGCACCAGCACAAGACCGCCGTGGTGGATCAGCGTGAGGTGGGCCAGGACACCAAGGCATTCGCCCGTGCCATCCGCGGGGCGGGGCGGCAACGCCTCGATGTGGTGCTCGTGGGGGAGATGCGGGATCCTGAGACGATCGCGGCCACCCTGACCCTGGCCGAGACAGGACACTTGGTGTTCGCCACGCTGCACACACCGGATGCGGTGCAATCCGTTAACCGGATCATTGACGTGTTCGAACATTTTCAGCAGGCACAGGTCAGGACCCAGTTGTCGTTCGTGCTCAAAGCGGTGCTGTCCCAGCAGTTGCTGCCACGGGCGTCAGGTCCGGGCCGGGTGATCGCGGTGGAAGTGATGATTTGCACGACGGGGATTGCGAACATGATCCGCGATGAGAAAGTGCATCAGGTGTACTCAGCGATCCAGACCGGGGGACAATTGGGCATGCAAACCATGAATCAGGCGCTCGTGGATCTCTTTCGCAAGCGCCTTGTGGCCAAGCAGGAGATCCTCTCTCGAACCATGCAGCTTAAGGATCTGGAGAGGCTCTTGACGGGTCCCTAAAGGCTGATCATGCCAGCATTTCGCTACAAGGCCCGCACGGTGGAAGGGCGGGTGCACGAGGGGTCCATCGAGGCAGAGAATGAAAATGCCGCGCGTGCGACCCTGCGCGGCCGGAAACTCACCGTGCTGGAGCTTGGCAAAGCTCCGACGGCCGGGGTCTTCCGTCGCGGTCCTAAGGTTGCGCAAAAGGACGTCGTGACATTCAGCCGGCAGTTGGCCACCATGGTGGGGGGCGGGCTGCCGATCGCCCAGTCCCTTAGCAGCATTACGGAGCAGACCGAGAGCAAGGGGCTCGCAAGTATCCTGACGCAGGTGCGGGACGACATCACGTCCGGTGTCACCATCGCTGACGCGTTAAACAAGCATCCTGCCGTGTTCGATAACCTGTACGTGAACATGGTGAAGGCAGGTGAGTCAAGCGGTTCGCTCGAGGTCGTCCTGGACCGGCTGTCCACATACTTGGAGAAAGCCGAAGCCCTCAAGGGCAAGATCAAGTCTGCCATGATGTACCCGGCCGCCATCGCCTTTGTCGCGATAGGGGTGGTCTTTTTCCTGATGGTCCAAGTCATTCCGTCGTTCAAGGATGTGTTTGGCCAGTTTGGCGCCGAGCTGCCGCTGCCGACCAAGATCCTGATTGGGATCAGCGAGTTTCTCCAGAGCCAGTATTATCTGATCATCGGCGGGGTCGGCGCCTTGTTCGGTGGTCTCATCGTTTTCCGGCGAACCGAGTTTGGGGCGCGGGCCACCGATGCGCTTTTGCTGAAGCTGCCGGTGTTCGGGATCCTCATGCGCAAGTTTACCGTCGCGCGGTTCACCCGCACCCTGGGCACCTTGCAGCGGAGCGGTGTGCCCATCCTGGAATCGATGGAAATTGTGGCTAAGACCGCGGGGAACAAGGTGGTCGAGGAGGCGATCCTGAAAGCCCGCATCAGCATGCGGGAGGGCGAAGGGGTGGCCCGCCCCTTGAAGGAGACCGGGGTGTTCCCGCCGATGGTCATCCAGATGATGGCGGTCGGGGAAGAAACTGGAAAGATCGAGGAGATGCTCATAAAAATTGCAGACTTTTATGACCAGGAGGTGGACACCGCGGTGGATGGACTGTTGAAACTGATCGAGCCGGTCATGATGGTGGTGATGGGTTTAACGGTTGGGGTCATCGTGCTCGGGATGTTTATGCCGATGTTTGAGATGAGCTCGATGGCGGGGTGATGGGTGGCACGGTGGGCTTAATCGTGCTAGAGATTTTTACTATGGCCGCCATAGTGGTGTTGGTGGCATTGCTGCTGGGGCTCGCGTTCGGGAGCTTCCTGAACGTCGTGCTTTCCCGGCTGCCTCGGGGTGAGTCGTTGCTCTCCCCGCCGTCGCACTGCCGGAGCTGTGCCCGCCGGCTGGCCTGGTGGGAAAACGTGCCCGTCGCGAGCTACCTGGCGCTGCGGGGACGCTGCCGCACCTGCGGGGCGTCGATCGGGATCCGGTATCTCCTCGTGGAGCTCGCGGCGGGGCTTTCTGCGGCCGTGGCGGCGGCGAACTGGGTGCAGAGGGGAGGTCTCTCACGTGGCTAGTCTGGTCGGGCTGGATATCGGGTCGCGCGCCCTGAAGGCTGTTTCGCTCTCTAAGACGAAGGACGGGTATACCCTTTCGGGGCTCGCTCACCAGGAGCTGCCCTTTCCCGAAGAGGATGTTCAGCACGAGGAATTTATGACGGAGGCGCTGAAAAAATTCGTCAAGGAAGGCGGGCTGAAGATGAAGGATGTCGTGGTCTCCCTGTCAGGCGAGTCCGCCCAGGTGGGTCCGGCGGAGATGCCCAAAATGGGAAAAGAGGAGTTGCGCAACGTGCTGCCATACGAGATCGAGAACTACATGCCGGTCAACCCGGACGAAAGTGTCATTGATTTTCAGATTCAAGGGGATGTCAAGGACGATCCAACCAAGATGCATGTCATCCTGGCGGCGGGCCAGCAGGGTGCGGCTGAATCGGCCTACACGATCGTGTCGAACGCGAAGTTGAACTGCCGGGCCATCGATGTGGACGAGCTGGCGCTGACCAACATGTTCGAGATGAATTACGCATGGGAGGAGGATTACCAGAAGCCCGTCTGTCTTCTCAATGTCGGCAACCGGACGACCACGGTGGTGATCCTTGAGGAGGGGCAGTTCAAATACGGCCGGACGATTGCGACCGCCGGAGAGAGCCTGACGAAGGACATCCAGCGGGATTTTGGCCTGAAAATGGACCAAGCCGACGATCTCAAGCGGGAACAAGCCAAGATCGTGATCGAGGATTCCACGAGCTTCTCCCTCTCGATGTTCGACCGGGATGACCGCAGTCTGAGGATTTTTGAGACGATCAGCAGCAGCCTGAACAAGCTGCTGACGGAAATCAAGCGAAGCTTCGAGTATTATGAAACGCAATTGAAGGGCCGGAGCGTCGAGCGTATCCTCCTGTTGGGCGGCGGCGGCAAGCTGAAAGGCCTGGACCGGTTCATGGGTGACAAACTGGGGGTCACGGTGGAGTTTGCCGATCCGTTCCGCCAGGTCCGTGTGCCACCCAAAGGAAACGCTGGGGCGCTCATTGAGTCCAATGCGGTCGCGTTTGGCGTCAGCGTGGGACTCGCCCTGCGGAAGTACGGCTGAAGGTTTCTCTCGATGCCTATCGTCAAGGTTAACCTGCTCCCGCCTCGTGTGAAGCAAGCGCGCGCGCAGCGCTTGCTGATCACCAGCGGCGTCGCCGCCGGTCTCCTGATCCTTTCCGTGCCGCTTGGATGGTGGTATCTGAGATGGTCAACGGTGAACGACCTTAACACGGAACTCAGGCAGGTAAAGGCAGAGGCTGTGGGATACGAAAGCGTGATCAAAAGGAACGAAGAGCTGAAAGTCCAGGAAGCGGCTCTGGAAAAGAACTTGAAGATGATCGACAAGCTCGTGGCGAGTCAGTCACGCTGGATCCACGTCATGGAGATGCTCAGCTCCGCCCAGGCGAGGGCGCGCGATCTCTGGCTGACCAGCGTGTCCGGCAGCGTGCTGAAGGGTAAGGATCAAGGCAAAATAGGATTGACCGTCGGCGGGATGACGTTCTCGGTCGCATCCTTAGATGAGTTCATTCAAGCCTTGCGCAAGAGCGATCTCAAGCCGGAAGTGGAACCTGGATTTACCCTGAGAGCTGGAGCGGCTGGTCAGTCGGCTTTCCGCTTCACAGCTACACTGAAGTTCAAGGCGTAAGGCATCATGGCGCTCGAGTTGAAGTTCGACCTTGCGAAGTTGAAGAACATCAAGCTCACCAAAGAGCAGCAGCAGCTCGTGGTACTGGGGGTGTTTCTGGTTGGCGGCGGTGTGTATGGGTACTGGAACTACCTCATGGTGCCGCTGCGCCAGGATCAAGTCAAGGTCGAAATAGAGCTCAAGGAAGAAAAGGGCAAGCTCAGGAAAGCCAAGGAGTTCAAGCCAGAAGCGTACGAGAAGCGTCTGGCGAAGGTCCAGGAAGGAATTCAGTTTGTTTCCAGACGCCTGCCGCCTGTGGGTGATGAGCCTATGGGTCTTCAACGTCTGATCACCATGACCCTGGAAGACGGTATGGAGTTGGGTTTCAACCTGGCGAAGTCGAAACCGGGGAGGGTCGAATTCCCAGGATTTCAGAAAAACATCGCCGCCATCACCGTTGACACTGACTATCACAAACTGGGCAGATTATTCTCGAAGCTGAGTGGTGAGGACATTGTATACAACATTGAGGGTTTAAAGCTGACCGCAGGTCCACAGAACCCGGTGAGAGCTACCTTTACGCTCGTCACCTATTCACAGGTGAAATGAACATGCTAAGCGAGGCGGCGAAATCTTCGCGCGTGTTGGGCCTGCTTGCATTCATCTGGATCCAAGCATCAGTCCTGGTTGCGGCGCCCGAGCATACGATCAGGCAGTATAAATTTGAGGTGCAGCAGATCAAGTATCGGGACGATGGGAGGAAGGATCCTTTTAAGCTGCTGGCGCGCGCGGGTGGGGTTCTGCTTTCGTCCCGGGGCAAGAACTGGAATGTGCACATCGGGTCGCTCAAGCTTTCGTCTGTTATCACCGGCAAACGAAAGGTGGCCATTTTCAAAGAATCGTATGGCCCCACCTCGTATATTCTCGTGAACGGAAGTCTGATCGGAACCGACCATAAGCCCATTCCTGGCATTGCGGGCCGCATTGAATCTCTAAACGAACATGGGGCGTACCGGGTAATTCTGAAGCAGGGGGTGAAGGAGATCGAGTTCGAGATGCTCAACGGGGAAGCGTCGAGCAAGAAGACCCCCGCGCGCGGATGAAGTCCTCGAGGGCCGCGCTGAAAGTTATGCGATCATACTGGGGGAGGATCTTTGAAATGAACAAGGGGTCGCGACTCATGTGGACGCTGTCGTTCACGCTGGCACTCGCGCTGTCCCTGCCGCAGCGTGTGCTGGCTGAGGAGCTGACGATTGAAGAGGACGAGCCGGTCATTCAAATCGAGGAAGAACCAGCGGCTGAACTTGCTCCCAAGGCTGCGCCGGAAAAGCCTGCAAAGCCAAAGCGCATGCGGAAGAAGGCGGGCGCCGTCATCAAGAACATCACCGTGGTGCCAGTGGACGACCGTGTTGAGGTGCGGGTGACGGGGCAGGGCCGGCTGGCGGCCAAAATCATGGTCATCGAGGAGCACAAAAAGCTCGTCCTGGATTTCGCGGGGGCGCGCTATGACGCTCCCAAGTACGCGCTGGGGCCGCCTGGCCTGGGCGATATCCGGGTGGTGCGCGGCGCTCAGAATCAGCCGTATCCGAACCCGCTCGCCCGGGTGGTGGTTGAGCTGAAGGCCATGATTCCATACACGGAATCCAAGGGCCCTGGCAGCTACATCCTTAGCCTGGCCACCAAAGGTGAGGCTGGTCCTGAGGAGGAGCTGGCCGCCGCCCCTTCCGCCAAACCGAAGGTACCGATCAAGCCGGAGGAGAAGCCGGCTGCTGCACCCGCCGCCGAAGTGAAGGTGGAGGCCAAGCCGGAGAAGAAGCCAGCCGCTGCGCCCGAGCCTGTCGGGCGGGCGCGGGTGTTGCACGCGATGGTCAAAGACCTGCCTGATCGGGTCCGCCTCGTGGTGACGGCCGATGGCGTCCTCCGGTACAAATTGTCCAGCCATGACGGCGGGAAAACTCTGCGGCTGTCCCTGTTTGACGTGGATCTTAAGTGGTCCCCACCCAGGTTGACTTACAAGAGCGGGCCGATTAGGGAAGTGAAGGCCAAGCAGGTGCGGAAGCCTTCCCATCAGGTCCGGGTGGAGATCAAGCTGCGGCAGAGAAGGCCCTACCATGTGCGACGGGATCAGAATCAGGTGGTGATCGAGGTGGAAAAGGCCGCCGAGGCTGAGGAAGTGGCCAAGCTGACCACGCGAGGCGGAGACCTTAGGCACAAGATCACCCTGAACGTGCAAAACGAGGATCTGACTTCGCTCGTCAAGGCCCTCGCGTTCGAGGCAGGGTTTGACAACGTGGTGCTGAATCCCTCCGTGAAGGGTACGGTCACACTCAGCCTTCGTGAGGTGCGGTTTGCCAAGGCGCTGAACCTCATCCTGGCGCCCAACAGTTTCATCTGGAAAGTGGAGCGGGGCATGCTGCGGGTGGGCCAGGCCGCTGAGTTCGACAGGGAGCTGGAGGCCAGCGCGCTGTCCGGCGGTTCATCGGGAGGCGGAAACTCTGGCGAAGGCGGGATCGTGACGCGGGTATTTAGATTAAGGCACATCAGCGTGTTTGACATGACCGGTAGCGGTGTCGAAAGCGGGGTCACGGTCACGTCCCTCGATCCCGCCATTCAACTCATTGCGCCACCGACTGTGTCAACCGACATTGTGAACGCGGTCAAGGGCATTCTGCTTACCGCTAAGGGCACGGTCATGGTCGACGCGAGGTCCAATAGCTTGGTTGTCACTGACGCCGCGTCCAACATGTCCAATATCGCCAGGCTGATCAGGGAGCTGGACATTCCCGTTCCCCAGGTGCACATCGAGGGCAGACTGATCCAGGTGACCAAGGACACCGCAGACGGTATCGGCATTAATTGGACCGGCGAGCGGGCCACCCCGGCCAATCCGACTCTCTCGGGGGGCGGTGGAACGCTGGCCGGCGGCATCTATGACCTCACCACGGGCTTCCTCGGGCCAGGGTTCAATCTGCGCGCCACGCTCGACGCCTTGCAGCGCCGTAAGGATACTAAAACCCTCCTCCGGCCCAGCATCACGACGCTTCACGACCGGGCGGCTACGGTCTCGACGCAGCGGACGATCTACTACGAGCAGACGACCCTTACCCCATCGACGGGAGGGCCGATAACGAATATCACATTTGTTCCATTGCAGGTGCCAATTACCCTCGTGGTGCGGCCTCACGTGAATCCTGACGGGACGGTGCTTCTGGATGTCATCATCACCATGACTACCGCGGATCCCGTGCCAGATGTCCCCCCCGGTGTCACCCCCCCCCTCCCAA
>CAZPLZ010000029.1:0-22408 GCA_964587525.1 uncultured bacterium | reverse complement strand
TTGGCGCGCTCTGCGCGTGACCCTTCGACTCGTTAAGCGAGTCGAACCATGACCCCGGGACGGCATGTGGTCGTGTCTGGTCTGCTGGCACTGGGATGCGGCATGGCCTATCATTCCCCGGCCGCTGCGATGGCGGCGGTCGTTGGCGGGCTGGCGATCGATGTGGATCACCTTCTGGACTTCAAGTGGAACTGCCTTGGAACGTTCAAGCCAGTCCGGTTCCTCCGGATGTGTCGTGAGTTTCGACTTGAGAAATTGTATCTGCTCTTGCACTCCCTGGAATGGATTCTTCCGTTTCTCGCTTGGGCGTATCTGGCGGAGGGGCCTAACTGGTTCAAAGCGGCGGGATTGGGATTGGGGGTGCATCTCTATATGGACATCCTTGGGAACGGCATGCGCGTTGAGGCGTATTTTCTGACCTTCCGTCTTGCGCACCGGTTTGACTCACGCGCGTTCGTGTATACCCTTCCTCCCCAGGCGCTGGCTTACTGGGGTTCCTACGCCGCATACCTGAAGAAAAAGCCCGCCCGTCACAACACGAAAAAGCGGCTGGTATGATGAAAGCGGCCGTGAAGCATTCCCTGCACGCTAAACCCAGGGTTTACCGGGATCGTCAGTTATCGCAGATCGCCTTTCCACTTGGCGGCATCGGCACGGGGACGGTTTCGCTCGGCGGGCGCGGTAACCTTCAAGATTGGGAGCTGTTCAACCGTCCGTCCAAGGGACTGACGCTTCACCACGCGTTTTTCGCCATCTGGGCCAGGGTGGAAGGGAAACGACCAATGGCCGCTGTGTTGGAGGCAGAGCCCGCACCACCGTACACTGGTAAATTTGGATTCAACAAGGGTTCGGTACCCAGCCTGCCGCGTCTTCAGCGTGCCTCATTCAATGCGACTTATCCCTTTGCCCGCCTGACATTCAGCGACGAGAATCTCCCGGTGCGGGCAAGCCTGGAAGCCTACTCCCCCTTTGTTCCGCTCAAGGACATTGACTCGGGTCTGCCCGGGGCCATTTTCCTCTGGACACTGACCAACCCTGGAAAGAAACAGGTGGAGGCCAGCGTTGCTTTTTCTATGCTCAATCCCGTGGGACTGGATGGATCGGAAAACGTGGTTGAGCTCAAGCACCCGGCGTTCGGTGGCAATCTGAACGAGCTTTTGCACGAGCAGCACTTCTGGGCCATTCACATGACCTCGGAACGCTATCAGGTGGAAGATGTGCGGCACGGCTCCGTAGCGCTGGGCACGCTGTGGCCCAAAGTCAGCGCGGTCACCCGGTGGCCTCGGATGGGGGGCTGGGGCATGTGGGACCTCAAGTCCCTCTGGGAAGATTTCAGTGAGGACGGGACGATTAAGGGGCCAACGGACGCCATACCGGCTGAGCAGGGCCGTTCTGAGCAGGCCACGCTCTGCGCGTTGCTGAAGCTGGCCCCCGGTGAGAGCCTCACCGTCCCATTCCTGCTGACCTGGAATTTTCCCAGCCGGGTGAACGATTGGAACTCCGAGCCGCAGGTTCGGGGCAAAGTGATCCGGAATTACTACACGACCTGGTTTAAAGATGCCTTAGCGGTTATGAAATACCTCGCCCAGGAATACGAGCGGTTGCAGCGGGAGACCCGTGCCTTTGAACGTGCGATGTACACCTCCACGCTCCCCTGGGATGTGCTGGAATCGGTGGGAAATCAGTTGGTCACACTGCGGAGTAACACCTGCTTCAGGGATGAGGAGGGACGCTTCTTTGGGTTTGAGGGCTGCGGGAACCAAGTGGGGTGCTGCCCGCTGAATTGCTCCCATGTGTGGAATTACGCCCAGGCCCTGCCGTACCTGTTCCCCGAGCTTGAGCGCAGCATGCGTGAGACGGATTTCCTGGTCAACACGCGTCCGAGTGGCGACATGGCGTTCCGTACCCTGGTGCCCATCGCCGCCAATGTGGTTTGGGACTACAAACCCGCCGCGGATGGGCAGATGGGCACCATCATGCGGCTGTACCGTGACTGGCAGATCTGTGGTGATGAGGAATTCTTGCGCGGCATCTGGCCGAAAGTGCGCCAAGCCCTGGAGTTTGCATGGAATGGCCCTGTGGCAAGCTCAGGGGGGGCCTGGGACGCGGACCGGGATGGATTGATGGAGGGGGAACAGCACAACACCTATGACATTGAATTTTACGGCCCGAATCCGCTGACCACGATTCTGTATCTCGGTGCTTTGCGGGCAGGGGAGGAGATGGCGCAGGCTGTTGGGGAGACGGTTGCGGCGCAGGAGTACCGCCGGGTCTTTGAGTTGGGGAGCAGGAAGGTGGTCGAAAAACTTTGGAATGGGGAGTACTTCGCGCAGATCGAAGGAAACGAAACTGAGCGGGCCAACCAGTTCGGCCAGGGCTGTCTGGCCGATCAATTGCTTGGCCAGTGGATGGCGCACATCTCCGGGCTGGGGTACCTGCTGCCGGAGAGGCATGTCCACCGGGCTATTGCGGCGGTGTACAAACACAACTTCAAGCCGACGTTACAGGGGGTCGTGAACACTGCCCGCGTCTTTGCCCATCGTAACGAGGGCGGCGTGCTCGTCTGCACCTGGCCTCGGGGCGGTCGCCCCAAGGCGCCATTTCCGTACGTCGACGAGGTGTGGACTGGAATCGAATACCAGGTGGCGGCACACCTGATCTATGAGGGGCTGGTGGAGGAAGGATTGAGGATTGTCAGCGCGGTGCGGGCGCGTCATGACGGCGAGCGCCGCAACCCTTATAACGAGCCTGAGTGTGGCGACCATTACGCACGCGGTCTGTCCAGTTGGTCGCTGCTCCTGGCGCTGTCAGGGTTTCGGTGGTCCGGACCCGAAGCGACGCTGCGGTTTGTCCCGGCCGTACCCAGTAACCGCTTTCGCTCGTTTTTTTGCAACGGCGTGGCGTGGGGGGTGGCGGAGGAAGGCCGGTCTGGGAAACGGGCGCTGGTTTCCTTCCGGGTCGAAGGAGGGATCCTGAACGTGCGCCGACTCAGATTGTCCCCCACCCTGGTCCGGCTCGAGCGTTGCTGGGTCGAGCCTTCCAAAACATTCCTGCGTGGGAGCATGGAACGCCGCAAAGGTGAGACCCAGGTGGAGTTCAGCAACGCTGTCCAGCTCAATCCAGGCCAGGCCCTGGTCTTAAGTTTCTCCAGATGAGTTTCCGTGTCTGTCTCGCTGGCTCATTGCTCTTGCACCTTATGGCTGCTGTTGTGCTGAAGGCATGGCTGGGTGCGGCGAACCGGCAGCACGAGGGTTATCTGATCATCGATCTGACCTCATCGTTTCGCACCGGCACCCCTGTGGGAGCGGCACACGGTCCCCAGCGTGTGGAAACGGCGGACAGGACGGAGCCGGTTCCAGACGATGAAGAGGTGGTGATCACGGAGCGGTTTGCCGCCAGGAAGGCTTCAGGTGGCGAGGCCGTTGCGGCGCTCCATCAGATCACATCGCTGCCTAAGATCAAACACCACGACGCACTGCGGGAGAAGCTGGCCCGGTACTACCCTCCAGCCGCGCGGGACCAGGGGATGGAAGGCGTCGTGCTGCTGGAGGTGGTGATCAGCTCGCGCGGCCGCATCGCTGAGGCAAAGGTCGTTAAGGCGGAGCCACCGCTGTTTGCCAAGGCCGCCGTCAAGGCGTGCCGTGAGCTGGCCTTCATTCCGGCGTACTTGGGGTTCACGCCGGTGGCCGTTAGGATCCGGCTGCCAATTCGGTTTCAGCTCGATTAGATCTCCGTGCGCATGGCCTCGACGGGTTGCATGCGGGCGGCAACCAGCGAGGGATAGATGGCGGCCAGCACGGAGAGCACACATCCCAGCAGCACGGTCAGCGCGCCTTTCACGGCCAACGGGGACCAGGGAGCTTCGTGGAGCACGAGAGAACCAAATTGGCCCAGGTTGAGCAGCACGCATGCCAAAAGCCCCAGCGCCACCCCGACGATGGAGCTCGCCATTCCTGTGAGGAGGGCCTCAATTAAAAAGAGCTTGATGACAAAGCTGTCGAGCGCCCCTAGGCATTTCATGGTCCCGATTTCTTTGATGCGCTCGGTAACTGACATGAGCAACGCGTTGGAGACGCCCACCATGCAGACGACCATCGAAGTGGCGATGAGCCAGATGAGCCGTGCGTTCAGGCTGGGGTCGTTCGTCTCCGAGTCGATTCCCTTTTTCTGAAGCAGGAAATTGATGTCGGGGTCGTTTAAGGCGATCAGAGACTTCAGGAATTCATGGTTGGCCAGGGTGAATGCCAGAAAGGCACATGCCAACGCGATGGAACATGCGGTGATCAGCGAGCGGCCGAATCTCACCCGCAGGCTTTCCAGAGCGATGGTGAATGCCTTGCTTAAGGGCAGCACGATCTGCTTCCCAGGGGACTTGGCGGGAGGTGTCAGGGGTGTGGGCATGGAACCAAATGTGTGGTGGAGCTAGTGGAAAAACCCACCAGGCGGCGCTCTGAGAGCATGCTGAGAAACTGAAGGACGGCTCGTTCCGTGCGATCTTGGGGCCACCCCTCCTGCTGGGCCAGCGAGGCGACGATCTCGCGCGCTGGAGTCTGCCCGTCACAACGTTCCCACACCCGCGCACCAAACCGGTCCAAGAGGATGGTTTTCCTTAAGGGAAGCGTGAAAAAATACGAAAGGAGGGTGACCAAGCGGCCGGGGGAGCGATTCACCGTCAACCGGATCTCTTCGCCTTCACTCTGGCACAGAACGTTCGGTGCCCTGCTGGGAAATAACTCCCGAACCTGGGCCATGGTCATCTTTACGCGATGTTTGAAGAGCATCACTGGGAATCATTGTACCGCTCACTATGCATATTCTTTATAGCACCGTTCCTCCGGTGCTATGCTCAAGGCGAGTTGTCATCATGTCAATCCCACCCATCTGATGCGCGGTTTCGTCGTGGGGCTCACGGGAGGTATGGCCACTGGGAAAACCACCCTTGCTGGTTTCCTGCGCTGCCGAGGTGCTGCATATTATTCGGTGGACGAAGCGGCGCATGCGTTG
Source organism: uncultured bacterium (assembly GCA_964587525.1). Lineage (GTDB taxonomy): Bacteria > Oederibacteriota > CAKKQC01 > CAKKQC01 > CAKKQC01 > CAZPLZ01. Next base: position 17,404 of record CAZPLZ010000029.1, on the reverse strand, counting down.
TACCGGCCCGGGTTGCCGGCTTACCGGGAGGTGCTGAGGGTTTTTGGGCGGACGATCCTCGCACTCGACGGATCTGTTGACCGGACGAAGCTGGGAGCACGGGTGTTTCAAGATCCGGCGGCCATGAAGCAGTTGTCGCGTATTCTGCATCCTCGTTTGCGCCGGGAAGTTCGCGGTGCCATCCGCCGCCTGCGCCACCGGCAGGCACTCACGGTCGTTGAGGCCGGTCCCTTGCTCTTTGTGCTGGGGTTGCACAACCACGTGGATCTCGTGGTGCTGATGCAATGCCGACGCTCTTCTCAGATCCGGCGCCTGTGTCGTGCGAAAGGTCTTCAACCCCGCGAGGCGCAAAGGCGTGTTAAGGTGTTTCAACGCTTGGAAGCCTCCTTGCCGAGGGCTGTGCGGAAAGTCAAGCGGGCGCTGATCGTAACGAGCGCTGGTCCGCCCGAACGGCTTAAGACTGCCGCCAGCGTGATTCTTGGCCGTGCGCTCCGTTAACATTAACCGATTCCTCCCGCACGCCGGGCTGGCGGGTTTGACGCTTACCATCCTGGTTGCTGGCCTTGTTGCGCAGGAGTCTCGGATCTTTTTTGGGTTCGCCGTGTCGGTGGTGCTGGCGCAGTTCCTCTGGAGGGGTATCGGTGCGGCCGTGCTGGCCGTGATACTCACCGGGGTCAGCCTGTTGGTGGAGGCGCGAACTCCCTTCGCTTATTTGGTCCCCCTCTCTTTGGGTGCCCTCTGGGGGGTTGCGTGGTGGGTCTCCCGGAGCTATCACGAGGAATTTTTAAGAAAAATGACAATAGTTCAGGATAAGGAAGAGGAGGCCGCGGCAAAACTGACCGAGGAACTTGATAAAAAGAGAAGCCTTATGGCTAGTTCTCGCCAGCGGATTGAAAAGACTCTTATGCTCACGAATGTGATCAACGATCTCAGTTCCTCACTGGATTTGAATGGGGTCATCGAGCGCGTGCTCTCCTGGACTCGGGAGCTGGCTGGACAGGAGGGCGAGCCCAAGCTCGTGATGTTTGACCCTTCGACAGGCTCAGGGTCGAACCGCGCGCGCGCGGAGCGAGCCGAACGGTTCGATGAGCAGGGGGCGCGCGTGTACCGGGCGGTCAACGGCGTGGTCACTGTCGCCAGGGAGGATCCCGATCCGTTCAGCTTGTGGGTCCGGGAGCGCATGATGCCGCTATTTGTTTCTGACTTACCCCGCGATCTGCGGTTCCGTGGAACGGGCTTCGAATCCTCCGGAACGCGTTCTCTGATTGCGACGCCGTTGATCCGCGAGAAGGCCGTGATGGGGACGCTGCTCGTCGTCAGTGAGGGAGCAGATCAATTCGAGCCGGAAGACTGGCGGTTGGTCTCGATGCTGGGCGATTTGGCGAGCGTGGCAGTCCAGAACGCCCTGCTCTACCAGCGTACCCAGGAGGAGGCGATCCATGACGGGTTGACCGGATTGTTTGTCCATAGCTATTTTCAGGAGCGTTTGGGAGAGGAACTGGAGCGGGCCATTGAGGGGCGGAGCAACCTCACCGTGTTGATGGTAGACATTGATAATTTCAAATCCTTCAACGACACCTACGGCCATCTAACCGGCGACGCGGTGCTTAAAAATATCGCCGGGGTTCTGCGGGAGGGCGTCCGGGGGACCGATCTTGTGGCCCGGTACGGCGGCGAGGAATTCGCCATTGTGCTGGTGGAAACGAGTTGTGATCCGGGCAGGCTAGTGGCCGAACGGCTGCGCACGTCGGTGGAATCGCTTAACTTCAAGGACATCGGCATAAGCAAGCCGTTGGCCGTGTCGATCGGGTTGGCCTGTTTTCCTGATCACGCAACTGAGGAGCGCAGTTTGGTCGAGCGCGCCGATGAGGCGCTGTACGCTGCCAAGCGGGGCGGGAAGAATCGGGTGGTGATCGGCGGGCACGTTTGATGTATGAAATCCTAACTCTTGCTGTCTTGGTGGTCATTTTCTGGGTCGCCAGGGGCAAAAACAAAAAGCGCATCGCCTTAGGCTTGAGGAGGCTGAGGGAGGTGCAGGAGATTTCCCGCCGGGGTGACGTGGAACGCCTCAAGCAACTTGAGGCGGAGTTGGAAAACACGGTTCGGGAGAGCGAGGAGTGGACGAGGCTGTTCGGCGTGACCAGGGACCTCGGAGAGGTTATTCGGGACGAGGAGACCATCGAGGTTGTTCGTCAAGCGGTTGAGACGCATTTGAAACTGCCGGCCTACACGTTGTTCCTCGTCAAGGATAATGCGATCGTGGTCCGCACGCAGAGAGGGTTTGACTCAACGGAGCTGGCCGAAGCGGCATTTTCCGTTGGCGCCTCCTCCCGCGCATCCTGGTTTATGAAACAACGGGAACCGGTGCTGGTAGACAATCTGGACGCTGATGAGCGGTTCGCAGGGGCGGTGTTTCCCTACCGTTCACTTGTCGCGCTGCCGATGTGGGTGGGCGATCAACCCCTGGGGGTGCTGATCGCGTTTGATACGCGAAGCCGGACCTTCAGCCGTCAGGACTTTACACGCGTCTCGATCCTGGCCAAACAGCTTGCGCTGGGGATCAACAAGACCACGCTCTACACTCGGATCGAGGAGCTCTCCATCACGGATGGGCTGACCAAGCTCTACCGGCACCGCTTTTTCATGGATCGGCTCGAGGAGGAACTGCAGCGAGCTCGGCGCTACTCCCGGTCGTTGTCACTGCTGATGGGCGATCTGGATTTCTTCAAACACTTTAATGATACGTATGGACACCTGGAGGGGGATGCCATGCTCCAGTTGACCGCTCGAGTCATGGAGCAACACTTCAAGCGCCCGGCGATTCTCGCTCGCTACGGCGGTGAGGAGTTTGCCATTCTGCTGCCGGATGTTACCAAGGAGTCTGCGCTGGACAAGGCAGAGTGGTTCCGGGCGGCCCTGAGTACCGCTGTGCCAGCTTCCACCGAGCCTCGCTCGCCGCTGACGATATCGATTGGGGTGGCCAGCTTTCCATCAGATGCACAAACTCGGCGGGATATGATCGCGCGAGCGGATTTGGCACTGTACAAGGCCAAGGGGGAAGGGAAAAACCGTGTGTGGGCGTACGATTCTTCGCTGGAGGGTGCCTTGACACGGTGAGGAGCCAGATGGTAAAAACAACACACAGCGCTTTCCATAAGGCACATCGAATGTTGACGTCGAGCATCCCCAAAGTTTCGTTAACGTAAAACGCGGATTCTTCTATTGTTTCATGGCCAGTGCCACCCCCTCTCCCCCCGAAGGGGGGGTGAGTGGTCGCGAAGCGACCGAGGGACGAACGCCTTTGAGGGCCGAGGAGCGAGGCCCCAAAGGCTGATGAGGGTATGAGGGTGGTGAGTCTGCGAGCCAAGTAAGGAGGTGCCTAGTGCGCTCAGGAGGAAAAGAGGGTTCCATGCAAGAAGTTGATCACATCGAAGCGGCAAGATCGAGCGAAGGGGATCAGCGCGGCGGGGCTGAGCAGCTCAACCTGGCTCAGCTCAAGCTCAAAACCATCGCCGAGCTAACGAAAATCGGACAAGGTTTTCATATTGAGGGGATCGGCGGGTTGAAAAAGCAGGAGCTGATCTTCAAGGTACTCGAGGCGCAGGCGCAGCGGAGCGGGCTGATCTTCGCCGAAGGAGTTCTGGAGTGTCTGCCTGATGGTTTCGGTTTCCTTCGTTCCTCAAGTTATAACTATCTCCCTGGACCCGATGATATTTACGTTTCTCCCTCTCAGATCCGCCGGTTTGATTTGCGAACCGGTGATGCGGTGTCTGGCCAGGTCCGCCCGCCCAAAAATGGCGAGCGGTATTTCGCCCTGTTGCGGGTGGAGGCGATCAATTTCGAGCATCCAGATGCCGCCAAGGACAAAATATTTTTCGACAATCTCACCCCGCTGCATCCACAGGTACGCATCCGGCTGGAGACGACGCCGGATGAGCACGCAATGCGTATCATGGATCTCTTAACCCCCCTTGGCAAAGGGCAGCGTGCTCTGATTGTGGCGGCGCCTCGCACGGGAAAAACCACACTGCTGCAGAAGATTGCGAACTCCATTACAACGAATCATCCAGAAATCTACCTTATCGTGCTGCTCATCGATGAGCGACCCGAGGAAGTCACGGAGATGCAGCGGTCGGTCAAGGCGGAGGTCGTCAGCTCCACCTTTGACGAGCCGCCGGACCGCCACGTCCAGGTGGCCGAGATGGTGATCGAGAAGGCCAGGCGGCTGACCGAGTACAAGAAGGATGTGGTCATCCTGCTGGACTCCCTCACCCGGATGTCACGCGCCTACAACACCCTGGCCCCTCCCACGGGCAAGGTTCTGTCCGGTGGTGTCGAATCCAACGCCCTGCAGCGCCCAAAGCGGTTTTTCGGTGCGGCCCGGGCCACCGAAGAGGGGGGCTCCCTGACCATTGTTGCCACCACACTCGTAGACACCGGAAGCCGCATGGACGAAGTGATCTTCGAAGAATTCAAGGGCACGGGGAATATGGAAGTGAACCTGGATCGCCACTTGGTGGATCGCCGGGTGTATCCGGCCATTGACATGTCCAGGTCCGCCACGCGGAAAGAGGAGCGCCTGATGTCAGAAGACGAGCTTGCTGGAGCGTGGATCCTGCGCAAAGTGCTTAATCAGATGAATTCCGTCGAAGCTATGGAATTTCTCATTGACAAGATTAAAAAGACCAAGAGCAACGAGGACTTCCTGAAATTGATAAAGACCAAGGCCGCGAGGGTTGAGTAAAAGTTCTAAAACGGTGAGGGGGAGAGGGGGGAGGCCGGCTTTCTTCTTAAGGCTCAGCCCTCTCCCCCTCACCGTTCCTGTGATCGTTCTGATGCTGTTTGGGGCCGGCCAAACTGAGGCGTCACTCAGAGGGATGCATGTTATGGTCCATGAGGTGCGGAAGGGTGAAAATGTGACCTCTCTCATCAAGACCTATCAGACGACCCGGGGCACGCTGGAAAGTCTGAACTCCTCGCTCAAGCTGGACCGTCTCAAGCCTGGTGATAGGGTGAAGATTCTATCGCGCCCGGGTGTGTTTCAGACCCTGCAGCCTGGTCTCACGATCTCAGACGTGGCGCTGGCCTACCACACCACCTGGAATGAGCTCATCAAGGTCAATGGTATTGCGAATCCCAAACGGATCCGCGCCGGGCACGAACTCTTTGTGCCTGACCGTGTTCCGCTCCCTCAGACACGCAGGAAATGGATGATCCGGCAGGGGAGTGCGCGGGCGAGGGCGGCGTCGGCCCCGCGTGGGTCATTCGGGAAACCGCTGGGCGTTAGAAGGCGCCTGGTGGTCTCGGACAGCTTCGGCTACCGGCGCAACCCACTGACGGGGAAACGGCAGCGGCACGCTGGAGCGGATTTTGTCGCTCCTTGGGGCACCCCGGTTCTGGCCGCGCGCAAAGGGGTCGTCCAGTTTGCGAGCTGGAAGGGCGGCTACGGCAAGTTGGTGATCCTTAAACACCCTAAAGGGTATCAGACTTACTATGCACACGTGACCGAAATTTTGGTTAAGGAAGGCGACGAAGTCGCCGAGGGCCAAGTGATCGCCCGGGTGGGTGCCACGGGCGATGTGACGGCACCGCACCTCCATTTCGAAGTGCGGTATGGAGGGGTACCCAAGAATCCCTTAAGGTACCTCAGGCGATTTTTGTGAGCGCCAATCGTGTTGTGAAAATGGCATGATACAATTACTACAAGATGGCTATGTATGGAAGCGCCGGTCTGAAATGCGACCGGTTCTGGCGGTTTGAAGGGGGAAAATGAAGGCTGACATTCACCCCAAGTATGTCGAGTGCACGATCGTGTGTGCGTGCGGCGAGACTGTCAAGACGCGGGCGACCATGCCTGAGATCAGGGTGGAGGTCTGCTCCAAGTGCCATCCGTTCTATACCCGTGAGCATAAATATGTCGATACCGCTGGCCAGGTGGAAAAGTTCATCAGGAAATACCAAAAGAAGCAGTCCGCGACCGTTCCCTCCTAGCTAGTTTCCCACCTGCAACTAATTTTAAGTGAGAAATCTTGAATCTCTTTCTCCCGGAGTAGAAAACTTCATGCCATTGACGAAAATATTTCAATCAAAACTGGCTCAGGCGAAGCGCGAATATGAGGCCCTGGGCAAGGCGCTGAGCGATCCGACTATCCACTCGCGTCCTGAGGAGATCAAGCGCCTGTCCCGCGCGATGGGCGAGCTGGAGCCGCTGGTTTCAGCTTACCGTTCGCTTGAGGTGCTACAGGAGGAACGGCGCTCGCTGGAGGAGGCGCTCAACGGAGGGGACTCCGAGCTGGCCTCCCTGGCGCGGGAAGAACTGGCGAAGCTTGAACCCAGGGAAGCACAGCTCCATGAGCGGTGCGGGAAGCTGGCTGAGGACCGGGAGCACGTGCCCAAGGATACGCGCGGCGCCATCCTGGAAATCCGGGCGGGAACGGGTGGGGAAGAGGCCGCCCTGTTTGCGGCCAACATGCTCCGAATGTACCTCCGGTATGCGGAACGACGGGGCTGGCGCAGCGAGATGATCGAGATGCACCAGACCGCGCTGGGCGGCGTCCGTGAGGCTGTCATCAGCATTGACGGCAAGGACGTGTGGCGGTGGCTGAAATACGAAGGGGGTGTCCATCGTGTGCAGCGGGTCCCGGTGACGGAGGCATCCGGACGCATCCACACCTCTGCCGTGTCAGTGGCGGCGCTGCCCCAGGCGGAAGAGATTGAGGTGAAGATCAAGCCGGAGGAGCTGAGGATCGACACGTTCTGCTCGTCGGGGGCAGGCGGGCAAAGCGTCAACACCACGTACTCTGCGGTCCGCATCGTCCACCTCCCCACGGGCCTGGTCGTGCAATGCCAGGACGAGCGGTCACAGATCAAAAACAAAGCCCGGGCCATGAAGGTGCTTCGCGCCCGGCTGCTGGCGGCCAAGGAACAGGAGCAACACGTGCAGCGTGGTCTTGCCCGGCGCGAACAGGTGAAGAGTGGTGACCGCAGTGAGAAAATCCGGACGTATAATTTCCCTCAGAACCGGGTGACGGATCACCGGGCGGGGGTGACGCTGCACCGGCTTCAGGATGTGCTGGACGGGGACCTGGAGGAACTGCTGAACGCGCTTCATGGTCACACTTCAGACAACAGCCAAGGCTGACATCCAGGCGTTGGTGCGGTGGGGGTGCCAGCGCCTTGGAGGGGACGGGCCTGGCCGCCTGGAAGCAGAGGTGCTGCTTTCGTTCGCGCTGGGAGCTGGCCGGGAGTGGTTGTATGCTCATGCGGATGAGGTGCCTGGGATGGAATCGATCCGGACGTTTGAGCGGCTCGTCACGGAGCGTGCTACGACCCACTGCCCGGTTGCCTACCTGACGGGGCGCAAGGATTTCGCCGGTTTGCCACTTGCCGTGACGCGTGGTGTGTTCATCCCTCGGCCGGAGACTGAGGAGCTGGTTGAGCATGTCGTGGAGTGGTGGCGGCGGTCTGACCACCCCCTTCGACCCCTGCAGAATAACAGCCCTCCCGGCCGTGCGGAGGTGCTGGTGGACGCTTGCTGCGGATCGGGCGCTATCGCCATTGCGCTGGCGCGCGCGCTGGGGGTGAGGGTGATCGCCACGGATAGTTCGGAGACCGCGGTAGCTTATGCACGGCACAATGCCGTCCAGCACGGGGTGAACCACCTGGTCAGCGTGTTGAGGGGATCCGGCCTAGAACCTTTGGCGAGGCTTACGCCACGGCCGGTGATCCGCGCGGTCGTCGCCAATCCTCCGTATGTCCCCACGGAGAGTCTGGCGGAGCTGGCTCCGGATATCGTGAATTTTGAACCGCGTGAGGCCTTGGATGGAGGCGGTGACGGCCTGGCGCTGTTCCGGATCTTGGTTTCTCAAGTTGAAAGCTGGCTTGAACCGGGGGGCCTCCTCGCTTTCGAGATTGGGTCTGAACAGGGAAGCGCCGTTTTGTCCATCCTGGGCCGGGGACGGTGGGAGGATCCCCAAGTCAAACGCGATGTAGCAGGCCTTCCGCGCGTGGTCCTGGCTGTCTTCAGAGGCCCCCTTGCGGACCCTGAAGCTGGTTGATAAGGTTTGGCCATGAAGTCTTATACGTTGATCACCATCGCGCTGCTGTGTTCGCTGACCATGGCCGGGTGCTCGGATAATTCCAGGATGAACCTGCGTATTCAAAAGATCGAAGGCACAGACCCCGGGAACGCCAACAAGACCTTCATCGAGGCCGATCTCATCGGCTCGGCTGATTCGAACTGCTGTGCGATTCAAGATGCGGCCAAGGTGGAGCTGGATCTTGACGCCCCTGGTACCCTGGGGCCGAGCTTGGAGGCCTTCATCACCGGGTATGAAATCGAGTACTTTTACTATGATCCCGCCGACGGACAGCTCAAAGGACCGGTGAGCACGCTGGGGGTTAGTATTTCTTTGCGTGAGAGCATCACGCCCAGCGGCCTTGTCACCATAGAGTTTCCGGTCGCCACCAGTGCGGTCAAAGCATGGAGTGTCGGCGTGACGTGCGCTGGAGTGCCGGGCTTTGCCGGTTCCAGCCCGGTGAAACGTATGATCGCGCGGATCACGGTGAGGGGGGAAGATTTAACCGGAAAAAAACTTTCTGCGCAAGGAAGCATCCTTCTCTATCTGGCGGATTATGCACCGTACCCCACGGCGCCGACTGGCACCATCACACCCTGTGTCGACGGTTGCTTTGGACAAACGCCGTCCCAGGTCTTGGGAAGCTGTCTGTAAGGCATAAGGTCCTGACCGCCGTCTTAAGCGCCGCCTGCACACCGAGGCGGCGTTAATATTTTAATGGATATAGCATGGATAAATTCGTGATCCGCGGCCGGGTGCCGCTGCGCGGGGACGTGAACATCAGCGGCGCCAAGAACGCCGTGCTGCCGGCGATGGCGGCGGCACTCCTGACCGATGAGCCCATCCGGCTTTCAAATGTGCCCCGTCTGAAGGACGTGGAAACCATGGCGAAGCTGATGCGCTGGCTCGGAGCCGATGTAGCTCTTCAGGAGGATCGGTTGGTCATCAAAGCCTCTGGCCTTGTCAACCCGGAAGCGCCGTATGACCTCGTCCGGACGATGCGCGCTTCGTTCGTGGTGCTCGGGCCGTTGCTGGCACGGTTGCGAAGAGCCCGGGTCTCACTGCCAGGAGGGTGTGCGATCGGAACCCGGCCTATCAACCTGCACCTGGCCGGGCTGGCCGCCATGGGCGCGGCCATCGATATTCGGGATGGCTATGTGGAGGCTAAGGTGGACCGGCTGCACGGCGCCAAAATCGTTCTGGACAGCGTCAGTGTAGGGGCGACCGAAAACCTCATGATGGCTGCTTCGCTGGCGGAGGGCGAGACGGTGATCACCAACGCTGCACGGGAGCCGGAGGTGGTCGATCTGGCTGAACTGCTGAACAAGATGGGCGCTAAGATTCGGGGGGCGGGTTCAGGCACCGTGACGATTTCGGGGGTGCGCCGCCTTCAAGGGACCGACCACGCTCAGATTCCCGACCGGATCGAAGCCGGTACCTATCTCATCCTGTCCCTGCTGACCGGCGGCGGGCTCACGGTGTGCGGTGTCAGGCGGGATCATCTCCATGCACTGGAGGCCCGCCTGAACGAGGCTGGTGCGGTGATTCAGGAAGGTGAGCGTGGCTTAAGCGTGTCGAGCCCCGGAACGCGGTATTCGGCCGATATGATGACGGCCGTGCACCCCGGCTTTCCTACAGATATGCAGGCCCAGTGGATGATGCTCATGGCGGTGACGGAAGGGTCCTCGGTCATCCGGGAAACGGTGTTTGAAAACCGGTTCCAGCATGTTCCGGAGCTTGTGCGTATGGGTGCGGACATTTCTGTGAGGGGCGGGACCGCGGTGGTGCGCGGCGTCAAAGAGCTTAAGGGTGCGCCGGTTATGGTCTCCGACCTGCGCGCCGGTGCGGCCTTGGTCATGGCCGGCCTCATGGCGGAAGGGGTGACCGAGGTTCACCGGATCTACCATCTCGACCGGGGCTACGAGCGCCTTGAAGACAAACTGCGGGCGGTGGGTGCATCCATCGAGCGGATCCCCGGCCCCGCCATTTAATATATCCTGATAGATATGCGGATCTATCGGTCCTGGATCCCGGCGGACTACGCCAAGCTGGCCGAACTTCAACGGCGCCGTCAGCTTAGGTTTCCCCGAGAGGCCGTTCGCCGAGCCGAGAGCATCGTTGAGTTGGTGCGCCGGGGAGGCGACGTTGCGCTCATCAAGGCCACGGCCCGGTTTGACAGGGTCCGGCTGACGCGTCGGCGGCTTCGTGTGCCCAGGAGGGAATTCCGAGCAGCGTGGCGGAGCCTGTCGATTGCGCAGCGGCGGGCTATGAGACGCGCCTGGCGGAACATCTTGGCGTTTCATGCCAAGCAGCGCGCCCGAGGATACACCCTTGAGATGCCGTACGGGACGCTGCGCCAGATGGTCCGGCCGCTTCACCGGGTGGGGATTCACATTCCCGCCAGGACAGACCCATTGGTGTCCACGCTGCTGATGTGCGCGGGCGCGGCCCGGGTGGCCGGTGTGAGGGAGCTCGTCCTGATCTCACCGCCGCGGTTTTCCGGCACCATCGCCCGGGTGATTTTGGCGGGAGCTTATCTGGCCGGGATCGATGAGGCCTACCCGGTGGGCGGCGCGCAAGGGGTAGCGGCGCTTTCGTTCGGGACGAAGAGCATCCCCGCAGTGGATAAGGTCGTGGGGCCGGGCAATGTGTACACCCAGGCCGCCAAGATGCTGACGCAGGGGGGGGGGAGCTTGGAAGGACCGAGCGAGATTCTAGTTCTCGCCGATGGAACGGCGTCACCTGCAGCCGTTGCAGCCGATCTGATCGCGCAGGCGGAGCACACCGGGGACAACTGGGCCGTGTTGGTGACCCCCTCCAAGCGCCTCGTGCTGGGTGTGCTGGAGGAGATCAAGCGGCAGCTTCGAGATCTAGACCGGGCCGTGGTGGCGGCGGCTTCACTCTCTCAATGCGGGGCGATGGTGCTCGTGCGCTCCATGAAGGAAGGGCTTGACATGGCAAACCTCTTTGCTCCGGAACACCTGGAAATTGTTGCCCGGGACGGGCGAAGGCTCGTGGACGGCGTACGGAATGCCGGGACCGTGCTCCTTGGCGGCGCATCACCCGTGGCTGCGGCAGACTACGGCGCGGGGCCGAATCACGTGCTGCCCACAGCGGGGACAGCCCGTTTCGCTTCTGGCCTCGGCGTCAGGGATTTCATGAAGCTCACCAATGTGACCGCCTTAAGCCCCAAGGGGTTAAAGAGCCTTGCGCCGGATCTGGCCGTGCTGGCCCGGATGGAGGGGCTGGAGGGACACGCGCGCAGCATGGAGATGAACCGGTGAGCGGTCGCGCTCGTTCCGCCCGTGTGGTTCGCAAGACCAAAGAAACCAGGATTGATCTGCGGCTCGAGCTGGATGGCAACGCACGGTCGAATCAGATACAAACCCCGTTGCCATTCCTGAATCACATGCTCACGTTGTTCGCGGCACATGGCGGGTTTGGTCTCACCCTGAAAGCGAAAGGTGATGTGGAAGTGGACGATCACCACTTGGTCGAAGACATTGGGATTTGCCTCGGACAGGCCTTAACCAAAGCGCTGGGTGATAAAAAAGGCATCCGGCGATATGGCGATGCGGTGGTGCCGATGGATGAGTCCCTCGTACAGGTGGCCATTGACATCTCAGGGCGGGCCTACCTCGCGTACGCATTGGCGCCGTCGGCAAAAGCCATCAAGAATTTCGAGGTGGGGCTGGTGAAGGAATTGTTCCTGGGCTTCGTGCGCAATGTTCCGTGCACGATGCACATCAACCAGCAGACTCGGGGTGGAAGTGCCCACCATCAGATTGAGGCTGCTTTTAAATCGTTTGGCCAGGCGCTTGGCATGGCTGTGGAGAGACGCGGCCGGTTTCGGGGTGTGCCTTCGACCAAGGGGCTCTTGTGAGGATTCCTCGTCTGGCCCTGGTGGACTATGGCATGGGCAACCTGCGCAGTGCCGCCAAGGCCCTTGAGAGGCTGGGGGCCCGGGTGGAGGTTTCTTCGTCTCCACGGGCTCTCGGCCGGGCGGATGGCGTGGTCCTGCCAGGTGTCGGTGCCTTTGGCGAAGCGGTCTTGAGGCTTACGCGGCTCAGGCTCTTCGAGCCGATCCGCTCCTGGATCCGGGAGGAGAGGCCGTTCCTGGGGATCTGTTTGGGGCTCCAATTGCTATTTGAGGAGAGTGAGGAGTTTGGCCGGCACCGAGGGATGGCGTGTTTTCCCGGAAAGGTGGTGGCGTTTTCCAAGCGGCTACGTGTGCCGCACATGGGATGGAACCGCCTTGTGCCCACAAAACGCAGTTGGCTGCTTCAGGGATTGCCACGCCGGCCCTATGTCTATTTTGTGCATTCTTTTTTCCCGGTCCCAGCGAACGTCAAGCTGATTGCGGCCCGGACAGACTACGGGCTTTCGTTCGCCTCGGCGATCCAACAGGGACCCGTGGCCGGTGTCCAATTTCACCCGGAAAAAAGTCAGCACGCTGGCTTGCGGTTGCTGAAGAATTTCCTGTCCACGGTACGGCGCTTTAAGTAAAATAGACTCGTCGTGGACATTATTCCGGCCATTGATTTGCGCGGGGGAAAGTGTGTGCGGCTCACCCGGGGGGATTACGGTCAGGAGAAGGCGTACTCAGAAGACCCCCTGGCCGTGGCGAAGGAGTTTCAACGGCAAGGTGCCGCTCGCCTGCACATGGTGGATCTGGATGGGGCGCGCACTGGAAAGCCGCTCTATTTCGAAGTGGCCCGGCGGATTGCGACCGCCACCGGCCTGGCAATCGAGTACGGCGGTGGAGTCCGCAGCCTTGAGGCTGTCCAACAGGCGCTCGCAAACGGCATTGACAGGGTCATTCTAGGCACGGCGGCGTTTAAGTCGCCTGGGTTCTTGGCGCAGGTTCTCGTTCAATACCGGGAGGCGGTGCTTGTCTCTGTGGATGTGCGGGACGGCATGGTTCAAGTCGAGGGGTGGACGGCCGCGCTGGATATCAAGGCGGAGGAGGTTGTCCCCAGGCTGGTCCGACAGGGTGTCGCCGGGATAGTGTACACGGACACCGAGCGAGACGGAACGCTGGAAGGTGTCGACACCACCCGGCTCTCCGCCGTGCTGAAGCGCGCCGAGGGGATCGAGGTGCAGATGGCTGGCGGCGTCAGGGATGCCGGAGATATCCGCCGCCTGCTGCCACTCGCTGGCGCCGGTCTCTCTGCGGTGATCGTTGGTAAAGCCCTCTACGAGGGGACCCTTGACCTTGCAGAAGCCCTGGCGACCGCCAGACGTCGTGCTGATAAAATGCAGTAACTTCCCCCATGCTGGCTAAGAGAGTCATCCCATGCCTCGATGTCAAAGGGGGCCGGGTCGTCAAAGGTGTCCGGTTTGTCCGGCTGCGGGACGCCGGCGATCCAGTCGAAGCTGCCCAGCGCTATGATTGGGCCGGTGCGGACGAGCTGGTGTTTCTTGATATTGTGGCCTCGCACGAAGGGCGTAAAACGATGCTGGATGTGGTCCGGCGGACGGCGGAGCGTATCTACATGCCGCTCACGGTTGGTGGCGGCATCTCCACCGTGGGTGATATCCGTGCACTGCTCTCAGCCGGGGCGGACAAGGTGTCCGTCAATACGGCAGCCGTGAGGCGCCCAGGGCTGATTCGGGAGGCGGCGAGGCGGTTCGGCACCCAGTGTGTGGTCCTAGCCATTGACGCCCGGCGCGACGGCAAGGGGAAGTTTCGAGTTTACACACACGGCGGGCGGGTTCCAACCGGGCTTGAGGCGGTGGCCTGGGCGAGGCGGGGGGTGGCGCTTGGCGCCGGCGAAATTTTATTAACGAGCATGGATGCGGACGGGACCCAGACTGGCTACGACCTTCAACTGACCCGGGCGGTGTCAAGGGCGGTCAACGTGCCGGTGATCGCGTCCGGTGGTGCGGGCCACTTAGCGCATTTGGCGGCTGCGCTCAAATATGGCGAAGCCGGTGCGGCATTGGCTGCCTCGATTTTCCATTACGGGACGTACACCATTGCACAGGCCAAACGCTACCTGGCTGCCCAGGGCATCTCCGTACGACCCCCCTCTCCCTTTTCCTGGGCTCGAGGACTCGATCTGCAGACGACTTCCCCCAAATGACTTCTCCCACCATGAAGCTGGTTAAATTCAACGCACAGGGCCTGGTGCCGGCGATTGTGCAGGAAGGGCTTCGCGGCCGGGTGTTGATGTTAGCGTACATGAACAGGCGGGCGTTAAAGCGCACGCTGGCCACTGGTCATGCGCACTTTTACAGCCGTTCCCGCAAGAAACTCTGGAAGAAGGGTGAGAAATCCGGCCATATTCAAGTGGTCAAGGAGATTCGAATTGATTGCGATGGCGACGTTCTGCTCCTCTGCGTTCACCAGCGTGGGGCTGGGGCCTGCCATGCCGGTTACCGCTCCTGTTTCTTCCGCCACCGGCGGGGAGGACGCTGGATGGTTGTAGATCGACGGCGATTCGACCCCGAAAAAGTCTACCGTACGTGATGCGGTCCGGTGGCCGGGCGCGCGTGGGCTCCCGCGTCGCGGTTTGGAGGGAAGTGAGTGCGGACGTCGAGACACCGGTCTCCGCCTATCTCAAGATCCGCCGTTCCCCGTACGGATTCTTATTCGAGAGCGTTGAGGGTGGTGAGCGGATCGGACGGTATTCCTTCCTGGGCAGCGACCCGTCCGCACTCTATATCGCTCGCGGGATGGCGCTTGAGGAGTGCCGGGATGGGAAGCGAACCCGCACCTGGGGTAATCCGCTTGACCTGCTTCAGCGCCGCTTTGGCACGAAACCGTCTGTCGTGCCGGGTTTTCCCCGGTTCGAAGGCGGTCTGGTTGGCTACGTTGGGTATGACGCGGTCCGGTATGTCGAGCGGCTTCCGGATGCTCCTCGCGACGACCGGAAGCTACCGGAGATGCAATTCATGCTGCAGGAGACCGTGCTCGTGTTTGACCATCTCCGGCACACGATCAAGGTTGTCGCGCACGCGGGTGTGAGGGGTGCACCGGGCCGGGCGTATGAAGATGCGACGCGCAAGGTGGAGGCGGTGATTGAGCAGTTGTCACGGCCAGTCTCGGCACCAGCGCCGTTTGAATTCAACGGACTTAAGGCTGTGAAGTTTATCCCCAACATGAGCCGGGAAAAATTTCTCAGCAATGTCGAGCGAGCTAAACATTACATCAAGGTTGGTGACATTATCCAGGCTGTGCTGTCACAACGATTTGCGGTGCCGTATGACAAGGATCCGTTCACCCTGTACCGGGCCCTGCGGGTGCTCAATCCTTCTCCATATATGTTTTTCCTGGAATGCGGTGGTGTCACCCTGGCGGGTTCCTCGCCCGAGCTGCTGGTCAGATTGGAAGGCGATGAGGTGGAAGTCAGGCCGATTGCGGGAACGCGCCCCCGAGGGAAGACGCCGGTGGCGGACATGCGACTGGAGCGGGAATTACTGGCGGACCCTAAGGAGCGTGCCGAGCATGTGATGTTGGTGGACCTGGGCCGGAATGATTTGGGCCGGGTGTGCCGGTACGGCACGGTGCGTGTGTCGGACTACATGATTGTGGAACGTTACTCGCATGTCATGCATCTGGTCACTGGCGTAAAGGGAGATCTGACTCCTGGGCACGACGCGTTTGATGTGTTCCGAGCGTGTTTCCCGGCTGGGACGGTTTCGGGGGCGCCAAAAGTCCGGGCCATGGAAATCATCGACGAATTGGAGCCGACGCGCCGGGGTCCATACGGTGGCGCCGTCGGGTATATCAGCTTTACGGGTAACATGGACACGGCGATCGCCATCCGGACCATCGTGGTGGCGGGAGGGTGGGCGTACGTGCAGGCCGGCATGGGTATTGTGGCTGATTCCGTCCCAGGGCGAGAGTATCAGGAATCCTTGGCCAAGGCACGGCACGCCATGCTGGCGGTCGCTGCCGCTGGGAGGCTTCGCACCACAGCCGGAGGTGCAGGCAGGAAATGATCCTGATGATCGACAACTACGACTCCTTCACCTACAACCTTGTGCAGTATCTGGGGGAGTTAGGGGAGGACCTGTTGGTGTACCGCAACGACAAGATCACCCTGCAAAAGATCAAGAAACTCAAGCCAACGTGTTTGGTGATCTCACCGGGACCCGGCGGGCCGGAAGATGCGGGTGTGTCATGTGCCGCCATCCGCCACTTTGCTGGAACCATACCGGTGCTTGGCGTGTGCCTGGGGCACCAGTGTATCGGTCATGTGTTCGGTGGGCGCGTCCGGCAGGCCGAGCGGCTGATGCACGGCAAGACCTCTCCCATCTATCACGACGGAGAATCCGTGTTCCAGAAATTACCCAACCCGTTCGAGGCGGCGCGCTATCATTCCCTCCTTGTGGACCGCAAGACCATTCCGAAGTCGCTCAAGCTGACCGCGTGGACCGAGGAGGGCGAGGTCATGGGCCTTCGCCACAACGAGCTGCTGGTCGAGGGTGTACAGTTCCATCCAGAATCCATCATGACCCGGGATGGAAAAGCGTTGTTGAAAAATTTCCTGACCTCGGCTAAATCCTGGTGGGCCCAGCGCCATTAGACCTGTCCTTTTGGCTGACGATTTGACGGGCGCCTGCGATGTCGGGGCGGAGTGCTTGCGCAACGGCCAGCAGGTTCGGTGCCTCCTTGCAAATAGCCTGCCCTCTTTTCCCTTTCCCCTCTCACTCTTTGGGGAAGAGAGGAGGGAGAGGGGGGGAGTGCTGATTCTGGACCTGGAAACCCGCCGGCTGGGCGAAGCCGCCGCGGTCCGCCGGGTACATCAGGTGGGCCGGGAACTTCTTCGGCGGGGTGCCGCGCCGGTGTATTTCAAAGTGGATTCCACCCTCCGTGGGCATCCCGTTGCGGAGGCGGAAGCCTTGCGAGGAGCATCCCGGCGGCGGATGACCTGGCTGGTGCCGGCCAATCCCAGCCAGGGGCGCTGGACCATCGGCGGGCGACAGTTCGTTCACGGTCGGCCGTTGGAACGGAGCGCCTATACCCATGACCCCCTTCACCCGGTCAGGACAGGTGACCTGGTTGCCCTGGCTGCCACCACGCTCGGCCGGAAGGCCTGCGCCCACATGAACCTTCACGAGCTTAGCCGTGGCCCGGCACACGTTCGCCGCTTGCGGCGCGAGTGGTTGAGGAGGGGCGTGCGCCTGGTCGTGGCGGACGCCTGGCGCGAGGAGGATCTTAAAATGATTGCCGCGTGCATCCCTGGGGAGGATCTGCCCTGCGGGGCTGCCGCGCTGGCGCGTTATGTGCTGCGGCGCTTCGAAAATTCTTCACAAAGGAGGCAGCATCCCCCCTCTCCCTGCCCCTCTCTCCCTTTCCCTCTCCCCCCTTCGGGGGA
>CAZPLZ010000028.1:0-22502 GCA_964587525.1 uncultured bacterium | reverse complement strand
CTGAGAGCGGCCGGATGTTCAATCGCCACCTCGGGAGTGAATGTCCCGCTTCCCTTCCCCGTGCCCACCTTCTCCTGGTCCGACCCACTGCGCACGTATCCGCGGCGCTCCAGCTCGATCAGGTATCCGCCATCGCCCAGCACCGTTCCCGCTTTCAGCCGGGCAAGGATGTCTTGGCTCATACATCCCGCTTGGACGGCATGAGCGCCAGGCTGGCGGCGCCAAGGATGCCGGCCCGGTCGCCGAGCTGCCCAAGGCCGATCGTGAGCCCGTGCTGATAGGCGGGAAGACAGAGAGACGAAAATTTCCTCTTGACCCCTTCCAGAAGCCTCTCTCCTGCCTTGGCCATCCCGCCGCAGAGGAGCGCCAGATCGAGATTGAGCAGCAGATGCGCGTTCGTGATCGCCACGGCCAGATACTCGCACACCGTGTCCGCCGCTTTGGAGGCGGCGGGGTCGTCCGTTCCAGCCCGGCTGAAAATCTCCTCCGCGGAGCCGCCCGCCCACCTGCGCAGCGCCTCCGCTGAAACCAGCTCCTCGAGGGCGACCCACCGGCGCGGCTCACGGTCCGTGAGGCGGGGCACGAGGGTGAGTCCAATCTCGGCCCCGAATCCATGGCTGCCTTCCCACAGGCGGCCACCCAGCATCAGCCCACTGCCGATGCCGGTCCCCAGGGTCAGGGCGATGGCGTTGCGGGCGCTCTTGGCAGCTCCAAACCGGGCCTCGCCCCACATGACCAGGTCGGCGTCATTGCCGATGGCGCAGGGATAGCCGGTGGCTTCCTCCATTCGCCGGGCGAGCGGGAACCCCTCCAGGCCCTTAAGGTTGCTGGTCCCCGGCAGGATCTCTCCGCCAGGAGATCGCACCGTAGCCGGCACGGCCACGCCGACTCCGGCCAGCTTCTCCCCCGCGGCAACTTCCTCAACCAGCCGGGCCAGGGAGCGGACATGCCCCTCCCCGTCCTGGCCCCGGTCCACGGCCCGCATGAGGAACCCTTGAACCGCTCCATCCTCCGCGACGCGGGCCGCGCGCACATTGGTCCCGCCCAAATCGATTCCCACCGCCCACGCCATGGCTGCTTCACCCCTGCCGTTTATCGCCGGAGCTTGAGCGGCCAGGGAAACCGCGACCGGACCGGAATAGTCCGCCTCGTTTTCGCCGCCCTGAATGCCGCCGTCATCACCTCCAGGACATGATACGCGTGCTCGCCCGTCAGGATCGGTTTGCAGCCTTTGGCCAGGCACTCGGCCAGATAGGAGGCGCCCCCGGCCCAGGTATATCCCTTCTGGTTGGTCGCGATCGTCCGCCATCCTTTCTCCCGGCTCAATCCCACCCGCAACCCCGCGGGGGCCCAGTCGTACCCCAGGAACCTGACTGAGCCCTTGGTGCCGATGACCTCGATGCTCGTCTCGTGCGGGTCGGAAGAGGTGTGGTGCCCGTCGGACTCGTCCACTTTCGTGAACGTGAACCCAGACTGCACCACCCCGAACCGCGCGCCGCCGAAATCCATCAACAAGATGGTGTTGTCTTCCACCTCGGTTCTGACGCGCTTGCCGCCTTCAAGCCTGCGGACGGGCACGGCGATGCCGGAGAACGCGGTGACCGCCCTGGCCGGCCCCAGCAGTCCGGTCAGGCTCGTCACGTTATAGACGCCCAAATCAAAGACCGAGCCGCCCCCTTTCTTGAAAAACCATCCCGCCCACATGTCCTGGGCGCCGTGGCCGTACCGGCCGCGCACCTGGCAGATCTTCCCCAGTTGGCCGCTGCGGACCAGACGCTCGGCGGCCGCAAATGCGGGGCTGAGGACTGGGATGGGAGCGGCCAGACAGTACCTTTTCCTGCGCCGGGCTTCCCGGAGGATCCGGCGGGCCAACGCCAGGTTGGTAGCTATGGGCTTCTCGCTCCACACGTGCAGCCCGGCTTTCAACGCCATGAGATTCAGCGGCCCGTGGGACGGCATGCTGGTCAGGTTCACGAACAGATCGGCTGGAACATTTTTCACCATCGTGCGCGCGGAAGTGAACCACCGGGGCACGCGAAAGGCGGCCGCTGCCTCCCAGACGGCGGGCCGGGCGATGTCGCAGACCGCCAGGAGGTGGACGTACCGGCTCTTGGTCAGGTGCGGCAGATAGCTCCAGCGACCCACGCTGCCGCATCCCGCGACGATCACCCGAATCCTGCTCAAGGGAGACGGGCCTTGATGTGCTTGACATTGAGGTACTCATAGATCGCTTCCCGGGAAAGTTCGAGGCCGAAGCCGCTGTCCTTCCAGCCCTGGTAGGGGCCGTAGGCCGTGTTCACGGCCACGTTGTTGACGCAGACCGTGCCCGCCTCCAGCCGTTCGCTGAGTTTCCAGGCCGTGGTCAGGTTTCTGGTGAACACGAAGGAGACCAAGCCGTAGGGGGTGTCGTTGGCCAGCCGGACCGCCTCGTCCAGCTCGTCGAAGGCGGCGAAGGGAGCCACCGGACCGAACGTCTCCTCCTTCGCCATCAGCATGTCCGGCGTAAGGCCCGTCAGGATGGTCGGCAGATAATAATGCCCCCGGGCGTAGGCCTTGCCTTCCGGTGTCCCGCCGCCGCACACGAGGCGCCCCCCTTTCTTGACCGCGTCCTCCACGTGCCGCTTCACCTTTTCCAGAGCCGCCGCCGTGGTCATGGGCCCCAGGTCCACGCTGCCGTCCGTGACGCCGTCCCCGATCGTGAGTTTCTTCGCCCGGTCCGCAAGCTTGCCGACCAGCGTGTCGTGAACGCTTTTGTGCGCATAGACCCGGTTGACGGCGCTGCAGCTCTGGCCCATGTTCCGGAAGGCTTTGTAGGCGATGGCCTCGGCCGTCAGATCCAGATCCGCGTCCTCACAGACGATGGCCGGACAGTGGCCGCCGAGCTCCAGGGTGATGTGCTTGAGGCTCGATCCCACCCGCTTCATGATCTCCTTGCCCGTCGCCGTGGAGCCGGTCATGGCGACCTTCTTCACCAAGGGATGGCTGACCAGCGCCTCGCCCAGGGCCGTGCCCTCACCGGTTAGCACTGAGACGACCCCCGGTGGAAGCCCGCCCTCGGCGAGGGCATGGACGAACGCGGCAGGCGAGAGCGGCGTCGCGGGGCTCGGCTTGACCACGGCGGTGCAGCCCGCAGCCAGGGCGGGGCCGAGCTTCCAGCTCATGAGGGAGACCGGGTAATTCCAGGGGGTGATCATGGCCACCACCCCCACTGGTTGATGAATCACCCAGGAGCGGTAATCCTGCTTCTCCGTCGGCAGGACCTGCCCGGTCACCCGGGCGGCCTCGGCGGCGTAGAAATCCACGAGGTCACAGGAAGAGGTCACCTCCGACCGGGACTGGTTCAAGGGTTTGCCCTGCTCGAGGGCCATCAGGGTTCCGATCTCCTGCGCTCGGTTGCGGACGCAGGCAGTGGCCTTGCGAATCGCGGCCTCGCGCTCGTAAGCGGTGAGCTGGGACCAGTTCCGAAAAGCCTCGTGAGCCGCCCGCACCGCCCGGTCCACGTCCCCAGGTCCCGCCTGGGGAAAACGCCCGACCACTTCGCCGGTGGCGGGGGAGCGAACCTCACGGGTCTCGCCTGTGGCCGACGGGCAGGGGGAGCCGCCGATCAGCAGTTGCGCTTCGTGGAGATTCTTCCGGTTCAGGGCCTGATGCATACCTTGAGCGCCTCGCCAGATTCCATGAGCCCAAAGGCATCCGTGACCCGGTCCAGGGGCAGCTCGTGGGTCACGATCTTGTCCGCCGGAAAGCGGCCGCCCTGCAGCAAGGCCTGAGCGGCCTTGAAGTCGGCCATCTTCTCCGAATACGAGCCTGACACCACCAGTTCCTTATAATGAATGTGATTGGTGTTGAGCACAGCCGTGGGCTTGGTCTTGGGTAGTCCCCCGAAGAACTCAACCCGCCCCCCCCGAGCCGCCATCTCCAGCGCGTCAGCCTGGGCCTGAGATGAGGCGCAGGCCACGATGACCACGCTGGGGCCGCGACCCTCCGTGAGGCCCCGCACCTTATCCAGGTGTGCGCCGTTCCGCACCGGCACATAAGCGTCGAACTCAAAAGACTCCGCTATCTTGAGCCGGGATGCCGAGATGTCGAGGAGGAAGACTTTCCGAGCCCCCGCAAGGCGCGAAAGCAGGCCGTGCATGATACCGATGGGGCCTGCGCCGATCACGGCCACGGTGTCCCTCTGGCCGATCCCCAGCCGGCCGTGGGCGTTCACCACACAGCCCAGAGGCTCGGCCAGGGCCATATGCTGTGAAAGGATCCCGGGGGAGACCTTGAAGAGGTGGCCGTTTTGCACCGCCGCCGCCGGCACCCGCATGTACTGAGCCAGGCCCCCGTCGTGCTGGTAGGACATCGTCGTGCGCTTTTCACAGAGGTTGGTTCGACCCTCCTGACAGTTCGGACACGCCCCGCAGGGAAGAACAATGTACATCACCACCCGATCCCCCACCGAGGGCAGTCCCTGCCCCTGGGCCCTTGATTCGGCGATCCGGCCGCAGAACTCATGTCCCAGGATCCGGGGCGGGGTGATCTTGGGGTCCCCGCTCCGGAAGGTCCTGAGGTCCACCCCGCACATTCCGCAGGCCTCGACTTTCAGGAGCATCTCGCCGTCCTCCAGGACCGGGTTGGGGACCTCTTTGACGATCAGCCGTCCCTCCCCCTCAAAGACCGCGGCTTTCATGGTTCGACTCCCTGCGGTCGCTCACCATGACCCTGAGCGAGCTTTGCGAGTCGAAGGGTCACCTTATTCTTTTACCATGCTAGGCATTCGGCACCGTCACCCAGCCGCCCCGCCGGTGGCTGTCCAAGACGGCCTCACAGAGCAGTAATTCCCGGTGGCCGTCCTGAAAGGTGGCGTACAGCGGCTCCGCCGCAGGCTGTCCGCGGCGGATGTCCTCATACACCGCCCGGTACAACTGCTTGAACGTGTCGGGAAACCCCTCGTTGTGGCCGCCTGGATAACTGGCAAAGGAGGCCGCCCCCCGGTCAAGCAGCGCGGGGTCCCGGATCAGGGACTGGTTGGCGGACTCGCGGCGGCCGATCCACAGGGTGTTGGGCGCTTCACTGTCCCAGGCGAGCGCGGCCTTGGCTCCCGCGATCTCGTAGGTCAGCCGGTTCTTGCGGCCCGCGGTCACCTGGGAAACGGTCATCACCCCCCGGGCCCCCGACCGGAAGCGCAGCAGCACGGAGCCATAGTCCTCGGTTTTGATCTCGACTGGGTTCCTGTCCCCCGGCCCCTTAGGCTCCTTGTCCTTGAACGTTTCGACGGACCCCAGAGGCCGGTACCGGACCGGGTGAACCGTCTTGAGGTCAGCCAGCACCGCCTCGACCTCAAGGCCGGTGATGAACATCAGCAGGTCCAGCCAGTGAGTGCCGATGTCCCCCACGGCCCGGACCGCCCCACCCTCCTCGGCCAGGACCCGCCAGTTGAAGTCGTCCGGCAAGAGGAGCCAGTCCTGCACGTAGGCTCCCCGCACATGAAAGATGTCCCCCAGCTCTCCCCGCCGGACCCGGGCCCGGGCCTCCAGGCTTAAGGGATAAAACCGGATGTTGTAATTCACCGCGGTGACCTGGCCCGGCCGGCGGCGCGCCAGCGTTACCAGCTCGGCGCTCTCCTTGGAAGTCATGGCGAGGGGTTTTTCACACACCACATGCTTGCCAGCCTCAAGGGCTCCTTTCACTTGCTCGTAGTGAAAGCGGTTGGGAGACGTGATGTGCACCACGGTGATGGCCTCGTCATGCAAAAGCTCGGAGTAGGAAGCGTAGGCTTTCTCCAGATCCAGTTTGTCCGCGGCCGCGCGGGACTTTTCAGGAGTGGAGCCAAGGATTCCCCTGACCGGCACGCCCAGCCGTCTAAGGGCCTCCACGTGGACGGGCCCGATGAGCCCCGACCCCACCACCGCAACATTCACGGCTGGGAACCTGCCTCAAGAATCAGCCCACCAATTCGCACCATCACTTCACACTCCTGGACCGGCCACCATCCTAGTCATCACGGACCAGCCGGTCAAGGTACGACTTTCCGCAGCAGGAACGCTTTGGCCAGCGAGCACTATTGTTGTTCGACCACATACTACAATAAACATGGCCACGCGATGATGACTTGGGGACATGAATGTGCTCTTTCGCGACTTCACGCCCTTCTGGCTCCAGCCTTCTGCGCCGTGACGGCATTCGTAGCGCTGACCCCACCGGTGTGGGGCACTGCGTCCATGGGGCAAAAGGAAGGCGTCGAACCGCTTGAGGTGCCGGACGATCCAGGGAAAATCACTCGCCCGGCCCCGCCGAAGAACTTCAAGAAAGGAAAATTTTATAGATTAGCTCACCGCAAGAACACCTGGTGGTTCGTCACCCCCCAAGGAAAGCCGTTCTATTCCCTGGGAACTCCGGTGAAATGGTTTGGCGAGGACCCAGCGGGCCTTAAGCGAGGGCGCGAGTACACGGATTTCATGCGCGCGACAGGCTTTAACAGCGTGGCCGGCTGGTCAGGATACGAACACTGGAACGCCTTGAACGAAGCCCAGGGTGTCGAAGGAAGCGCTCCCCTGCCATTGTTCTACGCCATGCAATCGCAAACCCTAGAGGGGAAATTCGGCCGGCTGAAAAACGCCAAGGGTGAAGAACTCGGAGGTCACGGATTTCCAGATCCCTTCGATCCCAGGTACAAGGAGATCTACACCACCCAAGTTCGGGAGGTGGCCAGGGTGGTGAAAGGTCAGTCCTGGTTCGCGGGATGGTTCGCGGATAACGAGGTCTCCCACCGGGAACTGTACCGCCATGTGTACTCCCGCCACTGCGCAAAGGCGTTCCACAAATTCCTGACGAACCGCTACAAGAACATCAAGGCCTTGAACACCTCCTGGGGATCAAAGTTTACTTCCTTCAAAGGTCTCATGGCCCAAAAGCCGGACCCAAAGTTCCGCGAGGGAAAAATGTACCAGGACTTTCTGCGGTTCGAGCGCGAGATCGTCAAAGCATACATCCGGGTCACTCTCACGACGATTCGGCAGGCCGATCCAAATCATCTCATCTTTTCCAACCGGTTCATGCTTGACGACATGGGCGACTGGGTGCGGGTGGTGGAACTCTACAAGGCATACGACGGCATCGCGGTCAACATCTATCCAGCCAACAACGAGCCAGGGCTTGGCAACAACGCCGGGGACATCCTGAAACTGGTCCATGAGCGGACCGGCAAGCCCATTCTCATCGGTGAATGGTCCATTCCCAGCCTGGATTCAGGCCTCTATGACGACCCCGAGCTCCTGGACTGGTCCTGGGATGAAACGGTAGAGACCCAGATCCAGCGGGCCCGGCAGGCGGCCCGGGTGACCGTGGACTTTTACAATCTCCCCTTCATCGTGGGTTCACACTGGTTCACGTGGAACGACTTTGATTCCAAGAAGCGGCGCGCCAACCGCGGCCTGTTCCAAGCCTCCGGGCAGCCC
Organism: uncultured bacterium; assembly: GCA_964587525.1. GTDB lineage: Bacteria > Oederibacteriota > CAKKQC01 > CAKKQC01 > CAKKQC01 > CAZPLZ01. The sequence continues at coordinate 15,057 of CAZPLZ010000028.1, read as the reverse complement.
TGGACCGAGCTCATCTCAGCGCTCAAGAAAGCGCACCTACGCATCCAGGAACACTGAGGATTTTGAAAAGCTATTCCAACGAGTGTAACCCCAATGCTCTATAGCACTCAGACAAATATTTGACAGCAACGCGGCTAGCTTTAGTGCCAAAGTCCTGGCCGGGCATGTTGCCGCGGCCTCAGGCCAGGAAAGGCTTTAGGAACTCCGCCGCCTGGCGCACCTCCTCGAACAGCTCTCCTTTCGGGTTCTCGAGGGAACCCTGACCGTATCGAAGACTCTCCAGGCTCACCTCGCCCGCATAGCCCGAGTCCTTGATGATCTTGAAGAATCTGGCCGTATCAACGGGATGGGAAATCTTTTGGGCGTCACGATAACCGGACTTGTAGTGGACCGCGCAGACATGCGGCATCAAATCTTCCAGCCCTTCGTGCGGGGGGTGGTCCAGATTTCCTGAATCCATCGCCAGTTTGAGCCATGGCGAGTTGACCCGGCGGGCCAGCGCGAGCATCTCGCCGGCGTTTTTGGTGCCCGGACCGTGCGCCTCCACCCCCAGCACGACACGCCGTTGGGCCGCGTAGTCAGTGACCTCTAGCAGATTTTCCAGCATCTCGTTGTACAGCCGCACCGCCTGGGCCGGGTCCCCCCAGCCGGCGAAAAACACGTTCAGCACCTTGGCTTGGAGCACGGCCGAATGATCGATGAACTCTTTGACCAGATCGACCTCCTTTTGACGCAGCTTCGGATCCGCCTCGTTGAAGTGGTTCTGCGCGGCGATGGCGCCGAACTCCAAGCCATGCTCCGCGGCGAGGGCCTTCAGTCGCTTGACACCCGCATCGGACCAGTCCGGCCAGGTGGTCTTCGGAACTTCCACGCTGCGAGCCTGAAGCTCAACACCGAAAAAGCGAAAGACCCGCTCCGGCTCGACGGTCCCCTGCTGCAGCGGGTGATGGAACAGCCAGGTCGTCAAGCAGAGCTTCATCGGCCTGCCCCCGGCTCCTCCAACTTGAATTGCCGCTCGCCCGCGTTATAAACAACGATCATATCCGCGTCCTCCCCGCCAATGTTCCTGGCATTATGCACCTCGCCAGTCCTGATAACCAGCGTGTCGCCGGCATTGAGCACCATGGTACGGTCGCCCAGCGTGTGCTCCAGCCTTCCCTTGAGCAGGTAGAGCACCTCGTCACAGTTGGGATGGAAATGCCGGGGATTGGCCCTTCCCGCCTTGATGGAGACCCGCCCCACGGTCATGCGGTCCACCTGGCCGATGCTGCTGCTGGCGAGCCAGCATAGGCTTCCCCATTCCTCCTCGACGCGTTGCGCCTGCGCCGCCGGAAGCACGGGGTCACTCACGCGCCGGGGCTCCTGCCCTGAGGGAAATGACCCGGCGCGGACCTTCCGCGAAGGCCTCGAAGATCCGGGTCACCTGCCAGGCCTGCTCCAGGGTGCCCCTGGCCGGCGGGCGGCCTTCCAAGATGGACCGCGCGAACTCGTTCACCTCGCCGTAAAAGCCCTGCAAAAACAGGCCCTGGTTGTACAGCGCCGCGAGAGAGAACTCAGGCTCCCAGACAGCGGTCACCTGCTCAGGCGCCCCCGTGAAGAACGAGGGCGTCTCGCCATAGCCCCGCTGCGGATCGCGGTGATAACTGAGGCGGATATTGTTGTCCACGGTGATGTGTCTCCCGCTCTCCGAGACGATCATGGTCCGCTCCATCCCGCCGTTCAAAGCGCCGTGATGGCTGAAGGCCACCGCGGCGATCACCCCGGAGGCAAAGGAGAACGTCGCCACGCCCGCGCCCGTCGCGCCGCGCTCATAGATGAACTCGTCCGGCATCCCCAGCAGGAAGACCATGAGGGAGATTGGATGGCAGAGGTGATCCAGGAACCCGAGCACGGGGCGGCCATCCGGTGTGTTCCGCGCGTACCGCTGAAATTCCTGGGGAGTTGGAATCCCCATCGGGTACTGGATGGTGACCAGCGAGATCCGGCCGAACTCGGCTGCCGCAGCCAGCTCCTTGGCCTTTTCGTTGGCCTGGCCGAACATTTTTTTGAAACCCACCATCGCATGCTTGCCGCTCGCCCCGGCAGCCTCCTGCATCAGCTCGACGCCGGCGCAGGTGTGCGCCGGCGGTTTTTCCATCCACACGTGGACCCCAGCCCGCAGGCAGTCAGCCACGATGGGGGGATAAGAGGGCTTCCCGTTTCGGTCGAATCCCGTGACGACAAAGACTGCATCGAGGTTTTCCGCGTCCAGCATTTTCCGGTAGTCCGTGTAGGATCGCCCGGCGCCGAACTTGGCCGCAAAGGCCCTGGCCCGCTCCTCATCCAGATCGCACACCGCAACCAGATTGACCGGGGCGAACTGCAAGACGGGGTAAATATTCCGGAAGGAGTGAGACCCGCACCCGATAAATCCGGCCCGGATTTCCGGATCGCCCACCAGCTTCCCATGGAAATTGATCCGCATGGCGCAGAGCTTATCATATCCCTGCCGTCCCCCGCAGCCTCCTACACGCGGGCCACCTCGGTCCAGTCCAGCGCCACGCCTGTGTAGGTTTCGGGATGATGCTCGAGTCCCTCGTAGGCCTCACGAATCTGCTCGGGTTTCAGGACATGAGAGATGAGAGAAGACAGGTTCAAGTCGCCTCGTCTGAGCCATTCAAAGATCATCTCCTGCTTGCTGAGCAGCGAGTCAGCCACGCCGGTCTCCGGGTACATCGGCAGGCACCACTCGAGCGCCCCGCGCACGGTGATGAACCGCAGATGCACGTCCGAAAGCAACTCGGTGAGGTCCCCCTGGACGGATACTCGCGGGGTGCCCAGCAGGACAATCTGCCCGAAGCTGGCGGTGGCCTTCAGAGCCTGCATCACCACCGCACTGTGACCCACCGCATCCACGGTGATATCGGCCATCCGGCCGCCGGTCAACCCCGCGATGGCCTGCCAGACTTCTTCAGCGGAGCCACCGACGGTTCGCGTGATGCCACACTTCTGGGCGAGCTGGCGCCGGGCCTCCACCGGGTCCACCCCAATGACCTGGCAGCCGCGGATCCGGAAGGCCTGCGCCGCAAGGTTCCCCACCGGGCCGAGCCCGAACACCACCACCCAGGGATTCCCGCGGATCTGGGCCAGGATTATCGCGGTGAAGGCCACCCCCGCCATGCGGGAAGCCGCCACCACCGACAGATCCAATCCCTCCGGCACGGCGATCACCAGCCGGCGCTCGCTGTAACGGATGGCTGACGCGTGGTTGCCGAACGTGAAGACCCGCTCACCCACCTTGGCGCGCTTCACGCCCGGCCCCACCGCCCGCACGGTTCCGACGTTGGCGTAGCCCGATCGCCAGGGATAGGCGCACCAGGCTCCGCGCTGGAACACCTTGGGCTCGCGGCCGGTGTAGTTGGCCAGCTCGGTGCCGGTGCTGATGAAGGTGCGCTCGGTGTCGATGAGCAGCTCATCCGGGCCCAGTGAGCGCTCGTCCAGTTTTCCTGTCCTGAGCTCGACCTGGTTCTGTCCCGTCACCACCACTTCCCGGATAACCATGTCCTCGCAGAGCTTACCATACCCCGGCGGCGCTAACGCCTTACGTCCAGGCAGACCACGTCGCCCCGGTGGTTGCGGCAGTAAATCCTCCCGTGGGACAGGACCGGCATGGTCCAGCAGTGCTCGCCAATTACGTGGGCGCGGGAAACCGGCTTGAACCGCTTGGGAGAAGCTTCAGCGACCATCAGCTCGCCGGGCTCAGTCAGAAGAATTAAATTCCCGTCCGCCATCATCAGGCCTCCGACACCCCCCACGTCCTGCGACCACGTGAGCTTCCCCGTGCGGGCGTTCAGGCATCCCAGATACGCGTCACCTCGCGAAGAATCCTGCTTGCGCGCGTACCCATGAAACCCGTACAGGTGTCCCTTCCACAGCACGCATGCGTTGAAGTGATTCTGCATCTCCCTGGTCTGCCACACCACGCTCGGCCTTCCATCCTCAATACGCAGAAGCACCCCGGCCTGGTCGAAATAGAACGAGGAAACAAACACCTGGTCGTTGAAGACCACCGGCGTCGCGATGGAACCTTGAAACTCCACCTTGCACGGGAAGGCCCATAGCTGGCTTCCCGTGAAAGGATCCATACCGACGATCGCCGAACCGGAGAAGGCCACCAGCGTCCTGACGCCGTTGATGTCCGCACAGACCGGCGAGGAGTAGCCAAGCCGCTGGTCTCCAGCCTGCCAGACCAACTTCCCGGTACGCTTGTTGAAGGCAGCAAAATTTCCTCCCTCGGCCCCCACCTCCAGGATGAGCAAGTCTTTTTCAATCAACGGGTGGCAGGAGGCGCCGTGCCAGTAAGGAGGGCCCCGCGTGCGGTTCATGTTCCCTGTATCTACAGACCAGCGCAGGTTTCCGGTTTTGGCCTCCAAGCAGAACACCTGGCCCAGGACACTCACGGTGTACAACAGATCGCCGTCCACGGTGGGCGTCACCCGGGGGCCGGGAAATCCGCCTCCGGCGCCTGGACAGGGGTAGCTGTACTTCCAGATCGTGTCGCCGGTTTTTGCGTCGAGACACCACACCGTATCGGTGTTTTTGTGGTTCCCGGCCGTGTAGAGCCGGGATCCCACCACGGAGACCGCGGCGTAGCCCCTGCCCACGTTAACTTTCCAGCACACCTTCGGCCCTGCCGCTGGCCACACAGCCCGCCAGCCCTTTTCCCTGGAAGTACCGTCCCGATTTGGACCGCGCCATTGCGGCCAGTCCTCCACCCTCGGCGCCCCCTCGGCGCGGCGCTCTCCTGCCAGCAGCAGGAGAGCCAGGAGGGCGATGGCCCTCACCAAGTGATCATGCTCCTCCGCTGCCTACGAAGGAACCGATGCCGGCTGCTCCATGACTTTCCGGATCCCTTTGGCGACGAGCTCGACCACTCCCGGGCCATTGGGGTGCCGCAGCGGCGTGGTCATCCCCGTGTGCCAGTCGCTGTGCCACAGGGCAAGCGGGAACTGGCCGAGTGAGTAGTCCACCGGCTGGGACCAGGGACAGTTCCAGGGGCACCCGTGGCCATAGGCGTTCCGGGCGCGGAAGACGGTCATCGCCGGCAGGATGAACGCCTGCCAGACGCCTGTGTCCACACCCTCCGCCCGCAGGGCGGCCACCAGCCGGTCCCGGAAGGCGGCCGCGTCACCCGCGTGCCCCAGCGCGGCCATGTCGAACCGGACCGTGTAGTTGTACCAGTTGTGGCCGGCGCCCTCGATGCTTCGGGGCAGGATGAGGTTCGGCGTCCCGGCCAAGAGCCTGGCGAGCAGCTCCGCGTTTTCGCGCATCACGCGCAAGTTCCGGTCCAGCTTGGAGAGCTGCGCCCGGCCGAACGCCGCCGTGAGGTCGTTGTTCCGGTACATCCAGCCCAAGGCGTAGTCATGGGCGTCGGGGCCCTTGGAGGGCTCGCGGGACTCCCCGAAATACCGCAGCCGGTCCGCCGCCTCGGCCAGCTTCCCGTCCTCGGTCACCAGCATCCCACCCTCGCCGGAGCACATCACCTTGTTCTGGTTGAAACTGAACGCGGCACAGTGGCCGAAAACGCCCACCTTGCGGCCCCGCCAGGTGGCGCCCTGGGCCTGGCAGCAGTCCTCCACCACGAAGAGGCCGTGCCGGCGGGCGATCTCCATCACCCGGTCCATGTTCATGGAAAGCCCGTGCAGGTGCACGGCCATCACCGCCCTCGTCTTGGGCGTGATCGCGGCCTCGATCTTTTCCTCGTCCATGTTCATCGTGTCGAAATTGATATCCACGAACACAGGGATCGCGTTGTGATGCAGGACGCAGGTGGCCGAAGAGGGCCAGGAGTAGGCGGGCACCAGCACCTCATCCCCCGCCGAGATCCCGCCGGCCGCCAGGGCCATGTGGAGGGCAGCCGTGCCCGAGTTCGTGGTGAGCGCATGCCGGTTCCCGTTCCACTTCGCGAACTCCTGCTCCAGCGCCTTGCAGTTGGGGCCGTGGGCGTGCTGGCCCCCCGCCAGCGACGCCATGACCATCGAGCGGTCCACCTCGTCGATCTCGGGCCAGGGCCTGATCGAGCCCTCCGGGACCGCCCTCGGTCCTCCCTTCGCCGCCAATGTCTCTTGGGTCATCCTCGCCCCGCCTTAGTTGTAGTGTATGGCGCCGAGTCAGGGCATGATACGAAACGCCCGGCGACCGTGCAGGCGGTACGCCGTGAACCCCCGGCGATCCAGCGTGAAGACACGATCCGTCCCGATTTCCTCCGCCAGGACGACCAGCGTCGCGTCCGCATAGTCCATCGGGCTGTCGTGATACTTTCTGATCAGGGCGAGCGCGCGGCGAAGCGATTCAACGGTGATGGGAACCACGATCACGCCAGATTCGAGAACGAACTCCAGACACCGCTCGACGCCGCGGGGCACCCTGGCAAGGAGATGGCAGGATTCCGTTACAACGGCCTCCGTTGTCACCACGCGCCCGTCCAGATCGGCGTACACCGCCCGACACGCGGCGTGATCTAGTTGCCGGCGGTCGAGGAGGGACACGAGCGCCCCCGTATCCAGAACAACTTCAACGGGCAAGGCGCAGGGATTCGATCAGATAGTCGCGGTGCCGTCTCGCCAGGTCGGGTATGCCGGAGTCAAGCGAGCCAATCAGCCGGCGCGCCCGCTCACGCGCGGTCCGACCCCCGTCGTTCGCGCGGGCGGGCAGCCATTGCTCGACGGCGAGACGGATCACGTCGGATCGCCGGCGGGCCAGTCGCCGCGCCGCCGCATCCACTTCCCGGACCAGCCGGTCCGGCATCCTGACCACAACCTGGGTTGACATGGGGTATCCTCCCGCATCCCATTGTAATGCGTTGGGTTGCACCTTGGCAAGGGCGATCTCGGGTCAGACTTGCCGCACCGGTCCCCCAAGCCGCAACCTCTACGTCGGACCCGACTCGGACACCTCGCCCTGCTGGAACGAGGGCTCCAGCCACGGGTCCTGCGTGCGGACGCGGAACTCGACCACGGCACGGCGCATCTCCTCCAGCAATCTAGCCAGCGCCGGATCGGCGATCCGGTTGGCAGTTTCCATAAGGTCGGTCTCAAGGTCAAACAGCTCTTCGGGCTCCCGGTGCAGGAAGTTTTTCACCGAACGTAAACCCAGCTTCTCCATCCCCTCCTTGCGCACCGCTGCCCACGACCGACATCGAAACAGGTCCGAGGGCAGCGGCTGCGCCAGTTCATGGGCCAGGTTTCTCACATATTTATACCGGCGGCGCCGGAGCACCCGGTATGGGAAATAGTTCGTCACCTCATGGAAGCAATGGGCGTAGTACACCTCGTCCCACCCCACGGGATCGGACTCTTTCAGGATGGGGATCAGCGAGCGGCCGGGTAGCTCTTTCGGAACGGCCTCGTCAGGCACGCGGCACCAGTCATATACGGTCGGCGCCAGGTCCACCCAACTGATCATCGCCCGGCTCCTTAACCCCCGGCCCTGCTGATCCGGACTGCGGATCAGCAGAGGACAGTGATGGCCGGTGTCATATGACGAAGCCTTCGCTCCCGGGAACGGCATGCCGTGGTCACTCATGACGATGACCAGCGTGTCGTCAAGCCTTCCGGCACTTTCCAGCACTCTCAGCATGTTTCCCACGAATCCGTCGTACCGGGTCACCGCGCCGTAGTAGTCCACCAGGTCCCGCCGGACCTCGGGCACGTCGGGAAGGAAGGGCGGGACCAGCACATCCTCGGGCCGGTACAACGTGTCGTTGAATCCGCCATCGGGGTGGTTCAGCCCGAACCCGTCTCCCTGGCGATGGGGATACGCCGAGCCGACGTGGAGGTAGAACGGATCCTTGCCGGCGGCGCGCAAGAACCGGCCAGCCCTCTCCACCAGCTCGTCGGTCCGCCAGGGATTTCCCACCTCGCTCTCATCGAACGGATACACCGGGTACGGCTTGGCATGCAGCTTGCCCACGCACGCGGTCTTGAACCCCAACGGCTTCAGGACCCGGGGAATGGAAGCCACGTGCTCGTGGGTGCGAAACCCATGGGTGCCGTGGCAGTGCCCGTACTGGCCGTGGGTGTGGCTGTGCAGCCCGGTGAGGATCGTGGCCCGGCTGGCCGCGCACGAAGGGCTGGCGCAGTACGCCTGCTCGAAGAGTATCGCTTCCTTGGCGAACGCGTCGATGTTCGGGGTGCGAATGACCGAATGGCCGTAACATCCCGCCATGGGCGACCAGTCGTCCGCAATCAACAGCATGACGTTCCGGTACTGCTCGCCGCTCATTCAGGCACCAATCAGGGGTTACGGTTTGCCAGCGCGCCAGTACTGCTCGTGTGGGTAGCGGTGCGTCGGCACTCCTGTTCCGGGCGTCCACGCCACGGCGAACGGAGGGGGCGAGTTGTACTGGTATGGCTCCTCGGTCCCAACGTAGTCCGCCTTGGCACGCCGCTCGATGCAATCCAGCAGGACCCGCTGCTTGAGCGGAATGTACTCCGGCTTATGCGGTCCCTGGGATGACTCCACATGCGCGGGACGAAACTCGTAATACACCACCCGACGCAATGTCGCGGCGCTGGTCGATGGCGATCCGTGAACGAGACGGATGTCGTGAAAAAGGACGTCGCCGGGTTGCATCGGTACCGGCACCGCTCCCGCGGTGGAGAACCCTGACTGCCTGGTGATCCGCTCCACCTGCTCGCTGTTCCAACGCTGGCTGCCGGGGTAGATCCACAGGCAGTTTCCGAGCGTGGCCTCGTCCAGGTAGAAGTCCACGTTGAAGATCGGCTCATCGCCGACGTGGCCGACAGCGGCATCCCGGTGCCACGGCACGATGATGCCCTCCCCGGGCATCTTGAGCACCATGGCGTCCCAGGTGGGAATGAAATCAGGCCCCATCAGCCTCTCCACGGAGCGGAGGATAAACGGGTGGCCGAGCAACACCTTGCAGGCCTCCCGCTTGTCGATGACGTAATCGATGCGGCACAGCACGGTCTTTCCTGATTGGTGCCCCGTCCCGTACCGGCAGTCCGGGCCTTGCTGACCCTCCCTCGACCCGAGCTCCACCAGCTCCCCCGTATCCGCCTGAAGCCGGCCGAGCTCTTTTCCCGCCAGCAACCCCCGAATGATCAGAAAGCCGTTGTCCAGAAAGAACTGGGCCTCCTCGTCCGTGATGACTCGCCGGACCTCCGCCATAGCTCTATTATGCTTATTCAAAGTCCCAGAATACATAATTCACCCTCAGCTCCGGAGGCTAACATCCCCTACTTCGCTTCCACGACGCGATCGGGGCGGACGGGCATGAACTCAACCACCTTGCCACGCCGATAATCGCAATAGAACTTCCACTATTGCTACGGGCGTCGCTCTCTACCCCGGCGTTCCTCCCAAGAATATTACGATATTACCTATGTCCCTGTTCTCCCCACTGTTCTGCCCAGCAGCACACGTTATCTAGAGCTCCCCAGAAGATCTTTGATGGCATAGCGAAGCCTCTCACCTGTGAAAGGCTTAGATAGCGTGCCTCCTACAGCCGCTGATTGGAAATTCGGGTCGCCCTTTGCTTCCACCAGATCCCCGCTAATCAAAATGGAGCGAAGACGAGGACTGAGCGAGCGGAGCTTCAACATCAAAGATAGTCCTGTGCCGTCCGGAAGTTTGTAATCGAGAATCACCAGATCGGCCGGCCGTTGCCGCATCTTGACAAGCGCTTCAGCACAAGAATGTGCCGGCGAGACCGCATAATCGCTTTTCAGGCTCTCGCAGAGCATCTCACAGAGCACCACATCATCATCCACAACTAGAACTCGAAGCCGCGGTTTCATCGCAAGAGCCGTCATGATTCTAGGATCATCACACCAGACGACCCGTTCCAAGCGCTATGACGGGCAGGTAACCTCACTAAGTTCATCCCCTGGTGCTTCAACAGACTATGGCGCCTTCTTCCCGTAAAGCATCTCGTAACGCTGAGGATGTTTCTCCTTGAACGCGGCAAGCAGCTTTTCTCGGCGCGCCCACCGGCTGTGGGAACGCTACCTGGCCAGCGGAGGGGTTCCCGTGGAGCGTGTGCACGACCTCGCCGAAGCCTACGAGCACGCCCACGAGCTCGCGGACAGCCTGGACGAGAATCTGGGCATCCCCGCCACCGACCCGCACGGCCGGGATATCCCCCGGCCTACACCGCCTCGGCCGTCATAGTGCCTGTTTTCTGCTTGGAGAAGTGCGGCATATCTGCTACACTTGTGATTGGCGGGATCATTGGATCAGGAGGTTCAGCGCCATGCCGACAACACAACCAAGGATCAGCACAGTCGTTGAGCGGCCACTCTACGAGGCCATCAAACGCCTGGCCCATCGGGATGAAGTCAGCATCTCCGACAAGGCGCGGACGCTTCTCCTAGAAGCGATGGAATTATTCGAGGATGCGAAACTGGAAGCGCTGGTCAACAAACGCAAGAAACGCTCTCACCGGTTCTACTCTCCCACGGAAGCCAGAAAAATCCTGAGAATCAAGTAAGGCTCTCTTGAGCTATACCCTCCGGATCCGGGATGTCGCCCTGGAGGACCTTAAAGAGCTGCCCCGGAACTTGGGGACCCGGATCCTCCGGGCCATGGAGTCCAGGCTCGCGACAGAACCCCATCGTTACGGTTCCAGATTAAGACGTGCTCTCTCCGGCCTTTGGAAAATACGCGTCGGCGATTACCGTATCGTTTACGAAATCGAGGGCCGAATCGTCACGGTATGGGCCGTCCGGCATCGAAAGGCCGTTTATGAGGAAGTGGAGAAACGAACGAGCCGCAGGTGACCCGAACGACGCCTGTCTCAAGCCCTCCCCGGGACCACGGCTGGCAGCCCGTAGCGTAGCGCCTCCCCGAACGCTCAGCGAGCGGAGCTGCCTTCGCGGCGCTGAACAGCCTTCTTGACCGTCTGCGATTTGGCCTTAGTCCCCTTGAGGGACTTGACTTCACTGACCTGGATGGCCTTTACCCCGCTGTGTGCAACCAGCATGCCCTTGAGTGTCACCGGATGGCCCGCATGCTCGGCTACGAGGTCCTTGGCTGGCCCGTGGTCCGGACCCAGCAGGAGGTACACTTCGCCATCCGCGAGGAACCCCGCCGGCAGGCCCTTGTTGATGCACTTCTGTGCACATTCAGCGTGATCCTTTCCCTGCCCCCAGTCCGGATGCAGCATGTAGCAGTACAGGTCAAGCACCTCACCCTTCAGCGAGACGGTCTTTCCCTTCGACTGTTTCTCATCCTTGCTCCCAGCCTCGACTCCACGCAATGCGCCAACGAGTCCAACGATGCTCATGACGCCTAGCGCGACAACCATGTGCTTCACTCCCATGTTGATACGTGTTGGTACGACTGAGTATATGGGAATACCTGTGATTTTGAGAAGAACTCCGGCTTAGAAAAAAGCAAAACCCGTATGGGTTTCAAAAACCATACGGGCTTGCGCCAACCCTTCCGGTGAGGTCGAAATCACTCACGCGTGATACCCCTCCGCTCCGGAGGCTGAATGTTTCGCTTGACGATAGCCTCCGCGAAGGCTGACGTCCGCTGTATTATCATATATGATAATATAGTCATATGATCGGCTCCCAACTCATCCGTTGGCGCCGGGCGCGCGGCCTCACGCAAAGCGCTCTGGCCCGTCTTGCCCTCGTGACGCCCGCCAACCTCTGCGCGATCGAGTCCGGCCGGCGGGATTGCACGGTCAGAACCCTCGTCCGCCTCGCCCGGGTCCTTAACATCGAGCCCGCGGAACTGCTCAGGCCCGTCCCTGTGCGACACATCTCCGGCCGGTTCGCTCTCGACGCCGTCGCGCGCGCGGCGCTCTCGGGCCGGAACCTGCCTCGCCCGGACCTCAGCCGCCTCGCCAAGGGCCTCGCTTGGCGCTGCCGGCCCTTCCTCGAGGCCGCGGGTGCCGCCGGGAGCCGCCGCACTTCTCGCCGGGCGTGGAACGAGGCACGTGCGCTCTGGTCTCCCGGCGTGCTGGACCATCTTGAGGCGCGCGTGCGCAAACTCGCGGCCGCTGGGGCCGGCCAGGGCACCCCCGCATGACCCGGCGGGACGCTGAGAGGTTTCTCAAAGCGGTCGCTCGTTCCCTTGACACCCCTGCCTCGCTCCTTCTGGTCGGAGGCGCGGCTCGCATCGTGCTCGCCGGCGCACGAGCCACGGCGGACATCGATCTGGAGTTGCTGCCCACGAAATCCCGCCGATCGCAGGGGCGTCTTCGCTCCCTCATGCAGGCCGTCGAGAACGCCCAGCGGGAAACCGGCATCGCGGCCCAGGCCGCGGAGAACATCGAGCGCTGGTCGATGATCAGCTGGGCTGACTACCGCAAGCATCTCGTCCTCTGGAGACAGTTCGGCTCCCTATCCGTCTATGTTATGGAACCCGAGTACTTCGCGATGACGAAGCTGATACGCGGCTCTTCCGTCGATCTCGACGACATCTATCACGTCCTCCGGGTCCACCATGCCTCGTGGCGCACGCTCGCCCGTGTGTGCGGGAAAGCTCTGCGGAGCTCGCCGCTTTCCACGCAGCAAGGGCTCTTCCGCCGCCAGGTCGAGCATTTCTTCACGAAGGAGGGGACACGGCTCTGGAGTTCGCGGTTCCGGCCGCAGGCCGCAGTCGCGGTATTCCACCGTGCGGCGAGGGTCAGAAACCTCCGACCATAGTCCTTCCGTTTACCCGTGCCAGGTGGGGGACGTGAGCTGCGCCTCCGGCGTAGAATAGCTCCGGCATGATGGTGAAATACGCGGCTTCTCTCCCTGGCGTTCCCGCCCCAGCCGGGGCCGGCGCCCAGCCATGAGCCAGATCGAGCTCATCGTGCGCGGCGATGACTTCGGCGTGTGCCACGCCGTGAACGAGGGCATCGTGCAGGCCTTCTCCGAGGGCATCCTCACCATGGCCTCGGTCATGGTGCCCTGTCCGTGGTTCCCGGAGGCGGCCAGCCTGGCACTGGAACACCATCTCCCCACCGGTGTCCACGCCACCTTCACCTGCGAGTGGCCACACTTCAGATGGCGTCCCCTCACCAGCGGGCCCTCGCTGGTGGGCAAGGACGGAACCTTCTGGACCACCCTGGAGGATGCCCGGGCAAACGTAAAGGTTGATGAGGCGAAGGCGGAACTGGCTGCGCAGGTGGAGCGTTACGTGGCCGCCGGCCTGCAGCCGGACTACGTGGACACGCACATGGGGACGGTGTGCCAGGAGGCGTACCAGGAGGTCAGCCGGCCCTACAACCGCGCTCGGACCAACTTTAAAATCGTCAAAGAGCTTTCCACCAGACCCGCAGAGGAGAAGGTCCCGTGGCTGCTGGAATTCCTTACGTCGCTTCCGCCCGGCCTCAACATGTTGATCACCCATCCCTCGGTACGCAGCCCGGAGGTCGCCTCTCTCGCGCCGAAGGAATCGTGGGTTCACCAGTGGGGCGAGGAGCTCCGCGCCTCTGATTTAGACACGCTCTTGAATCCTCAGGTCCGCGAGGCCATCAACCACCGGGGCATCAAGCTCGTCTCTAACCGGGACCTGCCCCAGGAAGCCTCCTGATGGAATGCGTGCGCGACCGGCTCTGGCTTTGGGGCCACGAAGCCGGAAGCCACAACCGGGAGTGGAGGCTGCCGGGGACCTCACACATCACCGAGGCGGAAGCCGCGTCCTACCTCGGGATCCCGAACCTCCTCATGGTCCGGTACGGGGGGAAGCCTGTCCCGCCCTATGACCAGTATGCCGTCCCGTTGAAGGCGCTGAAGCGGGTCGTCTGGTCCATCGTCGGCGCGGGCGGCACGAGCGATCAGGCGGAGCAGGACCACGTTCTGGACCTGTCCACTCGCCTCCCCAACATGACTGGGGTCATCATGGATGATTTTTTCCGGAAACCCTCCGGCGGGGAGGACGTCGGCGTGCTCGGCGTGGAAGTGCTCACGGACATCCACCGCCGGCTCTCCCAGCTCCCCCGGCCGCTCGACCTCTGGGTGGTGCTGTACGATCACCAGCTTGACCTGCCGGTTCAAGAGCATCTCGCGCTCTGCGACACGGTCACCTTCTGGACCTGGGAAGCCAAAAACCTCAAAGATCTCAAGCGGAACTTCGAGGCCGCGGAGAAACTGGCCCCGAAGGCCAGAAAAATCCTCGGCTGCTATCTATGGGACTACGGGGCCAAGCAGCCGATCCCCCAGGACCTCATGGAGATGCAATGCGAGACCGGGTTGCAGTGGCTGCACGAGGGGCGGATCGAGGGCATGATCCTGCTGGCGAGCTGCATCTGCGACCTCGGCCTGGAGTCCGTGGAGTGGGCCCGGCGCTGGATCGCCCGCGTCGGCGACGCTCCGCTGGGCTCTCCCTCAACAACCTAGATACGATCCCGCCATGACCTGGGTCGGGTGGGTTTTCCCATACGTTCCCGGCACGCTCCATGAGCGCGATCGAGCTGGCGGTCAGGAGATAGGCGTGGCGCTACTTGCGGGAACGGCGGGTTGGACCGACGGGTTGTCCCGCCACAGCCAGCCGGATGTGATAGAGCGAGGTCCTAGCTGTGATGAACAGCGTGCGCAGGTCCTCCCCTCCAAAAGCACAATTGGCTGGAGTTTCCGGAACCAGGATCTTCCCCAGGTAATCCCCCGAGGGATGGAAGACCCAGACGCCGCCTCCCGCCGTCACGTAGAGCCGCCCCTCCTGGTCCACCCTCATGCCGTCCGGAACTCCAGTCTCGTCCAGGACGGCAAACACCTCCCCGCCACGGATTCCCCCCTCCGGGTCCACCTCGAACACCCTGACATGCCGCCGCTCGGATGAGTCCGCGACGTAGAGCCGGGTCTCATCCGGGGAGAACACCAGGCCGTTGGGACGGTCGAAGTCCCGGTTGAGAAGCTCGACACGCCCGCTCTCCGGATTAAGCCGGAACACCCCCGAGAAATCCAGCTCGGCCTCCTCCGGCCGGATGCCGTAGGGTGGATCCGTGAAATAGATCCAGCCACGGCTGGACACGACGACGTCGTTGGGACTGTTCAGCCGCCTGCCCTCGAACCGGTCCACCAGCATCGTGATGGTCCCATCCGCTTCCGTCCTCGA
>CAZPLZ010000027.1:0-22647 GCA_964587525.1 uncultured bacterium | reverse complement strand
GCAAGACGGCGACACCAAGCTGGCCCACGTACGTCAGCACCATCAGGCCCGCCCTGGGTCCCGCAAGTTGACCGACCACCACCCCGGCCACAACGGAGAGCGCGGACCGCACCCCAAGGACGGCACCGAACAGTGCGCCGTCACGGCGCGGCTGAGCGGCAACATCCCGCGTCATCACCGTACTCAGACCCGCCTGCGCGACCATATCGGCGATCCACACGAGCGCCAGGGCGTATCCGAGATTCCCAAGATGTTCGACGCCCAGCCAGCGCGTCAGGATGGCCAAGCGGCCCAGCCCCAGCAGAAGCTGCACCAGGTTGGCCACACCCAGCCAGAGTGTCAATGGGATCATGACGTTACGGGACGATAGCTAAAAAAAGGTTATCCCACTGTTGTCGTGGGCAAGGGCTTACAAAGTGGCCGCCGTGCAGTTTGACCCACGGATGTTTGAAAAGCCGAGAAATGTCGAGAAACTTACGCATCTGTTTGAAGAGGCCGCGAAGAATGGGGCTAGGGTCATCGTTGCGCCAGAAATGGCTACCGTAAAGCGGTGGCATTTGTAAGGTTAGACTGTAGTTTAGACGGCTGGGCCTCTCTCGCCTGACATCGGAGACTTACCAGAAAGTGGTATGAACAGATTAAGTCCTCATTTCAAGAATATTCTATTTCCCTTGTGCTTCTCTGGATCTTCGCCCTTATGCTGTCCTGGATTGTCGCCACGTTCGAAATCCTTCGGATTCTTCCCCCGATCCACTCCACGGTCGTGTGAAGCGGAGGATGTCGCAGAACTTGATGCGGGACTGCCCGCCGTACCACCAGCGCCGCTCCCTCGCACCACAGGCTGTCCCACGCCGCCGAGAGCCGCAGCCACCGCCTCGAGGCTTGGAACCGCTCGGAGGGACACGATCTTGCGATCCCTCTGCGTCCCATCTTCTGCAACCAGAATGACGACATAGTAGCCAGGTGGAACAGGCTGCCCTTGCTCATCCCGCCCATCCCAGGTCAGCACGTTTTCACCCCATGCCCCGCCCAGATGGCCCGGCTGGGCTTCCTCGAAAGTCCACACACGCCGACTCGTCCTGGGGTTAACCACCATCGCTTTGACGGCAGCGTTCCGGGCCAGACGATAATTGACCATCGTGCCACCTCGATCTGGCATAAAGATGGAAGGAAACGCGGAAACTGAGACCAGCAAGACTGGTGCTGTCCCTTCGACCTGCACCGTGAGACGCGCTGCGGCGGTGTTGCCGGACTTGTCGGTCACGGTGAGGCGCAGGGTATAGACACCCGTCTCTAGATTACGGGTATCCCACAGCCCTAGCGAATCATTCCATACCGGCTCCGAGGAGAAGGCAATGGGCGCAAAGCTTAAGGGAGATTCGCCGGATCCAAACTCCAGCTGGTACTCCGCAAAGTGCGCATCCGCAGCAATCCCTCTCACATCCACCACGCCACTGACTGTGGCCTCCGTCGCCGGAGATGAGATAAGAGCCCGCGGGGATAACGTGTCGTCAGCAGGACGCTTGATCCGGATACCCACGATCCGGTTGTTCCCGGTGTCAGCAACATAGAGAATTGATTCTTGGCTGTCTAATGCAACACCATGCGGCTGCTTAAAAAGTTTTCCGGTGAAATCTACCGGAGGGAGCACTGTAACACCGCTGGGAGCCCCCACGGTCGAGGAATACCAGGAAACTCGATTATTTTCCACCTCTGAGATGAAGATATTTTGATCCTTGCCAACGATAACATCAAAGGGACGGTTAAACTGACCAAGCGCATCACCTTGGCCACCAAACTCGACAATAAACTGTTCGGATTGATCGAAAATCTGCAGTTGATGATTCTTGGAATCCGTTAAATAGACGAATTTAGTAACCGGGTCCACCGCTACACCCGATGGATGATGCACTTCACCTACTCCGCTGCCGTGAACACCAAAAACTAACAAAGGTGACCCTTCAGAATTCAATCCTTGTATTCGTGAATTAAGCGTATCCGCGACGTATATCCGATCAAGCGCATCGACGGCCAGACCTTCCGGATGAAGGAATTGCCCAAGGCCACCACCTTGTTTCCCGAAGCGGTCCAGGAAGGTTCCGCTATCATCAAAACGAAGGATTTCACCGGTCAATCTATCAAGCACGAGCAACCGGTTTTCGCTATCGACGGCTGCAGCTATCGGTTCAGCAAAGGTTGTCCCTTCGGCTTTCCCTGTTGTTTGTTCTCCGAACTCAAACAGGAATTGCCCTTCGGCAGTATATTTCTGCAATCGACGATTCTGCGTATCCACGACCCACACGAAGTCTTCCCGATCCACCGCTACGTCCATCGGTTTCCGATGCTCGCCTGGACCCCTTCCCCGTAAGGAGAAAGTAATAATGTTCGCGATCAGAAATTCGGATCCCTGAAGCTCTAAAGTAACCTCTACGGTCCGTGTCCTCCCACAAACGTCTTGAACAATTAGGCGAATGACATAGTCATCACAATCAGGCAAGGTTACCGACCCCAACCCCCCGACCGTGTCAACTGACGTTGTAGAAGACAGCGATGAAACGGCTACCAGGGAGGAAGAAAGTCTTGCAGCCTCCAGCCGATACTCAACAAAATCATCCGCCGTGGCTACGCCAGTCAGGGTCAGCGTGAAGGACATACAATCCGTAAAGATAATCTGGCCAAGTACAGGCCAGGTAACTTGAGCGTCCAGGGTCGTGGCTGGAGCGTTCAAACTGACCTGCGTGACCCCAGACTGCCCTGTTTCATCAAAAGCGGTCAAGCGCAAATTTGGCAACCCAGAGGTTGTCAATGTAACGATGCCAAGCGTGTTATTGATGACGGGAGAAAATTCCTCCACAACTGTGACGAACCCACCCCCCTCGTCAAGTTCCAGCGTATATCTCGAAAAATTCCCAGATGTAGCCGTTCCGGTTACGGTGAACGTAAAGATAGGGACGACGCACACAAAAATGCCATCGAGTGGATCACTAATCTGAGCCACGATGTTAGGCTGGAAAAAGGCCCTCGCCGCCACTTGATCAGATATTCGACCCACAACTCCGCGTACATCTACTGCGGCGACGCTATAGAAAAACTGTTGCCCAAGAGTCATCGTTGTATCGGTAAATATCGTTGTGGTGGCTCCTGGCACGTCAGCAACGATCGATCCTGGATCACCCGCAACAGACGAACGGAACACACGGTAAGCGGAGACAGCAAATTGATTCGGTGTAGATACCGCCCAACCCAAACTTACCTTCTCAACTAAACCCAATGCTGTGAGGTTAGTAGGCGCCGCGGTCACCGGAGTGACAGCGATGAGTTTTGCATTAATCGTAGGCACATAAAGCTGCCCTGCACCCGCTGAAAGGTGTGACGTGCGCAGATCCACATTGGTCAGCTGAACTACATCAAGTTTGGCGCCACTGAACAAATCCAGCGTGAAGACTTGGCCGTTGGTGGCGTAGACATGCAGGCGGCCATTGGCCACGACAGGCGCCCCGTGCGATGCTCTTCCCGAAAACGTAAACGCCTTCCAAACCAATGCTCCGGTGACAACATTTCGCGCGTAGACCGTGTTAACGTTGTGGGAAGCTACGAACACGGTCGCACCAGCCACCGCAGGGGACGTGAAGCGACTGAACACTCGCTCTCTCCACTTTAAAGCCCCCGTGTCAGCATCAAAGGCATGGAGGAAGCTATTCTCGTGAGCCACGAGCACCACCGGTGGACACACCGCTAAGCTGATCCCTTCCGTCGTCGTCACAAAGGCGCCAAGGCGTCTACTCCAGAGGAGGTCACCGTTGTCGGCATCATAAGCGTTGACGTTGCCCCCACCATCCACGATGTAGATTTTTCCTCTCGCGGCTCCCGGCGAGGATTTAAGGAATACTGTCCGTGGTTCTGATATCCACTTGACGGTTCTGGTTTCAATATCTATCG
The DNA here is from genome assembly GCA_964587525.1 of uncultured bacterium. Taxonomy (GTDB): domain Bacteria; phylum Oederibacteriota; class CAKKQC01; order CAKKQC01; family CAKKQC01; genus CAZPLZ01. Next base: position 18,708 of record CAZPLZ010000027.1, on the reverse strand, counting down.
CTACCAAGCGAGGCGCGAAACCCACCCCCATCCCCGCATAGAGCACACCTTTGTAAATAATTGGAGAAGATTCTGCGCCAAAACCAACTACGGCTCTGGGCAGAGCCCAGTCAACCACGCCGGTATCGGCCTTAAGAACGGTTAGGCCATCATTGTGCGTGATATACAATCGTCCGTTGTGATAGGCCGGTGAAGCTAATATGTTTGCAAACCCGCTTTCGAACCAGAGCGTGGTTCCAGTTTCTGCATTGTAAGCTCGCACGTCGCCTCCAACGGAGGCCACATAAAGCGTGCCGGAAACGATAAGCCCGCCTTGATAGCCACTGAATCCCTGCTGGAACGCACCGCCAGGATTGAATGGGCCCTCAGAAAGCTTCACCCGCCAACGTTCTCCAAGAGGAGGTGAAATATCCTGCCCTGGGTCGAAGGCTTCATGCAACACGTCGCGCTGGAACATGGGCCAATCAATGGTGAAGGGCGTCGCAGAAACCTGTGCGGATTGAGGACCCGCATCGCCGTTGGCATCAATGGCCACCACAGCGTAACTGTATTCCACACGGTTCTCAACACGAATGTCGTCAAAGCTATTGGTGCCAGCGGCTAATGTTCGGAAGAGAAGTAATGGACCACTCGTTCCTTCCCGTCGGAAAAGATCCAGGAGAGACACCGGAAAGTCCCCAGCCGTAACATTCCAATTAAGATTGATAACACCGTCGCCCGGCTGAACAATCAATCCACTAACGACAGGAAGCACGGTGGGTATAGAAACGGTAACCGCGACACTGGCAATATTGGAAAACGTGCTTTCTTCTAAAGCTGGCGTCCCAGCCACGTCTTCCAGCCCCGTGATCGCGTAGAAGTAAGTTCCGGTCACGGTTACACTGGTATCGATAAATATTGAAGTGCTCTGAAGAATAATTTGGTCCAATCCATCTACAAATGCAATTGGAACAAAATCCTTATCAGGCTGCTGGCTCCGGTAAATGTTGTAGCCTGAAACTGGCTGATCTAAAGGAGGTAGAAGGACAGGGTCCCAGCTAAGCACTACATTTCCCCCATCATCTGCGATGGCACTCAATCCTTCAGGCGGCTCTAACTCGTTGCCAAAACTATACAGCCGCCCAGTGGCGTCAGCTACATAGACATTGCCATTAGATATTGCCATTGATGAATCTATGGCTGCAGTAGTCGAGCCAATAAGCAGTTCATCACCAAGCAATGCATCAAGTGCTCTTAGCTTTCCATCCTCAGAAGCTACGAAAACGAGATCGTCGGCAAACGCCACAGACCCCACGACAGCAGCTGAAGGTACCAAATCATGCTGCCATAGAGTCTTAGAGAATGTTCCGCGATCCTCAATGGCAAATACCTCGCCGACAGTATTCGCCACGTATATTGTCGTTGCTGAAAGCAAACCAGAAGGTGACACTACTGCAGCCGAGCCGGTGTGAGAACCTGTGAGGCTTACACGCCAAGCCTCCGAGACAGAAAACCCATTGTCATTCAGTGCTACCAATCCTCGACTTAAGGTGGGCACATAAAGACGAGAATCTTTCACAGCCACTGAGGCCCTGAGTGGACCTAGCGGAATCAGTGAAGGATCAGTAATCCACTTAATCGTGCCATTTACAGCGTCTATGGCATAAACACGCTGATCATAGGATGAAACGTAAACCCTGCTATTCGTTTCGCTTACCGAAGGCGAGCTCCAAATGGCAGCACCTGTACTTGCGATCCAGACCGTACCTCCGGTCTCCGCCTTAACGCAATGAACCGTGCCATTAGCGGCGCCCAAAAAAATCCTGCTCTCATTAGCAACTTGCGCAACTGTAGGAGAAGAATAAAAATTAGATGCAGAATCATAGGTCCAGATAGGCGTTCCATCGTTCGGATTAACAGCCGTCAGGAAACCAGCGCTATCAGCTAACACAACCTTGTCATCTACAAAGAGCGGTGCTCCTCGAACTGGTCCATTGACATTGACTTTCCAAACCTGTGTTCCAGATTTTTTTCCGACAGCAATCAGAGCAGCTTCGTTTGTGCCGACAAATATAGTATTACCTACAGCTATAGCCGTGGCGATATTGAATTGCGTTGCTTGACCAAAATTAAGCAACTCCAAAGTAAACTTGGGTTCCAATTGGCTGAAGCGCTCCGCAGAATTGACTCCGGTCTTCCCAGGATCACTTTGAAATTGTGGCCAATCTGCTGCCTCGGCTGATTGACCAAAGGCTGTCAAACACCATGCAAAGAAGAGAAATATCCTCACCACTCGCCGTCCATTTCAAGGATCATGTTTGAAGCGCCTGCCTTTGCGATCCCAGTAGCTCGTTGTTCTTTTTAAATCAACCTTTTCAACGATCATTTCATGGTGTGGTGAAGATCCAGATTGACGAGTTATCTCACCGCGCAGACCATCCTCGTCAACCTCGCCTCTAAAAAAGGCCTGCCCTTCCCATGAATATGAATACGGGTCTTTAAATTTGAATCCGACCTTATCTTTATTCACTTCTATTTCCGCAATATAGATCAAATCGGAGGGAAGACCCCTGGCAATCTGCATAACACTTCCATACTTTCCACTACCAGGGATAAAAATTTCCATACCCTGAAGGCCGTCTGTCTCTTTATCCTCACGAAGATCCGAATAAGTTCCTGATATTTTATATCCGCGAACAGGATCCCAAAAACTCTTCGTCCTTGCGAGATCTACATGCGGTGTCGCGAAGCCTTTATCGAGCCTAACTATGAACACACCTTCTAACCGTTCGTTTGAAATTAAACCTTCAAATCTTACCTGCTTCGCTGGTGGTTTAGGGCTGAGAAATTCAAATGCAATATGGTTACGGTCAAATTGTACTCGCGAACTGATCATTAAAACAGACGGCACACCCTCAAACCATTGAACAACAGCCTGATAACCGTACCTTCCTAAAACAATCCTTATCTCAGCCCCAGATATATCACCAGTTTCTTTCTCATCTAAATCAGCATTGGAAAACGTGCCGGTTTTTTGAACCGTTCCTTCTTCTTCTGAACTACCACCCACTGATCCTTTCGCGCTCGCGCTACTTAATACAAGTCCAAGGATAAGACCTACAATCAACCTGATATGCACAATAATTACCTCTTGGGGGCCTTTTTTGAATGTTTACCCGGAATCAGGGGTCGCACGGTTTGATATCCCCTTTATTAAATTGTTCCATTGCCTCTTTCGCCGCCACAGACCTTACTACATCTTTATATTGTTTGAAAAAATGTTCAGGTTTTTGAGTTGCGAAATTCCCCCCCCATCTCACACTAACTGTTTCTGCATTTGAAGTAACTTTCTTCTGTTGCTTAGGGCTTAGACGATATTGATAATGAATATCAACTGCATAACCGGATTCATGCAAGCTTTGACCTCTCCCTAGATCAGTGAGTCCCTGTTCCTTTCTCTGTTCCTGTTCGTCGCCGGTCCTAAATGCCTCAGACCAAGGGATTTCTATATCATCTTGTTTATTAAGTTTTACCCATTTCCTGACTAAAGCCGCGAATCTCTCGTCTAAATACGGGTGGGAAACCCCCGGCAAAGAAAGGCTGCAAAGTATGAGCCCAGAACTGTCAATTGCGTTGACGGGGTTATTCTCTGTGTAAACGAATTTATTAAATCCTTGAGAGCTCAAACGGTCGTTTGCAACCGGGTCCCTACTAAGAAACCTTCCCACGCGAGGGTCATACCACCGGGCATTCATGTAAATCAGTCCCACCGTATCTTCATGTGCTAAACCAACAAAGCGATATTTGTTATTTGGGTCTTTACGTTTGAATTGAACATCTCCAAACGCCGTGTAGCGATATTCCTGGGTTAAATTTCCTTGTTCATCCGTAAGTGCAACCACCGAGCTCAGTCCGTCGAACAAATAGAACTCGGTAAATGGTTCCGGTAAATCCAGGCGAGTTTTCGAAACCTGGGGGACCAGTACAGTCGTCGGGGTTTTATCGCCTCCCAATTCCATCACTACCGAGAGGCCATCAAAGACAAACCACGTCTCGTCTGACCCTTCCGTACGCTTCACCCGCTTGTCATCTTGGTCATAGCTAAAAGAAATTGTGGCGCCGGGAACTTGAGCCGCATCGACAAGTCGATGTTCTCCATCGAAAGTGTACGACGTATCCTTGATATTCACGCCGACATTCTCTTGTTTTGCCTCAAGATTGCCTGCCAAATCCCAACTATACGTTGTCAAATCCATCCCAGTCGCGGCCGTCAGTAGCTCGTTCGTAGTGTTATATGTATATGTTGTGGTTGGTTGGCCCGTAACCGTTAACGTTAGACGGTTACCCCCCGCATCGTACCCAAACCCCTCGTCAAGAAATGCAGGATAATCAACGTTGACAAGACGATTCAACCTGTCGTAATTGTAGAAATGCTCACCAGTGACCGCCCTCATACTAATACGGTTCCCAAAGTTGTCATAGCTATAGTTGAAGAAATTCAGCACGACGCTGCTGCGCGATGCGACATTCTGGATACTTACCAACCTCTTGGAGACGTCGTAATCTATCTTGGTCTCGATTCCGTTGGGATATTGAATACGGATCGGCCTCGTGTCTGATCCACAAGAGCAGGCTGGATCATACTCATAGGTCGTCTGCTTGCCACGATGCTCTACCCCGACAATACGGTTAAGTGGATCATAAGTGTACACAATGCGATGATCTGTCTGCGGGGTGGCTGCAGCATCAGTGATCAATTCCAATCGATTTGCCACTGGGTCATAGCTAGACTGTTTGCTCACCATTAAACTTCCCCCGACGCTGATATCCTCGTTCGTTAATCGGTTGAGGGAATCATAGGAATAATCTGTAATGTAATCTGGTCCTGCAGGCCCATCCACTTGTGTCTTAGCTTGTATCCGATTCCCCACGGGATCGTATTGGAACCTGACTTCCGGTGTAAGGCTGTCGCTATACAGAACTCTCCGTAAGCGATTCAACGAATCATAAGTAAAGGCACTGATAACACCTCGCCCGTCCTTTCGGATGATCAGATTGCTTACCGCATCATAGGTAAACTCATCCGCGGTGCCATCTGGATGTATTTCCTGAACAAGGCGATTAAGGTTGTCGTATATACGGTTCGTCACATTGCCGTTCGGGTCCTGAATACTTTTTAAGTTCCCCACTTGGTCGTACGTGTACTTGACAACCCCACCCTCAGAATCCTGGACTTCGGTAAGACGGTTCAATAAATCGTATATGTAGTTTGTCTCATTGCCGTTCGGATCTAACGTCTTTAACCGATTTCCAAGAATGTCATACGCATGGGTCGTGGTATGTCCTTGGCTGTCGCTCACGCTCGCAACAAAGTCACGCTCCGGGTGGTATGTTGTTTGAATAAATCGCCCAGCGGTATCCGTCTGTTTCGTGAGCCGATTGAAGGGATCGTACTCATAAGTCACCGTGGCCAACGGTGGATTGCCACCGGCAATGCCGGAGCGAACTTGGATAAGACGGTTTTCTAAATCGTAATCGAATTCTTTTTTGACCCCATTAGGATCAAGTTCTGCAATCTTCCGTCCCCAGGCATCGTAATCGAACAACCAGACAAAAGAAGTGATGGAGCTGTCCGGCAATCGGAGTTGTCGCACTGTGGAAATTAAGTTGCCCGTGCAATCGTGAAAGTACAATGTTTGGTTACCATTGGCATCCGTGCTCGAAATTCTATAACCGCGTTCATTGTACGAAAGGGCGGTGATAAAAACCGTCGCCGAAACCTCGCCCAGCGCCGCTATCGGCTTCACCTCTTTGATGACCGCAATCGTATTGCTCCGATTATCAAGGTCAAAAAGCCATACGTCGCCGTTTGCGTCTTCTCTTCTGATGACCTGACTAAATTCAGGGTCATAGTCGAAAGAAGCCGATCCACCCAAAGCATCTACTACACTCAAAAAGTTCCCTCGTGAATCAAACGATGCGTCGGATGAATTGCTATTGGCATCCTGAACAAAAGGCAGATTAAAGTCTTCGTCCCGCACATGTGTAATCAACCCGCCTAGGGGATCACGTATCCGCACCAAGGTTTTACATTTATCGTAGACATATTGGGTAACAGCAATTCCTTGTGTCGTCGGTTGGCTTACGCGGGTACGGAGCGTACCAAATGATGCCTGCACATAGTTATAACTTGCGATAAGTGTATTGAACGGACCCGTCCGAATCTCCTGAACACGCCCGCCTGTGTCGTAAACGTATCTCAAGAGCTTACTGTTATCAGGCGCACGTGGTTCTGATTTAAAAATCATTCTGCCGTCCAAATCGTATATGTAGGTAGACTGGTAAATAGAATTGGGAAAATTGGGGCCAAAGACATTAACTAACCGGCCCTGGAGATCATATTGATAGATCGTGCTGACGAACCCAACACCAGAAGGATGCGGGTAGATAATCTCTGACAATCTCGCCTCGCTGTCGTAATCGAGAAAGAGAGTTGTGGAGGTGGGAAGTAAAGAAACGATACAGCCGCCTGTAATTGTGCTAGAGAAATAGGCGATAGCCGTCAAACGCGCACCCTTGGCTCCTGAGTTGAATATGCCTGCTGGTGTGTACGTAAACTGCAGGCGATTACCATTAGTCTCCAATATGCGAACCAGGCGCCCCGTTGGATCAAAGTCTGTTTTGGTACCGTCCTTTGAACGAAGGCATATTCCTTGTCCTGTTACTGTGTCGCTTAACACCGAAGCGGTCGTCGCAGAGGTAAAAGAAAACGTATCAAAAACTCCTGGTGGATGACTTATTTCACCTGTCAACGTACGAGTGAAACCTACTTCCCGACCATCACCGAGCAATTCCGTATAGAGCGTAGCCCCAGTTGCAGCATCAAACTGTGGACGAATTTGCAATTCATAATTATGCGTCCAGCCTGGGCCTAACGAAGTCGTCAATGGTGTTCCAGTTATCTCAAAACCTTGTCCGTTCACGGTGCCATCTGGGGAAAAAACTGCTGAGTTTACCAACCGCTGGCTGTTATATGTCCTTACAAATTTAATCCACAATCCTGCCAGGGGAATGGAAACGTCCTCGACAGAAAACACAAGGTTGCCGCTTAGCGTATTGACGCCTCCTGGGCCAATTGCCTGATGTCCATTTTGAGGGTATCCAGGGCTTAACGCACTACACTCGAATCCTATTGCTCCCAGCTTGACCAGCGTGCCGTCCGCTGCCGAAACGAGGAGCTCGTCCCCAACGATAGCAATCTCTCCCACAATGGGTGCCTCGGCTATCGCCAAAGCCTGGCGCTCCTGCAAAGTAAACGGATCCAGAATGTGGACGATCCCCTCACTATCGCCGAATAACACAGCGTTGTTGGTCATCGTTACCGCAGTGGTCACGAAAACTGCGCTAGAGATTGGAAGCGACACAGTTCCAGGCGACGCCACTGTTCCATCAAGTTCAAGGAGCGTAGTAATCCCTCGAGTTGTACGGCTCAAAGCGACAATCCTCCCATTACCTGCCGCGACGCTGTTGCGATCCAAGCTGCCAACAATCGAAGAAATCCACAACGTAGCGCCAATAATAGAAGCTGGATCGCGGGCGGCGAGACGTGAGCCGTCTCTTATACACAACAGATTACTGTCCGTCGCCACAAAGATATTGCCGTTCCTAGCTGTAGGCTCATGATATGGCCGTTGATTGCAAAAGGTGGAACATGGCAAAGTCCCCACGAGAGCTGAGTCAAACGGGGTGGTCGTGCTAATTCGAACCAATTGTGTCACCCCCTTGCTCGTTTGAGGTTCGAACTGACGATAGTTGGGACGTAGACTTGTGCATATACACACGACGGAAACTGACACAAAAGGTGGAAAAGGATGATAGTTAAAAATGTTATAAAGCAAAGTCCCAAACTTCACTGGTCGCGTGTTATCGATTGGACGCGACGCAAACCATCCGAACGACGACCCATCCGAAGTGTTAAATCCCATGCAGCTACTGACCGGAATAGTAACGTTAATCTCGGGAAATACCGCATCAGCATCAAATACCCCGGAAAACATTACAACTCCTGTGTACGGGAGTGATACTTCATGGCCAATAGGTGAGGTGCGACCAGACCCCTCCAGTAGCGTCGAGGTAATCGGAGCAGTGGCCCACAACCGCATTCCGTCCGCTGCATCAAAAGCCTGATACACAGATTTGTTCGATGCAATGTCAGAGGAAGCAACGAACACTTTCCCATCAACAGCCGCCGGCTGTTGTGTCGTTAGACGAAAAACCGGCACCGACCATATTGATTCTCCCGTACCCACACTACGTGCGCTCAACTCCCCTGTACCGGGTACTACCTCCGGCTGTGATTGAAATAAGACGCCGTTCGCAGTGACCGGGGCACCAGCAAGCCCTGAAACTGCCCAGGAAAATTTCAATTCAAGAGGGATATTTACTCCGGCGAAGCCAGAGAAGGTAGGAGATTTTCTCGTCTGCGACCAGTCCGTCGCCAATGGCGGTTGAGGCGGTGGCGCCCATGCGTTCCCCCCGAGACACATGAGCACCAACACTATTAAAGAGCGACGCGACATGCTCATGGACTTTCAAACAAGGTCGCCGATAGCACCGGATTGATGACAACCGATCGATATCTTGTGGTCTCTGTGAGAGTGTTTTGTTGGCTGTGATAGACGGTCACGATCGTGGATGGAAACCAATGCTTCCCATGCCGTTGCCATTGAACAGTAATTTCATCCAAAACCTTATGTTGGACACCAAACGTCAATAATTTGACAGGAAGACGATCACGGTTGAAGATGACCTTGAACAGTGGTGATTGTTTCTTTTTTTGAGGTTTCTTGACCTCGGCAACTGTTGTTCTCCCTTCGCGGCGAACAGTCACTTTCGCCCCACGAAACGTTTGATGCAATTTGAATAACGAGATCGGCTCCGAACCTGCAGTCACTGCAACCATCACATGTTTCTCATTCTTGGCGGCCCGCGCGAGCTGGGGTTGGCCCTGAAGATCAGATAAAGGGCGTTTACCTTCGCGTCTAAGCTTTCCAAGATCACGCCTAAAATGAACATGGGTTGTATAGTGCTGTATCTTCGGAGGCTTCCCTTTCCATGAATTTTCCCAACGAACATCTTCGACGAAAGAAAGCGAGCGTATCCCCTGCGCCAATCGCTCAAGCGGTCGAACTAAATCCTGCGATAAATCATCATCACCATACGCACTGACGGGGACGCTAGCCAGGAAGAGAAAAGCGAGCAGTTGCTTCATCATCAACAAACCGCGCCTACCCTAGCAAACCTCCGAGGACCGGTCAAGGCATGAACTTGTTCGTGCCACATACTCATGAAGGCAGCCTTAGCCCAGGTATGGCTGGTGTCCGGCACGGGTGCACCGTACGTCAAGCAATTCAAAAAAAGAAGTCAACGATGAAGTTTTTCGGCAAGCAGCAACAGGTCGGCGCCGGGCCAGTAGTTCCCCACCAGGAGCCTCCGCAGCCAGTTCAGCGGGCGGTGCAACCAGCCAGGCTGGCGCGTGTACGGATCATCCCCCGCCTCCACGATCCGTAGCCCAGCTTGCTCAACCAACCGAGTCAGAAGGTGAAGGGCATACGGCCGCGTGTGCTCCAAGTCACCCCAGAAGGTCTGGGTGATCACCCCGATGTTGCGCGGATTCGGCGTCAAGATCAGCAGGGTGCCACCTGGCCGGAGTACCCTCGAGCAGGCAGCGAGCATCTCCGGCACCCGAGGGGGGGGCAGGTGCTCCAGGATATGTGAAGCCACCACGGCACCGTACCGGCTTGGGAGGGCTCGCTTGAGGAACGCCAGCACGTCGGCCCGGTGAATGGTCAGCCCGCGGGCGCGTCCCGCCTTCGCGTAACGTCCTTGACGCTCGACCCCTTCCCCGCGCTCGCCAGTTTCTTTCAACAGGTCCAAGAGAAGCCCTTCACCACACCCCAGGTCCAGCACCGGGCTCGTCCCCTTGAGACGAGGCAGGAGGCGGCGCAGTTGGTCTTCCCGGTTAGGCCAGGGCATGAAGACTATTCTACTTCCCGCACCGGATCAATCTTTTCGGCCGGCGTATCCAACGAGACCACTGACTTCCGGATCCGGGAAAAGATAGCCTGGTAATACCAGGCATCCTCAGCCGGCCGGTGAAACGCCACCCGAAGATACCCCGAGCTCAAGGGAAGATAGATGGCCTCGTCAACGAACTCTCTCGTTACCGTGGAAGAAAAAATCGAGCCGTACCATGTGAGGCGAGAGCGGAACCGAAGGCTAATTCCCTTGCCGCCAGCGAAGGGAATAGTTGAACTTTCAAAGGTCACGATTTTGAAATCCCGTTCTGATATTCTCCCGACCCATCTCTTGTCGTACACCTTCCGGTAATATTCCTCGAACAGGTCTCGAACCTCATCTTCTGGCTTCTGGAAGAGGCCGCCGATCTGCTGGGTGTGTTGCTCTAGCATGACCGCACTGCCCAGGCCACTGTTCAGCACCACCGTCCGTCTGTTTTTTTCCGAATACCTGAACCAGCTAACGGGATATTGATACGTGGCGCGAACATGTGGGTCATGCACCGAGGTGTAGTTATCGGGCATCCAATCCCATCGCACCCCCACCATGACGGCCGACCAGACAGTTGCCGTGACCGCTGCCGTTCCCATCCACCTACCTCCCCAGGGGCTTTTCGATTCCGCCTTGAATGGAAGCACCAGGCCAACCACGATACCGGCGAGAAATCCGCCCACATGGGCCCAATGGGCGATAGGATCGTTGGGATCAAAATATTTGAAGGTCTTATACCACGTCCAGAGTGCCCAGAGAACCGCCATGAACAGATAGGCTCGGTAGCGCGCCGTGAGGTGCTGTTTCCTCGTGATATACACGCCCACCATCACACCGGCCAGCCCGAACACCGCGCCCGACGCCCCCACGCCGCACGCGGTCGGATGGATCGCGTTTTGCAAAAGGTTCCCGGCAATTCCCGTCAGGACGAAGAGCACGATCGCCCATGACCCTCCGAACAGCACCTCGACCCCACGCACGAATTCAAAGAGGAACAGCATATTGAAGAAGAGGTGCGGCCAGCTAGCATGAAGGTAAATGGAAGAGATCAGTCTCCAACGCTCTCCCTCACTCACCAGGTGCGTATGGTTCGCGCCGCTCCGGAATAGTCGCAGAAGAAACGACTCGTCGTGATCCAGATGCACGCCAAGATGGATGGCCACCATCAGCGTAATCAATCCGATCCCGGCGACGGAGACCGGCGCACCCCTTCCCCGCTGCCCCATGCCGGGTTCCACCGGCGGCAGGGGGGGCGAGTCTCCTCTGTGCCCGAGGGCCTCATTCATGGGCTCAAGATACGCGCGCATGAGCCAGGGCACCTGATCGCTCCAGACCGTGCCGGCACTCAGCTCCACCGCGTAGATGTCCACCGCGCAACGTCCCAGCAGCGACGTTCTGCGCGCTCTGATGAGCTCTTCCCGCTTGGCGGGCGAAAGCGGCTTTTCGAACACCAGCACCAGGGCCCCGTAGAATTCGAAGACGTCCAGATGTCCAGGCTTGGGGACGAGGTGGTACAGGCGGTCTCGTTCCGCCATGATCTGCGTGAACGACAGCTCATCCGCGATCTTGTACACGAAGATCACCGCGGCCCCGAACGGGAACCACCGCCCCAGGCAGGTGGTTACCAGCGCGGCGTCACAACCTTCGACTTTGCCAGCGAGCTCGGGAAACTCAACCTGGAGAGGCTTAAACCGGGAATAGGTGATCAGGTCATGCGACACCCACCCGAGGTATTGATGGCCTGTCATCCCGCTTAAGAGGTTGCTACCTCAGCGGACTGCTGATGAGGTCCAGGAACTCCTTGCGCGTGCGCGCATCCGTGCGGAAAGAGCCGCGCATGGCGCTGGTCTTGGTGGGCGAATTCAAACTTTTGGGCCCGCGCATCTCCATGCACAGATGCCGCGCCTCGAGCACCACCCCCACACCCTGCGGGGCGAGCACCTTCTCCAAGGTGTTGGCGATCTGAGACGTGAGGTGTTCCTGCACCTGCAAGCGCCTCGCGAACGCGTCCACCAGCCGGGGAATCTTGGACAGCCCGATGATCCTGCCATCCGGGATGTACGCCACATGGCACTTCCCGAAAAACGGCAGGAGGTGGTGCTCACACAGGGAGTAGAACTGGATATCGGCGACGACGACCATCTCGGAGTCCGGCGCCCTAAACAGGGCGCCGTTGATGAGCTTGTCCACGTCCACCTCGTACCCGACGGTCAGCTCCCGCCAGGCTTTGGCCACCCGTTGCGGCGTCCGTACCAGGCCTTCGCGGGACGGATTCTCACCCATGAACTGGAGGACTTCCCTGACGATTTCCGCCATCCGGTCAGGCTTGCCGTCTTCGATCATAGGCTGGATCGAAAGCGCCGAGCGCGGCTGTTCACTCACGGAAAGATCAGACCTTCTGATAGAGGTGGCCACCGGCCTGGCTAAACTCAGCCGACTTGGCCTCCATCCCCTTCTGAAGCGCCTTCTCAGCTGTCACGCCCAGTGACTCGGCGTACGCGCGAACGTCCTCGGTGATTTTCATGGAGCAGAAGTGCGGGCCGCACATCGAGCAGAAGTGCGCAAGTTTGGCGCTCTCCGCGGGAAGCGTTTCATCGTGAAAGGCCCGGGCCCGCTCAGGATCCAGCGCCAGATTGAACTGGTCCTCCCAGCGGAACTCGAACCGGGCTTGGGAGAGCGCGTTGTCACGGGCCTGGGCGCCCGGGTGGCCCTTGGCCAGGTCCGCTGCATGTGCAGCGATCTTGTAGGTGATGACCCCGTCCTTGACATCCTCGCGGTTAGGCAATCCTAAGTGCTCCTTCGGCGTGACGTAACAGAGCATGGCGCACCCGTACCAGCCGATCATGGCCGCACCGATGGCACTCGTGATGTGGTCGTACCCCGGCGCGATGTCGGTGGTCAACGGCCCCAGCGTGTAGAACGGCGCCTCGAAGCATTCTTCGAGCTCCCTGGTCATGTTCACGTGAATCATCTGCATGGGAATGTGGCCAGGGCCCTCGATCATGGTCTGGACCTCGTGCTTCCAGGCAATCGTGGTCAGCTCGCCCAGCGTCGTAAGCTCCGCGAACTGGGCTTCGTCGTTGGCGTCCGCGATGCAGCCGGGCCGGAGCCCATCTCCCAGACTGAAGGTGACATCGTACGCCTTCATGATCTCGCAGATCTCCTCAAAGTGCGTGTACAGGAAACTCTCCTGGTGGTGTGCAAGGCACCACTTGGCCATGATGGCGCCGCCCCGGGACACGATGCCGGTTAAGCGGTTGGCCGTCAGCGGGACATACCGCAGCAGGACGCCGGCGTGCACCGTGAAGTAGTCCACGCCCTGCTCCGCTTGTTCGATCAAGGTGTCACGATAGACCTCCCACGTCAGCTCTTCAGCTTTCCCGCCGATCTTCTCCAGCGCCTGGTAGATGGGCACCGTCCCGATGGGCACCGGGCTGTTGCGCAGGATCCACTCCCGGGTCTCGTGGATGTTCTTGCCTGTGGAAAGATCCATGACCGTGTCGGTACCCCACCGGGTGGCCCACACCATCTTCTCGACTTCCTCTTCAATTCCAGAAGTCACCGCAGAATTGCCAATGTTGGCGTTGATCTTTACTAGGAAACTGCGCCCGATGATCATCGGTTCCAACTCTGGGTGGTTGATGTTAGCCGTGATCACCGCCCGGCCGCGGGCCACCTCGTCGCGTACAAACTCCGGGGTGATGCGTAACGGGGTGGCGGCGCCCCAGGAGTTCCCGGGATGCTGGGCAGCATACGTGCTCTCCAGACGCTGGTTCTCGCGGATGGCGATGAATTCCATCTCGGGCGTGATGAGGCCACGGCGGGCATAATGCATCTGCGACACGTTCCGGCCGAGCTTGGCCTTCAGCGGCTTGCGGAGGTGGCCAAAGCGCACCGCGTCCAGATTGCGGTCGGCCAGCCGTTGCCGGCCATACGCGGAGGAGATTCCGGGCAGCTCCTCCACGTCGTCGCGCCTGGTGATCCACGTGTGCCGGAGGGGCGCAATCCCGTTGCGCAGGTTAATGGTGACGTCTGGATCGGTGTAGGGGCCGCTGGTGTCATACACCACCACCGGCGGATTTGGAACCGCTTCCGGCTCAGCCAGCCCGCGTATCGCTTGCGGGGTATGCCGCTTTGTGGGCGATTGGGCGATCTCGCGTTGAGGCACCCGGATGTCCGGATGGAGGGTGCCGGAGACATAAATTTTCCGCGAGGCAGGTAGTGGCCCGCGGGTCACGTTGTCCAGCCGGGCCTGATCGATACGCAGATGCTTAGACACTCTAGGCTCCTGGGTTGTCTCAATCGGTGTCATGGATTTCCTCCAGCCGTCACCGCTGCAGAGCGGCACGTCGCGCACGGGCACAGGCTTCTAAGTTTTTCAAAGGAATAAATCCCTGTCGAGTGGCCGTCACTCCACTGCACGTGGACCGCATACCGCCCCACCAGGCTGATCTGAAGGGGCCGCACATCCTGTGGAATGTGGGCCAGGTTGAGCAACTTTTGCCCGGTCAGCTCGTCCAGGCACGCGGCACACGGGCAGGCCAGCCGCAGCTCCCGCGCGATCAACACGCTGTGATGCCCGTCCGCCCACACCACCTCGATGTCGTGCTCGTTGGCCCGCTTGATTTCCGTCGGAGCCGGAACACGCGAGGTCATCATTATTATTAAAAACTGACCTTGATCTCTTGCGAGAGTTCAGGCTTCATGTTGCGGATGCTGACCTGCGCCGCCATGTTCCGGGCGATCGTGAAAAACGCCTTGGCGAGCGGCGACTCCGGCTTCGTAAACACGATGGGCGTGCCCTCATCGGAGGTCTCCCGTATGGGCGTGGCCAGCGGGATCTCGCCCAGGAAAGGCAGGTTCGCTTTTTCCGCCGCGAGTTTCGCGCCACCGCTCCCGAAGATATCTTCCCGGTGCTCACAGTGCGGACAGAGGAAATAGCTCATGTTCTCGATGAGGCCCAGCACCGGGCACCGCAGCCGCTCGAACATGATGATGGCCTTCTGCGCCACGTTGAGCGCCACGTCCTGCGGCGTGGACACAATCACCGCGCCCGTCAGCGGAATGAGCTGGCAGAGGCTGAGTTGGACGTCGCCAGTGCCCGGTGGAAAATCCACGATCAGGTAATCCAGCTCTCCCCACACCACCTGGCTCAGGAACTGTTCAACCACCTTGTGGAGCATCGGCCCACGCCAGATCGTTGCCTCGCCCTCCTTCATGAAAAACGCCATGGACATCACCTTCACACCGTTCACCACCGGCGGGATGAGTTTGTCCCCATCCATCTGCGGCCCCTCCTTGACCCCCATGATGACCGGGATGCTTGGGCCGTAGACATCGAGGTCCATGAGTCCGACCCGGGCTCCGCTCATCGCAAGCGCCAGGGCCAGATTGGCGCTGACCGTAGACTTCCCCACGCCCCCCTTCCCGCTAGCGATGGGAATTACGTTCTTCACGCCCGGCAGAAACCCGGGCCGGGCCGTGGCGCCCATCGCTCGTACCCGCGCCTCCATCGCCACGTCCACCCGCTCCACCCCCGGGAGGACGCTCACCGCCTTGACCGCCTCCTCCTGCAACTGGTCCTTGACCGGGCACGCTGGGGTGGTGAGTTCGATGGCGAACGACACCGCCCCGCCATTGATCGTCAGGTTCTTGACAAACCCCAGCGACACGATGTCCCGACGCAGATCAGGATCCTTGACAGCCGCAAGGGCCTTGAGCACTTCGGCTTCGGTCGTCACCAATTAACTGACGAGAGCCGGCAGGCGCCGGTCAGGCCGGGGCGCAGTCGAAGCGGGTGTACTCAGCTCGAGCATCCGGCGAACCGCCGTCTCGGCGCGCAGGCGCACATCCTCAGGCATGGTGATCTTGAACTGGAGCTTCTCAAGCGAGTTCACAATGTCCTCCATCCGGTTTGCCTTCATGAACCGGCAGAGCTGACAGGCCCGGTAGAACGTTTTGTGCGGCAGCTCCATGTAGAGACGGTCGGACAACCCACACTCAGTGACCACGATGAATTTCTCAGCGTCGCTCTCGCGGGCGTACCGGATCATGCCTTCCGTGGAGAGCACCGCGTCGGCCAGATCCATCACATCCGGCCGGCACTCGGGGTGCACGATGAGCTTGGCGTCCGGGTGCTGAGATTTCATGCTGGAGACCGCCTCCGGTGTGACCTGCTGGTGGACGTAACAGTTCCCCTCCCAGGGAATGATGACCTTGTCCGTGTACTTCTGGACATGCGCCGCCAGGTTCTTGTCCGGAACGAACAGAATGTGCTGGCTCGGCAGGGAGTTGACAATGGCGACCGCGTTGGACGAGGTGCAGGTCACATCAGACAACGCCTTCACATCCGCGGTGGTGTTGACATAGCTGACCACGGCCAGATCCGGGTATTGCTTCTTAAGCTCCTGGACTCTTTCCTCCAGGCCTGGGGCGTCCGCGGTATCGGCGAGCGAGCACCCCGCCGCCATGTTGGGCAGCAGGACTGTTTTAGACGGGTTCAGGATCTTGGCTGTCTCCGCCATGAAGTGGACCCCGGCAAAGAGGATCACCTCACCTTCGATCTCAGCCGCGCGCTGAGAGAGCCCCAGTGAGTCCCCGATAGCATCGGCCACCTCGAAGATTTCCGGACGCTGGTAATTGTGCACGAGCAGCACGGCTCGCCGCACGCTTTTAAGTTCACGCACGCGTTCGATCTGCTCTTCCAGGCGGGCGCAATCTTCCTGGGAATAACCCAGGCCGCCTAATTTAGCGTGGAGCTGTGTACCGTCGCTCATTGGCCATCCTTCTCCAAAGCATTATATCAATTCTCCTTGACCCCCAACACTTCTTTTACTGGCCGGGCGCCTAACCCTTTGAACTCCATCGGCCCGAGATCCTTGATCTGCGCCATGCTCTTGACGAATTCGTACGTGGTCTCACCGATCCAGATGGACCCACCGTGGATCGTTGCGCCCGCACCGGCGAGGCGCGCCGCAAAGTTGACGTTTTCACCGATCACCGTATAGTCAAGCTTCTTGCCCTCCGACCCCATGCTGCCGACAACCAGCGGCCCCGTGTTGACGCCGATGGAGATCTCCGTGGTTATCAACCCTTGCCTGGCCCGCTGCTCATTGAGCTCGGCCACCACCTGCTTGATCGCTGCGGCGCACCGCACCGCCTTCTCCGCGTGGTCGGCAGTTTCAAGCGGCACTCCCCAGACCGCCACCACCGCATCGCCGATGAACTTGTCGGGATATCCTTTGTGCTCCGTCACCAGCCTCACCTCAAGTTCTAGATAGTCATTGATGATGCGCACCAGCGCCTCCGGATCCATCCTCTCGGTCATCGCCGCCAGCTCATCATGAATGCCAAAGTAGGTAAACATCACCGTTGCGACCCTGCGGGTTCCGCCTGGTTTCATGACATCAGGATTTTTGATAATCTCGGTCAACAGATCGGCGGACACGTAAGAGCTAAACGCGCCACGCATCGTTTCGCGCTCCGCAAGCCCCTTGGCCATCTCGTTGAAGGCGTCGGTCAGTTCGCCAATCTCATCCGAGCGCTTCAGGGAAATACGCTTGTTGAAATCCCCCGCCGCGATGGCTTGCACCCCGCTCTGCAGCAGGCGGATGGGTTTCGTCAGCGCAGCGGCGATGAAGATGCCCACGATCATGCCCAGGACAGCCAGGCCGACCGCCATCAGCACCAGGTAGGCTACGGCCCGTGCGACCGTGCGCTCCACCAACCCCTGGCTCATGGCGAGATACACCGATCCGTAGTACTGGGCTTGAGTCTCTTGGCCGCCTGACAGGGGCTGGATCAGGATGGGCACCGCGATCAGGTACATACCGTTCCGTGCCCGGCTGTTCCAGATTTTAAACTCATCCCCGGGACCCACCAGCCCAGTCTCGATCTCCGGCCGGTAAAGACGGTCGATCTGTTCAAACCACTGCGCCTGGTCCTGCACCGCATCGGCGTACGCTGCGATTTGACCGGCCGCATCCACCACCACGGTGGACAACACGCCCTCGTTCCTTAAACCTTTCGTCTCAACCTCCTGTCCGAACCGCTTCACGTACTCCCACACCTGAGCCCCCAGCCCCTTGCGTGTAAGCAGCCGGTTCCTGGCCCTTAAGCCGCCCCCTGTCTGGACATATTCCTTCACCAGCAGCATCAGGCTCAGCGTTCTCTCCTCAGGCAACTGCATCGGCTCGACGCACGACCCGGCCAGATTGCGCGCCAGCGCCAGTCCACGCTCCTTTATTTGATGCTCGAGGGTATCGCTGATTTCCTGGCGCACTTGGGTCACGACAACCGCCATGATGCCCCCGGTCATGAGCACCAGCCAGCCGGTCAATCTCCACCTAAGGCCGATGCGCAATCCTTTCTTTTCGTTCACACTTGCCAGACCGATTCTGGAACCGCTGGTTTCTTGAGTCCCACCAGATCAAATGCACGCATGGGCCTGGACCGGCCATGCACGTGAAGCGGTTCCAGCTCCCTGACCTCCACGATGTCCTTCACCCTCTCGTACGTGCTCTCACTGATCACAACCTGGCCGCCGGGCACACTCTGGTCCCGCGCGGCGTCCATAATTTCATGAGCCGTACCGACCGGTTCACCGACCACGGCGTACTCGATCTTGACACCCGGTGCGCCCATATTCCCGGCCACGACATG
>CAZPLZ010000026.1:0-22990 GCA_964587525.1 uncultured bacterium | reverse complement strand
TTCGTTGGTCATACAACGTTAGGTGCCACTCGGAAGGTATGGCGGTGGGTTGGCCGAAGACCCCGCTTAAGAAAGGAAAGATGGGGTTGGCCGTGTAGAGCCAATTTTTGACCAGCCACGGCGCCAGTGGAAGGGAAGCCAGAGTGATCCAGAGTGCCGCCGCCCGCCAGCCGTTGGCCGCTTTAAGCTTGGGCATGGCCGCGGCCAGGATGGCGATGGGGAACAGCACGCCGAGGTATTTGCTGCCCATGCCCCACCCCGCCAAGAGTCCGCTGGCGGCGAGGGCGGGCAACGATCCACGCTCCCACCAGATAAGAAAGTTGACAAGCGAAAGCGTGAGCAGGAACGCGAATCCCAGGTCGATGTAGGCCCGCGTACTTAATATGAGAAACAGAGGTGAAGCGGCGAGCAGGAGCACCGGCCAGAAGCCAGTGGTACCCAGGCGCCGTGCCAAATCGCGCACGGAGAGAAGCAGGAGGATCCCGCATGCCGCGTTCAGGAAGCGGGCCAGCAGGTCACCTTGAATGATCTGGCTGAAGAGGTAGAGCATTTCGATCTGCGACGGGAAATAACTCCATTTGTGGTGCCACACGTCGAAAATCTTGTGGCGATACACGTAAAACGAGGGAATACGCAGATGATAGGTCAGCGCGTCCCAGGCCATCTCGATGTTGAGCACGCCGACGGCCGTGATCAGGAACGCGAGGGCGAGGGCGATCCACGTGATGGGCGAAAGCTTGGCGAGCCAGCTTGGGGTTGCGAATCGGAAGGGGGGGGCCAACAAAGATTTCCCCTTGATCACTGCCAGCGCGGTCAGCAGGGCGACCGCGATGAGGCGCGGCGGGGTGACGAGGAGCCCGGTCAGCCCTAACCCCAACACTGCGCTGCCCAGCAGGCCGAGGCCGAACGCCAGCGGGAGCAGCGGCTCCTCACGGCAGAGCTTTTGGGCACGGAGTGTCTGGGCGAGCGCTAGGCCCGCCGCCCTCGCTAACACCAGCGTGCCGACTAAGGCTAGGCCGCTTAGACCAAATTGAATCCAGTTTTCGAAAAGGGCCGCCCAGGAGAAATCCGCCTGGAGAAAGTACTGGCGGAAGGCGCTGCTCAGGTCTGAAGGCTGGATGTGGAACCGGGCCACCCAGAACAGCAGGAGCCACAGATTCCACAGCAGGAGGAGTGGGAGGAGGAGGGTCAGAGGCGAAGGGTGAGTGAAAAGACTACGGCGTCCTGCTGCTTGGAGCCCAGCGAGAGCGGCCGGTACGCGGCGTCGATCTGGTACGAAATCCGTGTCGTGAAGAAGCGGAACGAGATGCCAAGCGCCAGGCCGCGTCCGCTCGTGAAGGTGTTCGAGCCGGAACCCCATGGTTGGACATAGCCAAGCCGGACGCTCATTTTCTTCAACCGCCAGTACTCGGCGCCGATGCCCAGCACGTTCAAACTTTCGCGGACGGTTTTGATCGTATCGCCAAATTTCTGTCTCGAGGACACGCCGATGTACGAGGCATCCTCAAGAGCTAACATCAGGGAGTTGCTGGCGTCCTCATACGCGACGACGGCGAAGGCGATGCGCAGCGTCTGCGGCAGCGCGTCGGCCTCAAGGGCGCCGGGGAACGAGTACCCGCCGCCGAGATGCTGCCCGACCAGGGCCAGGTGAATCGTATCCAGGGCGAGGAGAAGCCCAATATCTGTCGCGGTGGCATTGGCCTTGAATCCCGCGATGTTCATGTTGACCTGCTTGATCCCCATCCCGATGGACAGGGGGGAGACGATCCGCACCCCTGGCAGCAGGTGGCTGAACCTGAATGCAGCGTACAAACCGAACACCGAATCGCTCGCGTTCACGCTCGTGGGACCCAGCAGCGGGCGATTGTCCGTTCCCTGGTTGGCGATGGTGGGGAGGGTACGGACGATCATCATGCCGCCGAGGGTGGCCCAGCGGCCCGCGGGGAATGAGAACAGCACAGACCAAAGATTGGTGCCCTCAAACAGGCCCATGTACGTGAGCCGCACCTCACGCATATCACTGGAGCTCAATCCGGCCGGATTGTACGCCATGGCTCCGACGTCGTCGGCGATGGCTGAGTAGGCCGTTCCAAGCCCCCAACCCCGCGCTTCAACCGGGATTTTGAGGATATCGGCTCCTGCAACGCCTGAGCCAGCTTGGGGCCTTGAGGCGATGAGGGAGAGCGCGCAGACGATGAGCATCCCAAGTTTCATGAAACGAACCGCTCCTTTCTAAAACTATATCGGGGGACCCAAGACCTCACAATATGCGCTTTAGTTGCCACCTTTGGTGGCGCTGGCCGCGACGGACCAGTGGTGGCCGTCGGAGGTGGCGACGATGGCACCGGTCCGCGCTGTCTGCCACAGCCGGGCCCCCTGATCCCGATACCGGATCACGATTGCGGGGTGCGGATGGCCGAACCGGTTGTTCGCCCCTGCGCTCACGACCGCATGTTGTGGACGCACGGCTGCAAGGAATTCCCGTGTGCTGCCATACACGCTGCCGTGGTGTGGAACCTGCAAGAGGCGTGCGGGGGGCAAGGTGTCGAGCCTGCTCTGCAACCGGCGCTCGCTGCGTGCCTTGATGTCCCCGGTGAGCAGGGCCGCCGTGTTCTTGTACTCGATCGCGAGCACGGCGGAGTTTTCGTCTTTCAGCTGCGCATGGGGGGCGTCCTGGAACCACCCGCGAGGCGGATGCAAGAACAGAAGCCGCACACCAGGTTCCCCGGTGAGCTCGACGCCGTCAAAGAGGAGCCGGCACGGCGCATGTCCGGCGAGCAGCAGCCGGCGCAGCTCCGTGAACATTTTGGTGCGATTGAACCCGTGTCCGGTAAGCAGGACCGTGTCCGTGGGGAGCTGGCGGAGCACCGTTGGCATCCCCCCGACGTGATCGTGATGCGGGTGGGTGAGAACCACCGCGGCCAGCCGCCCGATGCCAAAGGATTTGAGAAACGGAGCCACCACCGCGCTGCCCGCAAACGGCCGGCCGGCGTCCCACAGGATGGTCCGACCCGAGGGCAGCCGGATCACGGCGGCGAGTCCCTGGCCCACGTCCAGGAAGGTGATGGCGAGTTCCCGCGGCGCAGGGGTCAGGGCTGCCCGCCAGAGAAGCGAGGCCATGCCGAAGGCGCCAGTCAAACAGAGAATTTTTGGCCAGAGGGGACCGCGAGGCGCCGTGAGCCAGAGCAACCCGCCGCTCGTCCACGCGACATAGGCCAGCAGCGCCGCTACAGAGAAGGGCGGCGCCACCACGGAAGCGAGTGGAACCCGTGCAAACGCGTCCACCACGGTGAGGACTGCGGCCAGGCTGAGCTTGAGCGCTGCACCCAAGGCTGGGCCCAGGAGTGGGATCCAGCCCAGGGCCAGCAGGGCGAGACCGCCGGTGAGGAAGAGGCCCATGAGTGGCGTCACAAAAAAATTGGCCAGCGCGCCCAGAAGCGGCACGGTGGCGAAGGTGTCTGCGAGCAGTGGGAGCAGCGCGAGCTGGGCGGCAATCGTACATGCCACCACCTCGGCGACCCAGCGCGGTAATCGGCCTCGGCGTTTGACCACCCACGGCGCGAGCGCCATCACACCGAATGTGGCCGCGTAGGAGAACTGGAAGGAGCGGTCCCACAGCGCCAAGGGTTCGGCGAGCAGGATGAGGACGGCGGCAGCGCCGAGAGCGTTCAGCGGCGCAGTGGCGCGTCCGAGTGCCTGCGCGCCGACCAGCAAGCCGAACATGAGGGTGGCCCGTGTGAGCGGAGGATCAGCACCGCACAGCAGGAGAAACGCGATTAGGATGGGCAGCGTGAGCGGTGCGGCGCGCACCCGCGGGAGGCCCAGGGCACTAAAGAGTGCCAGGCAGAGCCAGGCCAGTAGGCCGACATTCATCCCTGAGGCCACGAGAATGTGCATGAGCCCGGTGATCCGAAAGGACTCCAGGAGCTCCGGCGAGAGGCCAGATCGGAATCCGAACACGATGGATCCCAGCACCTCGCTCTCGGGTGATCCCACGCTCGCGGCCAGCCGCTCGGTGGCCCAGCGCCGCAGGTAGAGCAGGCGGTGCTTGAGGGGATGTCCCCGGCGCCTCGCTTGAACCGAGAGATCTTCCGGATTCCACGTGGACATAAGCGCGTGGATGCCACGGCGCGCGAGGGTGGTACGGTAGTCGGATTGACCAGGGTTGGTGGGGGGCGAGGGTGCGAACAGGGTGCCCTCGATGCGGATGAGATCGCCATACGCAAGCTCCAGGGCGGTCCAGTGCAGGGTGACCCGCACCAGCCCCTGTGCAGGTTGAGCGGCCAGGGTGGGCCCCTTCACGGTGCGGACAGCGAGGAGGACCGTGGTGGTGCCGCGCGCTGGATACACTCTGGGAGCTCCAGCGATGGTGCCCTCGATCACGGTGCCCTTGAAGGGTAGCGGGAGAGACGCGAGGTGGTCGGGGGGAAGTGGCTGGTGAAGTGCGGCGAATCGTAGCGCCCCGATGGCCCCGGCCGCGAGAAAGGCGAAGAGCCACGCGATGAGCTCGCACCGCGTGCGGGCTGCCCAGGCGAGAAGAGCTGCGAGAGCAGCGACAATTCCGAGGAGCCATCCAGGAGCGGGGACGGCATTATTGAGGAAGATCCCCAGTCCGAGGGCGCCCACGCCCCAGGCCATGGGGGCTCCACGAATGAGCTTCAGCTCAAACGGGATGGGTGTGGTGGTCAGCGAGGGGTTAGTTGGTCGGCCCGGTTTCGGGAAGAGGCTTCATCTGTAGGGGACACCAGATGACAACTTTTGTGTCGTCAATGATCACGTCCCCAGTCTCTCGTTGATCTAACGTTGCGCGCTGGACCTGCAGGTGTGTCCGAGAAAGCCCGCCATGGGCGCCTGGTGGAATGTCAAGCGTACCTTCCCAGACCACGCTCTGGCCAGCGCGTAGCTCTTCGAGGTTCCAGTCCTTGGTGGCGTCCGGCCCGATCCACTCACCCCAATCGCCGTCGGTGTTGAGATATTCCTGGATCACCACCACGCGCAGGTTGGTGTAGCTGGCCTCCCCCGTGTTCGTGAGGGTGAGCGTATAGCGCATCGTCGTGCCAGTGTAGTACATCGGGTACGTGTCCCACGTGGGTTGCGGATAGATCCAGCGAGGGTTGTCGGTCTGCACTCCGCCGCAGCACCGGTCATGATAAAAATGACCGCCGGTCTCATCCACGACCGCGTGCCCCTCTGCGCCAAAGTATTCGATCTCCCACATGAGCGCTTCGCCCTCACCGATGTGTTTGCCCTGCAGGTGGTGGATGGGACCGAGCAGTTCCGAAGCCGAGGCCAGAGACACAGCCACGAGCAAAGACAGCATGGCGTTCATATCTCCCTTACGTATTCATACTCTCTCGCAGCACGCCTTTGCAAGTAGCCTAAAGGGGTGAAAAGGCCGCATAGCGAGAAGAGGCCCCAAAGGCTGATGATAGGATACGAAGGCATAGATGGCGAAGACCTCGGTGGCGGAGGAACTGATCCAGCACTTGCGCTGTAGCGCGGAATGGCGTGGCCGGCTCGTGCACGTCGAACGGTACGCTGCCCGGGAGCCCCAGTTCGAGTCCTTGCCGTTGCCTCCAGCGTTACTGTTGTTGCTCAGGCACAAAGGGATCCATAAACTCTACACTCACCAGGCCCAGGCCATCCGGGCCATCCGGGATGGGGTGCACGTTGCCATCACGACGCCGACCGCCTCTGGCAAAAGCTTCATCTACCTCCTTTCCCTCTGGGAGCGGCGGCTTGAGGGCGACGACGCGCATGCCTTGTACCTCGCCCCGCTCAAGGCGCTCGCGCAGGACCAGCGCCGGCTTGTGGAGGAGCTGGGTGCGCACCTCCCTGCGACCGCAAGGCTTTCAGCGGCGCTCTACGACGGGGACACGCCCTCCGCCGCCCGGACCCGGATCCGGTCCGCCCCACCAGCGCTGGTGCTGTCCAATCCTGACATGGTGCACCGCTCGGTGCTGGCCTTCCACTCGGCGTGGGCGGGGTTCTTAAGCAAGCTGCGATACGTCATCCTGGATGAGGCGCATACGTACCGTGGGGTCTTTGGGTCACACGTCTCGGGGATCCTGCGGCGGCTGAAGCGCGTGTGCGCGCACTACGGAGCCACGCCGCAATTTATCGTGACCTCCGCCACGTTGTGCAACCCCGATGAGTTTCTGAGGAGGCTCACCGGCGAAACATTCACGGTCATCGCTGACAGTGGGGCCCCGGCGGCCCCGCGCTTCTTCGCGCTTATCAAGCCACGCGCTAACGCCTATACCGAAACGTGCGAGCTCATGGAGTGTGTCCTGCGGGCGGGCCTGAAGACGATCACCTTCACCAAAGCGAGAAAAATCACGGAGCTGCTCTCGCTGTGGCTCGCCGAACGGGCACCAGACCTGGCGGGTCAAGTGAAGGCCTACCGTGCCGGCTACTTGCCCGAGGAGCGGCGGGCGCTGGAGCGCGCGCTCACGCGGGACGAGCTCTCCGGTATCATCACGACATCCGCGCTGGAGCTTGGGATCGACATCGGAGGCCTGGATGCCTGCCTGCTGGTCGGCTTTCCGGGCACCATGCTTTCGACCTGGCAGCGGGCCGGCCGGGTGGGGCGGGGTTCCAAAGCTGCGCTGATCGCGCTGATTGGTATGGAGGACGCGTTGGACCTGTATTACTTGGCCCACCCGTTAGAGTTTTTCAACCAGCCGCCCGAGCGGTTGCTGCTGGACGAGGCGAACCCCGCGATCCTGAAGGCGCACCTGGTCTGTGCGGCGGCGGAGCTGCCACTGGTCCCCACGGATGAGGCGTTCTTTGGACCTTCGCTGCTTCCGCGTGTGGAGGAGCTGAAAGCTTCAGGCCGCCTGCTGGAAGCTGCGGCGGAGCGCCGCTGGTTTACGTCGCTTAAAAGCCCGCAACGGCATGTGAACATTCGCTCCGTTGGGGAGTCCTTTCTGATCGAGGAGGAAGATGGCAAGGCCCTGGGCACGGTGGACGGGTTCCGTGTCTTCAAGGAGTGTCACCCGCGGGCGATCTATCTCCACGCGGGGTCCACGTTCGAGACCACGCACCTCAATCAGGACGCGCGCCGGGTGACCGTGCGGGCCGTCACCGTTGACTATTACACCCAGGCCATCACGAATGAGGAGACCACGGTGCTCAGGCAGCTCGGCGAGCGAGAGTTCGAGCCCGGCCGGCTGGCGTGGGGCGAGGTCCGAGTGACCAGCCGCGTGGTTGGATACGAACGCAAGCTGGTGCGCGGCGGCGGGACGCTGAGCGAGCATGCGCTTTCGTTGCCACCGCAGGAGTTCGAGACCCAGGCGGTATGGCTCGTCGTGCCGTATGCCCTGCAGCAGGTCGTGAAGACTCCAGGTCGAAGTCTTCAAGGGGCCTTGCACGCGCTGGAGCATGTCTCGATTGCGCTCTTTCCACTCTTCGCATTGTGCGACCGCTGGGACCTCGGAGGGATCTCCACGCCGCATCACCCACACACCGGGACCGCTTCAATATTTATCTATGACGGCGTGCCGGGGGGGGTTGGGCTGGCACGGCACGCCTACGATATCTACCTGGAGCTGCTCACGAAGGTGGCGGCGCACTTGGCCGCGTGCCCGTGCGAGGCTGGGTGTCCTTCGTGCATCCACAGTCCCAAGTGTGGCAGCCGTAACGCGCCGTTGGACAAGGCGGGTGCTCTAGCGCTCGCGCATGCCTTCACCTCCACCGCACAGCCCACGGCTCACGATGCCCCCTCTCCTTTTATCCCGGGCTCGGGGACTCGCCCCGCAGACGACCTCCCCCCTCACCCTAACCCTCATCAGCCTTTGGGGCCTCGTTCACTCGCAAAGCCTCGCTCCTCGGCCCTCAAAGGCGTTCGTCCCTCGGTCGCTTCGCGACCACTCACCCCCCCATCGGGGGGAGAGGGAATAAGGGAGAGGGGGGAGGGGCACACGGTCATCTTCGACCTGGAGACGCAGAAGCTCGCTGAGGAAGTTGGCGGGTGGGACCATAAACGCGAGATGCGTATGTCCGTAGGGGTTATCTACGATCTGGAATCTGGCTCATTCCGTGAATACCTGGAGCACGAGGCACAAGCTCTCTATGACGAGCTGCGCCGCGCTCGCCTCATCGTTGGGTTTAACGTGAAAAGCTTCGATTACGAGGTGCTGTCCGCCTACGTGCCCCGCGCGGACCTGGACCGGCTGCCCACGCTTGATCTGCTGGAGCACGTGCACGCGATCCTCAAGCGCCGGGTCAGGCTGGATGATCTCGCTCGCGCGACGCTCGGCAAGGGGAAGCTGGCCGACGGCGTGGAGGCGGTGCGCTTGTTCAGGGAGCACAACCTCGCCAAGCTGATCGAGTACTGCCGGCACGATGTGCTGGTCACCAAGGAGCTGTACGAGTTCGGGGTAACGAACGGCTACGTCCTGTTTCCCTCCGTCCAGGGCACGATGAAGCTGCCGGCTGGCTGGTGAGGATCATGCCGCGCCGGCTGGTTTTTCTATGGCACGCGCTCCTGTGGTATCTTATCCCGGCGCTCGCCTCGGCTTCGTTCAATCTGGCGCCCGGCTTTCCGTGGTCGTACTCCGTCACGGGGTCAGAGACCGCCAATGCGCTCGGGGTTGATGTCAAAGGCTGGGTCTGGGTCGCGGGGAATGTGACCAACCCGGTGACTGGCCGTGATGTGCTGGTGCAGGTGTACACGATCACCAAGACCGGCGGGCCGGTGGATGTGCGCACGTATAAGGACACTGGTGGATCGGTGACGGAATCCACGAGCACCCAGACCGACGGCATACCATTCAGGGTCGCGGTGTATGACCGTGAGAATGGCGATGAGGGCCCGCCAGCGATGGCGGTGGCCGCACAGGTGTATACCACGACGCAGCCGGATGTCCTGTTCGCCTTTACCACCACGGGGACAGGATCTGCCGACTTGACTGTCTGGTGGGTCAGAGAGGTGTTTGAAAGTTTCGGGGGAGGATTTATAGGAGCTGGTTTTGTAGAGCCACCGGTGCACGAAGAGCTGGCTGGGTTGGGGTTGGATGAACGCGCTTTTGCCATCGCCGCGCTGAACAGCGGCACGCCGTTTTGCACGGGGTCGGTCACGGCGGACGGCGTGGAGCACCTGTTCTTTGTCCGGCGGGCGCGGCTCAATCAGGGAGGGTCCCCTGCGCTGTTTGGCGATCAGGTGACGGCCACGTACTGGACCGGCTCGGCCCAATCCATCACCGGGCGCGGGATCGCGGTGGACGGGGCCGGCAACGCCTGGATCGTGGCTGAGTCGCAGGGTGATCTCTGGCTGTTCAAGTACACCCATGAATCGTTCCCGGGCACGGGCCCCGCGGATCTCAAAGCGGTGCTCGCTCCCGGCTTTCCGAAACAGATCACCGCCACGGCGGCTCTCGATGACCCGCGGGCGCTTAAGCGGGACAGCTTCGGCAACCTGTGGGTCGCGGGGGCGAGCGACGCCAGGGATGCCATCTGGAAGTTCAGCCCGGACGGGACTCGGCTGATGGGTCCCCTTACGTTCCAGGGAGCCAACTCTACGCTGTACGCCATGGTGGTGGATGACCAGCGCCGCTGTTTCGCCACGGGGGCCACCTGGACCGGCGGGAGGGCCGAGCTGCTGTTTCTTGGCGTTGACGAGCAGGGCACCCTGTTGCCGGGATTCCCCATCACCGTCTCGGTGACGGAGTTCACCGGCAGCAGTTTGGAAGGGCGGGGGATTGACATGAACCGGGAAGGTTCCATCTGGGTCGCCGGGACGGTGACCTCGGGGCCACTGGACCCTTGGGCCGGAACCTACACCAAGTTGTTCCGGTACGACGAAACGGTGGAGCGGCTTGAACCACGGAAGGCGGGCAACGTGCTGGTCCGCGGCCCCGGCGGGGGTGTTCTGAATATCCTGAAAGGAGAAACCATTGACATCCTAGCGCACCCGGCGCAATCCGGCACGGTCCGCGTGCAGGTTCTCACCATGCGCGGGGAGCTGATCCGCGAGTTCACGTTGAGCCCGCCAGTTGTGCGTCAGTCGGTCTGGAGAGGGAGCTGGGACGGCCGCAATGCGGCGGGGGAGCAGGTGGCTTCGGGCGTGTACGCGGTCCGGGTCACCGGCGGTGGACTGAAGGCGATCAAACGCGTGGTAGTCATCCGCAGATGAAAACCAGTAGAGACGCGAACCCACTGCCGCGGTTGGTGTACCTGGTTCTGATCCTCGCGTGCATGGGGGCGAAGCCAGCGGCAGCGGATGTGGGGACGGCTGCCGGAGGGACCCTGTTGCAGCCGCTGTCCGCACGGCCCGCGGCGCTCGGCGAAGCGTACGCCGGGGAAGGCGGCAGCATCGAATCGCTGGGTTACAACCCTGCGGGGCTTAGCACCGTGGATCAGGCAGAGTTCTCTGCCATGTACCACGCTGGATTCGCCGGGGACACATTCGTGAGCGCACTCCTCGGCGCGCCGTTCAGGGGATTCGGAATCGCCGTGGGTGCGGCATTCTACAGCGCCGGCACTGTCGAGCGGCTGGATCCGACTGGTGGGATCAGCGAGGTCAGCGCGCAGCGAGACCTGCTGGGCCAGGCAGGGGTGGGCTACCGGTTCCCCCGCACCGCCCTATCCGTTGGGGCGAGCGCAAAGGCGTTGCGCACCGAGCTGATTGAGGAAATTTCCAGCACGGAGATCGCGGCTGATGCAGGTGCGCGCCTGGAAGTGCCGGCGGTGGGCCTGGCGCTGGGGGCCGCTGCGCAGCATCTGGGTGGGCGCTTGAAGCTGGAGGAGGACAGCGCCGCGCTCCCGTCCCTGCTCCGGTTTGGCTTAGCCTATCAGGTGCACATTGACCGGACGGGGCCCCGGTTCGGGACCATGAGGAGCGTGAGCGCCCCGGTGCTGAAACCCCCGCTCGCGCCGCACCGCCTCCTTGTGCTGGTGGAGTACCTGACGCGGATTCAAGAAGCCGCTTCGGGATTTGCGGTCGGAGCCGAGTACAGCTACGCCGGGGTGGTGGCGGTACGGCTGGGTTTTCGTTCGCTCACGCGCGGGGCCGCCGCCCGGCACGATGTGTACACCGGGGGGCTGGGGGTCAGGCTGCCGGCCTTCCGGCTGGATTACGCCGTGGAGCGGCTGCCGTCGTTCACCTCCCTGCACCGGCTCAGCCTGACGGTGACCCCGAAGCGCTAGCGGCGAGGGCTTTAGCGTGGGCGGTGGCCGAGGCGGCGAGGGCCTGAAGGTGATAGCCGCCCTCTAACAGGGAGAGGACCCTGCCCTGGCAGTTGCGGTTCGCGATGTCCACGAGCAGTCCGGTGAGAGCCCCGAAGTCCTCCGCCGAGAGGTTCAGGGAGGCCAGCGGGTCATCACGGTGGGCATCGAACCCTGCGGAGATGAGCAGCATCTCCGGCTTGAACTGGTCAAGCTTCGGCGCGATGTGCTCCTGATACGCCCACGTGAACATGTCGGACCCCGTCTCTGGCGGCATCGGCACGTTGATGGTGGTGTAGGCACCGTCGTCACGTCCCATCTCGTCTTCGCTGCCGGTGCCCGGGTAGAACGGCAGGGCTGGATTCAGCGGGTTCGGACCGTACTGGTGGGTTGAACAGTACATGACGCTGCCCTCGTGATAGAAAATCTCCTGAGTCCCGTTTCCGTGGTGCACATCGAAATCCACGATCGCGATACGCTTGACGCCGTGCCGGCGCTGAAGATACCGCGCGGCAATGGCGATGTTGTTGAACAGGCAGAACCCCATCGACCGCTGCGATTCCGCATGGTGGCCGGGCGGGCGCACCAGACAGAAGGCGCGCTTCACGCTTCCTGAGACCAGTGCGTCCGCTGCGGTGAGCCCTGCGCCCACCGCGAGGCGAGCTGCCTCCCAGGATTCCCGGCACGCCCTGGTGTCGGGATCCAAGAACCGCCCCGAGGCACAAGCCTCGCGCACCTGGGTGATGTGCTCCGGCGTATGACATAAGGCGAGCTCCTCTTCGGTGGCCTCGCGAGGCGTGAGGTGAGTGGCCTGATCCCACACCCCCGAGGCCTTGAGGGCCTCCGCGATCGCGATCAGCCGTTGCGGCCGCTCGGGGTGTCTTGGGCCGGCGAGATGTTTTAGATAGGCCGGGTGAGAGAGAAGCGCAAACCCCCCACGGCTCATGATTTCAACGTTCGGGTATCCGCGAAGCTGAAGTAGCGGTCCGCCCCGATGATGACGTGATCCAGGACTGGGATGCCTAGCGCCTCGCCCGCGCGCACGAGCTGGCTCGTGAGTTTGACGTCCTCTTCGCTGGGCGCAGGATCCCCGCTGGGATGGTTGTGAAGCAAGACAAGCCCCGCCGCGCTTTCGACCACTGCTTCCCGGAACACCTCCCGTGGGTGCACGAGCGCGAGATTGAGCGTGCCCACCGTCAGGGTTTTAGCCTTGATGAGCCGGTGGGTTGAGTCCAGCATGGCAATCTTGAACGTTTCCCGCTTGAAGTCACGCATCTGCGGCATGAAGTGCGCCGCCACGTCAGCGGAGGCGCGGAACTGGGCCCGGGGGCGGTCGCGCTCGCTGGCAAGGCGCCGGCCCAGCTCTAGTGCTGCCACCACCGTCGCCGCTTTCGCTTGTCCCAAACCGGGCTGCCTTAATTCCTGGGGGAGCCGCGCGGAGAGGCTCTTGAGGGTCCCGTACCGTTTCAGCAGCTCCATGCCGAGCTGGACGGCGGTTTTGCCCCTCGTTCCGGTGCGCAGCAGGATGGCCAGGAGTTCAGCCTCGCCCAGCGCGAGAGGGCCTTTCGCCAGCAGCTTTTCACGCGGCCGCTCCGCCGTGGGCCAGCCTTTGATGCCCTTCACCTCTCCGGCAGCGGTCATTTCGGCTTCCCGCCCCTGAGCAGCCGCGGCAGGTCTGCGAGCAGGGTTTGAAGCTTGTGGCGCATATCGGCGTCGGCAGGCTTGATCTTGAGGTATCGCTCCCAGGCTTCCTTGGCTGCAAGCCAGCGCATGTCCATGACTTCCACGAACCCTGAGAGCTTGAGCGCTTCGGCGTGCTTGGGAAAGAACCGCAGTGCGTAGGTTAGCCAAATCCGGGCACGGCGCAGATGCAGCTGCATGTTCTCTGGATAGCCTGCCCGGCGTTCTTTGTTAGCCCTGAAGTAAGCCAGACTGGCGATGGTCACGGCAGCTTCCGGATAGTTAGGGACCAGCTTAAGGGCGCGGCGGCACTGGGCGTCCGCCTCGTCGTAGCGCTCCATCTGCCTGAGCGCCTTGGCTTGGTGCAGGATCGCATCCGCTCCCCATGGGTTTTCGCGTTCGTCCTGTTTGAAGGCCTTGAGCGCTTCGCCGTAGTACCTTTGACCGTACATGATGCCGCCTAGCAGGAAGGAGGTCCGCCAGGGCGCGTTCGTAATCCTCAGGGTCTGCCGCGCCAGGTACGCAGCGGGCGCATGCCGTCTTTTTTCTTTCATGGTACGGGCGCCGTTGAGATACCCCTGCGCGGTCAGGAGCACGGCTGGCCGGTAGGCCACGAGGAGCGCGATCACCAGGCCGGCCGCCAGCGCGAGCGGGCGATGTTCCCCGCTTTCCACCGCGGTGTCTCCGGTGTCGGCAGGCCTGCCAGTCGCTTCTGCTGAAGAGCCCGGGACGGCCGTGAGCCCCAGGAGACAACCGGCGGTGAAGATGGTGGACTGGATGACCGACGGCATGTTCCAGACGGCATGCACCGCCACCCCCACGGCGCCTGCCAACACCCCCAGGTGCAGCAGGCTCCCACGTGTGGCCTTAAGCGTACAGACCTTGAGCCACACCGCGCCGAGCCAGAGGAGCAGCCCGAGGCCTAGCACACCGTGCTCGCAGAGCACGAAGAGATAGTCGTTGTGCGGGTGGTCGCAGAACGCTGGATAGAGATCGCTGTACGGCGCGGCCACCCGGCGGGAGTGTGCGGGGAACTCACGCACAAAGTTGCCCATCCCGTGGCCGAGGAGTGGCGCCTCGCGAAACAGCTCGATGGCCCCACGCCACCAGAAGAAGCGCTGGCGGGCTGATTGCTGTTCCAGTTCCATGACTGACGTGAGCTGGGACGGCAGAGAGATGCCGGTGCGGTTCAGGGCTGGGATGGAGTACCAGAAGCCGAGCGTGGTGATGACTGCGATCAACCAACCCCAACGTCGCACTGGCAGCCGGAGGGTCTGGTGGCGGATAACCCACACGGCGGCTGCGACCAGGGTGCCCGCCAGCAGCCCGATCCAGGCACCACGGGTCTGCGCGCAGATAAATGCGAGCAGCCCGATGGCGAACACAGCGCGCGCCAGCCATCGGAGCGTGCCGGTCGTTTCAAATCCCAACGCGGCCAGCACTGGCAGTGCGAGAACCAGTTGGCCTGCCAGAAAGTTGGGGTTGCCGATGGTGGAAAATACGCGCCCGCGTCCGTAGCTGATGGTCCAGGTCCAGGGATCCAGATCGTAGTACTGGACGGCGGCGTACACGCTGCACCCTAGGTGTGCGAGCACGAAGGCCCAAAGCAGGCGTGAGCGCTCCGCCGGGTGCACCGCAAGTGCCGCCGCTAGCCAGGCTGCAGCCGCGGCACCAGCGAAGGGAAGGAACACCAGGGTGAAGGCCTCTGGGCTTTGCATCCGCGCGAGCCCAGCCCCGAGCCAGGCGAGAGCCGCAAGCAGAGGCAGCGTGAACGGGAGATGACGCGGTGGGGTCAGCCGGGCCGCCAGCGCGGCTGCCCATGCGAACGCCGTCAGGCTCGTTAGCGCGAAGAGTTTGGGGGGTGGGAAACAGGTGGAAAACTGCTGTGAGAAGAGCAGCACCGTGCCCGCCAGAGCGCAGCCCAGTGCTAGGGCGGCCGCGCGCTTTAAGCTCATGGGTTCGCGCGTTTAAGGCGAACGCCCGCTTCGGTTCCGGCCCCCACCTGGCTTTCGATGTATGCCTCTCCGTCCAGCAGCTCCGCGAGATGCTTCACGATCGCCAGGCCCAGCCCGGTGCCACCGAGCTCGCGAGAACGCGCCTTATCCACGCGATAAAAGCGCTCGAAGAGTCTCGGGAGATGCTCCGCGGGAATCCCAGGCCCGCTGTCGCGCACGGCCAGGGTGATGCGATCTGGGCTTGCGGCCTGTGCCACCACCGTCACGCGCCCGCCGCTGGATGTGTACTTGACCGCGTTGTCGAGCAGGTTGCTCAGGATCTGGAGCAGGGCTTCCTCATCGGCGTGCACCTCGATTCCATCGGCGATGTCCTGCGTCACTGCGATCCCCTTGCCTTCTGCCTGCGGCGTGATCAGGAGAACCGCCCGAGCGATGAACGGCTTGAGTCCGACGGCCTTAAACTTGAGATCCATCTTCCGCGCTTCGAGCCGGGAGAGCGAAAGCAGGTCCTCCACCAGTTTGCTCAGGCGTCGCGTGTGATGGAGGATGATGCGCGCTTCCTCGCCGCCGGTATCGTCCAGGAGCATTTCCGCGTAGCCCTGGATGGCCGAAAGTGGCGTCTTGAGTTCGTGGGAGGCATTGGCCACGAAATCTCGCCGGATGGCGTCCAGCCGCTTAAACTCGGTCACATCATCCAGGACCGCCAGGACGCAGCCGGGCTCCGGGCCACCCTCCATGGGAGCTGCGCGCACCATGAGGGTGCGGGTTGGAGGGCCGGTCAGCTCCACCTCGCCGGTGCGTGGCCCGCTGGCGGCATCCTTCAGGATTTCCAGGAGGGCGGGAACGCGCGCCACCTCGTGCAGGAGGGCGCCTTTGGCGGGTGGGACAGCGTTGGCGGCGAGCAGCCGGGCGAATGCGCGGTTGGCCAGTAGGATGCGCCCTGCCCGGTCGAGTTGAAGCACCCCCTCGGCCATGTTGTCCACGATTGCAATGAGCTCGACGCGGCTGGCGGACAGCTCGCTTACCTGGGAGTTCAGCCGCCGGATCAGCTCGTTGACGGCCGAGGCGATCTGGTTGATCGGCGGAAGTTGCGCGAGCGGGAGGCGCTGCTCGAGCCGGCCGAGCTCCACATGGTGGATCCGGCTGGCCGTCTCTTCCAGTTCGCGCGTGAGGGAACGCCAGCGCAGCCAGACCACGGCGAGCGCGAGGATGGCCACCGCGGCGCTAGAAGCCAGCAAGAGCACCATCAGCGAGGCGGGGTCAGGCGATAGCCCACCCCGCGGACAGTTTCAATCGTGCTGCGCGCCTTTTTGAGCTTCTGGCGCAGCCGTTTGATGTGGGTGTCGAGCGTGCGGGTGGCGATGTTGGTGTGATATCCCCACACCTGTTCCAGCAACTGATCGCGGGTCTGTACCCGGCCGGCGTTGTGCATGAACTGCGAAAGCAGCTTGAACTCCAGCGCGGTCAGCGAAAGCTCCCGGCCGTTCTCCAGGGCGCGGTGAGAAGCCTCGTCCAGGGTCAGCGGCCCGCAGCGAAGCGGTTCGGTGCCGGGGGCGGGTGCACCCAGGCGCCGCAGGATGGCTTTCACGCGCAGGACGAGCTCCCGCGGGCTGAACGGCTTGGTCACGTAGTCATCGGCGCCCAGCTCGAAGCCGACCACCCGGTCCACCTCCTCGCCTCTGGCTGTGACCATGACAACGGGGATGGCACGGGTGAGGGGATCCCCTTTCAGCTCACGGCAGATTTCCAGGCCGGATGCATCCGGGAGCATGAGATCCAGCAGGACGCAGGACGGCGGCTGGGATTTGACCTGAGCGCGGGCTTCCCGCGCGGACGCGGCCTCGGCGACGGAAAACCCCTCGCGCAGGAACGTTCTGGCCATCAGGCGGGCCAGATCGCGCTCGTCTTCCACGATGAGCAGATGGGGCATGGTCAGTTAAAGGGCGAGCTTTAGCAGGGCGGACACGATGATCACCGAGCCTGCGCCAGTTAAGGTCACAGCCATCACCTTCAAACCTCGCACCTGAGCGGTGGTGGGCAGAAGGTCCGTCGCGGCGATGTGAATGAACATCCCGGCGGCCACGGAGAGCATGATGCCTGAAAGATCCGTAGCGGCACGCGAGGCAAAGACGGTGGCCAGGGTCCCGCCCATGCTGGACAGGCCCAGGGCGCCGGCCAGCATCAATGCGGTGCGCGGCGATTGAGACGAGCTCAGCATGATGGTGGCCAGGCTCCAGCCTTCCGGAACTTTGTGCAGCGAAACGGCCAGGAATGTCAGCCAGCCCACCGCTGACGGGGTCGCCAGCGCGGCCGCAATTGCGGCGCCGTCGAAGAAACTGTGCAGCAGGAGGCCCACGGCTGCGGACCAGGCTGCGCCTTGCCGGATGGGCATCTGCTCCTCGAGGTGGGCGCCGATGAGCGGGTGCGCGCCGTGCGGCTCGCCGAAAACATGGTGCGCGTGGCCCGCGAAGAGGTGCTCAGCCAGGTAGACTAGGAAGTAGCCTGCGAAGATCAGGAGTGGCGCTGACGGTGTGGAGCGGATGCATTCCGGCAGGATGTGCAGCAGGGCGACCGCGAGGAGGAAGCCACCGCTGAACGCCAGCCCATACACCAGATACCGCTCCGACATGCGGGGACGCAGTAACGCCAGCGCACCGCCCAGCAGGTTTGAGCCTGCCGCCAGCGCGCCCAGAAGCAGAATCAGGCTCAATGATGAGGACATCGCCACGATCATACACGAGAGGCCTTGCCGATTGGTGTTCCTCGCGGCAGAATCACTAGAGTAGATTCATGAGGAACGGATGACCGTACTTCGGAGCCTGTTGGGGATCGCCGTGCTGATGGTGGCAAGCCATGACGCAGTGGCTGTGTCGCAACTCCAGGTTCGGGACCTCACCGGGCGGACGCCCCGCGACCTTGCGCTCTTCATCACTGGATGCGGCATCACCGTTTACGATGTGCGGCATGTGGGCACCACCGGCTCGGTCGGGACCTTCACCACGACCCTGCCCGGCACGATCGGGTTCACCGACGGGTTGATGCTGAGCACCGGCTCTATTGTCAACGTGGTCGGACCAAACACTGCCGACAACAGAGAAACCATCAACGGGATGCCGGGCGATGATGACTTGCAAGCTCTGACCACGGACACGACCCATGACGCCACCGTGCTGGAATTCGATTTCATCCCCAGTAGTACCGTGGTCACCTTTGACTACGTCTTTGCCTCGGAGGAGTACAACGAGTGGGCCAACAAGTCGTTCAATGACGTGTTCGGGTTCTTCATGAACGGACAGAATATCGCGCTGGTGCCTGGCACCAGCACGCCGGTCAGCATTGACACGGTCAACGGGGGCAATCCCTTTGGGACGAGCCCCCAGAACAGCAAGTACTACCTGTGCAATGCCAATGACAGTTGCTCGCTCGCCGTTGGCTCCGGCTGGAGCGCCACACGCTTCAACGAGCTGGAGATGGACGGGCTGACGGTCGTGTTCACCGTCACGGCGACCGTGAATCCTGGGGTGATCAACCGTATTAAGTTCGCCATCGCTGATGCGGGTGACAGCAAATTCGACTCCGCCGTGTTCATCCGGGAGGGCAGCTTCGGCTCGAAATGTCTCCCTTCTGTGCCTCCAGTGCCACCTCCCCTAGCGAGCGCCGCCTCTCGCCCCCGCGCCGCCCCCAATCCCTTCCGCCCCGGCAGCGCGACGGGTATCACCTTCCGCGACCTGCCGGCCGGGGCAACCGTGCGACTTTACACGCTGGCCGGCGAGCCGGTCACCGTGCTGACCGACACGGACAACGATGGCGTCATTGTATGGGATGTCAAAAATCCTCGGGGGAGAGATCTGGCCAGCGGCGTGTACCTGTATGTGGTCACGCCGCGCTCCGGCCGGGTCACCCGCGGCAAGGTTGTGATCATCCGGTGACCCTTCGACTCGCTTCGCTTGCTCAGGGTCACGGTGAGCGACTGAAAGGAGTCGAACCGTGAACGCCCTTGTATGGTTGCTGGCCGGCGCCGCGCTGCTGCGTGTGCCTGCGGAAGGCGCGGTCTTTCCAAGCTGGGAGTATGTCGACCTTGAGGGAGTGCTCGGCCTCGCCGAGGAGAGCTACGCGTATGACCTGGCGGTGGACAGCCAGGGGGCGGTGTACGTGGCTGGTGCTCGGGTAATCGTTACCGGAGAGCTCTACGAAGCGCTGGTCAGAAAGGTGGTGCCATACGGCACCGTGGTCTGGACCGTCTCGAACGCCGGCGCGGGGTCAAGCGTTTACGAGTCCTCCGCCCGGGCGGTGGCGCTCTACCCGACCTCTGGCACCGCTTACGACGTCATCGCCGGTGGACAGATATGGAACGGCGCCTTAACGGGGATGGACGCCTGGTTGGCCCGGTACACTGCGTATGGCGCGACCGTGTGGTCAACGACGGTCAGCCGGGCTGCTGTTTCCACCGACGCCATCGAGGCCATCGTGGTCATAGGCGGAACCATCTTTGTGGCTGGCCGGGCGGCCAACTCCGTCACGGACACCGACCTCTGGGTGGCCCAGTTTTCTGGCAACGGGTCTTTTATCAGCGAGTTCAGCTTTCCACCTGACCTCTTCAATTTGGATGAAGCGGTCCTCGCCATAACGGCGGACCTCTCCGCTGGTTTGTACGTCGCTGGCTATGTGACGGTTGCCGGCGAAGATAAAAATATCTGGGTAAGAAAATTTACGCCTGACCTTTCATCCGAGATATGGACGATCACGATCAACGGCGCGCGCAGTGCGACGGACTACGCCTCCGGGGTGGCGGTGGACTCCTTTGGTGATGTGCTGGTGGTCGGCACACAGGCGGCGGTGGCCGGAAAGAATCAGGATATCTGGGCCGGCAAGATTTCGGCAAGCGGGGTGGTGCTCTGGACCCGGACGCTGGACGGCGGGGAGGGTGATCACGATGAGGCCGCCGCCTGCGCGGTGGATGCCTCCGGCAGCCTCTATGTGACCGGGTACGTGGACCGGCCAACCGATGTCTTCACGGACCTGTGGCTTGCCAAGTTGACACCGGCCGGCGCGACCGTGTGGGAGTACGACCGCGGCGGCACGGCCAGTGACGATGACCGCGGCCGGGGCGTTAAGCTGGACAGCCAGGGTTTCATCTACGTCGCAGGGGAGTTAGTCGAGCGGAACACCGGACGGCGGAGCATGTTTGTCGCAAAGGTGCAGGACTTCACGCCACCGGTCAGCAGCCAGCCCAGCGTCACGCGCCCTCACGCTAGCCCTAATCCCTTCCGTCCGGGGAGCGGTGGCCGCTATGATGCGCCGGGTATTACATTCCGCTTATTGCCGGCTGGGGCGACCGTGAGGCTCTACACGTTGACAGGCGAGCTGGTGACCGAGCTGACCGACTCGGACAATGATGGGGTCATTGACGGTCCCGGTATCGTGAACGGTGTATGGGATGTTAAAAATCGTCAGGGGAGAGATCTGGCCAGCGGCGTGTACCTGTACGTGGTCGCGCCGCGCTCCGGCCCGGTCACCCGTGGCAAGGTGGTGATTATCAGATGAGGAAGATGGTGATGGTAGGACTCCTGGGATGGCTCATGTGGGCCGCGGCGGAGGGATCCGCGGGTATCAGCTCGGCGGCAGGAACGGCGGGTGGCACGGGGGTCAACCTCGGCGGCAGCGCGCGGTCGCTCGCGATGGGCGGGACCGGGGTGGCGGAGATCAGAGAGCCGGCTGCGATCTGGATCAACCCGGCGCAGCTCGCGTGGCTGGGAGCACCCGAAATATCTTTCATGCACGGGGTGTGGGTGGAGGACGTCGCACTCGAGCAGCTCGCGGTGGCGATGCCGACGCCCTTCGGTCGCTTTGGGGGCGCGCTGACGGTGCTGCGCATCAGTGACATCGAGAGTTTCGATGCCTCGGGCAACCTGACCGGCACTTTCTCGCCACTCGATCTGTCGCTCACCGGCGCGTATGCCTACGCTTTCGGGGACCTGGCGTTTGGGGTGGCGGGGACATATCTGCGAAGCAAGTTGGCCTCCGATGCCAGGGCAACGGCGTTTGCGGGAGGTGCGGGGGTCAGCTTTACCCCCCAGCCGGCGCTGACCATTTCCGTGGCGGCTCTGCACCTCGGGTCGGCGCTGAAGTTTGACCAGAAGGCAGCGTCGCTGCCGGTAACGATCCGTGGTG
The DNA here is from genome assembly GCA_964587525.1 of uncultured bacterium. Classification (GTDB taxonomy): domain Bacteria; phylum Oederibacteriota; class CAKKQC01; order CAKKQC01; family CAKKQC01; genus CAZPLZ01. The sequence continues at coordinate 2,018 of CAZPLZ010000026.1, read as the reverse complement.
GCGCATCCTACCTTCTTCCGGCTTACGGGGTTACCCTGGCGGCTGATGCCATCAAACCCCGTGACGGCGATCTCTCGGTTCACGTGGGTGCGGAAGAACGGATCCCACTCCGTGAGGAGCTGAGCGTGAATGTCCGTGGGGGCTGGCGCAGCCGGGCCCCCAGCGGCGGATCCGTCAGCGGGGCCACGGCGGGCGGCGGGCTGCTCTGGCAGCCAGTTAAGGGGTTCGGTGGCTCTAGGAGAGTGAGAGAGTTCGGCGAGGAACGCTCGCATCCCGTCAGGGCCATTCGCCTGGACTACGCCTGGACGCCGATGGGTGAGCTGGGCGCGGCACACTGGTTTTCGGTCGCGCTGATTTTCTAACGTGTTGATCGTCGTGGTCTTGGGGGCCATCCTCTTGCTGGTGGCCCTCTCGGCGATCCGTTTCGCTCGCATGGAGGATGCCAAGGAGCGGGCGGAGTTTGCTCAACGGCAGCGCAAGCAGGTGATTTTTGAGGGGGGGCTGACGGGGCGAGCGGCCAGGGAAACGATTCCGGAGGAGCTGTTGCGGGAGTATGTCGGCGAGCGCGTCAAGGTCACGGTGGAGCGGCTCTGAAACTTGAAACCCGTCTGTGGATTGCGGGGTTTTGGATATTGCTCTTCGGCCTCTATCTTCGCTGTCTTCCGGGAACTTTTTATTTCGAAGATTCCCCTGAACTGATCGCCTGTGCAGCGGGGCTCGGCAACACCCACCCGCCTGGGTACCCGCTGCTCATGCTGCTGGGGCGCCTGGCCCAGCTCTTGCCCGTGGGGACGCCTGCGTTCCGGTTCAATCTGTTCATTGCGGCTTGGGGCGCTGGCGCGGCAGTCGCGCTCGCTGCGCTGGTGGCGCACCTGACCGCTTCTTGGAGTGTCAGGTGGGTAGCGCGCTGGGCGGGAATGTTCGCGGGCGCGGTGTGGGCCCTCTCCGATGCCTTCTGGTGGGAATCTGTGATCGGGGACAAGTACGCGCCGTACTATTTTGGATTCATCATGCTTGTCTGGATTTCGTGGGCCGCGTTGAACGCCAGGCTGCCTGAGCAGCCGCGTATGTTCGCGTGGCTGGGTCTGGCTTGCGGACTTGCGTTCGCGCATCACCAGTACGCCGTGTTCGCGCTTCCCGTGGTGGTGGCGGCGCTGTGGTGGCAGTGGTCACATATTGGCCCGGCCTCGTTGAGCGGCCTGCGCTGGTTCGGTGCCCGGGTGCGGCCAGCCAGAACGCTGGTTCTGATGGCGTGCCTGGCGGTGCTGCCACTCTCGACTAAATGCCTGTACCCACCAGTGCGTTCCTCCGCCTCAGCCGAGCTTGACTGGGGGAGGCCCGGCACCGCAGGCCGGCTGTGGCCCTACCTGAAAGGCCAGCTCTACCACCACGCGTTCGCTGAGGCGTCCCTTCCTGCCAATCCACAGCTCTGGGCGGGACGGCTGAAGTTGGCGTTTAAGTTTTTGAAGGAGGAGCTGCCGCTGCCCATGCTGGTGGGGGTGCCAGTTGGGGTGGTGGTGGTGGCGAGGGGCTATCCCCTGTTTGCGCTGGGCCTGCTGGGTTGTCTGCTAGCCAACGTGGCGTACGCGGTGAATTTTTCTGAGAAAATCGTGCGGTGGTACGAGCCAGCCTACGCGCTCCTGTTAGTCATGTCGGCACTTGGGTTTGCGTGGATCGTGGGACACATCAAGACGGCGGGAGTGTGGTGGATGGCTGCCCTGGCGCTGGCGGCCCCGGTGCTCCAGTGGCACCGCGGGATCGCACGGAACGACCTGTCCCGGTTTACGGCCGCCCACGACCTGGGGCGGAACCTGCTGCGTTCGCTCCCGCCGGGGTCCGTGTATCTCGGCGCGGGTGATTTCGACCTGTTTCCACTCTGGGCTCTCCGCTACGTGGAAGGCGAGCGGAAGGACGTGGAGGCTATTGGGCTTGCCTCGTTTGTGGATCCCCAACTGGCGGCAACGGGCGGCCAGGAGCGGCTGAAGGCGCGCCTGGGCACCCGGGACGCTGGCCCAGAG
>CAZPLZ010000025.1:0-23642 GCA_964587525.1 uncultured bacterium | reverse complement strand
TTAAAATACCTGGGACGGCTTCACACATGAGGAAGCACTCCTCCAGGTTGACCACCCCGTAGAACTTCCCCCGGCGCCTTAAGCCCAGCGCGATGGCGTCACGCTCGAAGCCGAACGCAAATTCCATCTTGTTGCGGTAGAACCAGGGGCTGGGGCTAGGCACGATGGGCCTGAGTGCTGCCGCGTACGTACCCAACATCGTGCGAAGCTCGGACTCCTTGAGCTTCAACTGCGCGTCATACGTCAGGTCCTGCCGTGCGCACCCGCCGCACCAGCCAAAGTGCTTGCAGCGAGCGGGGGAAGACTCAGGCGCCGTTGCTTCCGGAACGTCAGGGATAAGTTGGGCGGGATCCACCTTTTTCTATTATATAATCAATTCGTGGAAAACGTTCTGGGTCCCACCAGCCTGCTCGCGCAGATCAGCACGCTGCGCTACCCTCCCTCGCAGCTCCAGGCTGCGCACTTCCGAAAAATCTTCAACCAGCTCTCGACCATGGAGACCTTCAACTACCTGATCGTCGGCGAGGGGGTGGAACTAGTCACGCCGCCGCGCGAGTCCGGAGAATCCATCAAGATCTCACTTGGCAAGGACGCGGTCACGGTCAGCTTCGATCCCACCAACCGTTCGGTTGAGTTTGCCACCGAGCAGCTCATCGCCATCCTGAAGGAAGTCACCACCGTGCTCCCCATTCCGGTGTTCGTGGCTCAAACACACGTCCTGCGCAAAACCCTGCCGCTGGGCGGCCAGACTGACAGCCGGTCATTTTTGCTCAATGAGGTGGTGCACATTCCGGCCGAACGCCTGGCAGGCTGGAAGCGAGGCTTTGCCTCGGTTGGCCTGCGATTTGTGTTTCCACCGCAGCAGATGGACAATTTATCCACGCACGACCTCAAAGTGGAGTCCTTCCTTCAAGATCGCACGAAGCTGTTTGTAGAGAACACGGCGACCTTCATGGTACCGCTCCCCGCGGGCCAGTGGGACACCCTCAAGGCCAACCTGGCCGAAGCGAATAAGTTTCTCGACGAGTACGTATTCGGCCTCATTAAAAGTCCTCTCTCACCCGAATAGCACCCCCCTCCCCCCCATTTCGCTCGCTACCCTCCACCGTGATATTTGCGTGTGCCGGAAGTGTCCCCGGCTGGTCCGTCACCGCGAGCGCGCGGCGCGGGAGAAACGGGCAGCCTACACAGATTGGACCTACTGGGGCAAGCCGGTGCCAGGGTTCGGTGACCCTCAGGCCCGGCTGCTCATCGTGGGGCTGGCGCCGGCGGCACACGGTGGGAACCGCACCGGACGGATGTTCACCGGCGACGGCTCGGCCTCATTTCTCATGCGCGCGCTCCACGTAAGCGGGTTCGCAAACCAACCGGAAAGCGAACACCGGAACGACGGCCTGAAGCTCCACGGCGCGTACATGACTGCGGTGGCCCGGTGCGCCCCACCAGACAACAAACCCACTCCCCGCGAAATCCTGAACTGCCGGCCCTTCATGCTGCGTGAGATGGCGCTGCTTCCCCGCCTCCGCGCCGTGCTCGCGCTCGGCCGCATCGCCATGGATGGCTACCTAGACACGCTTACTTCCGCTGGACACCCGGTCAAACGGCTGCCGTTCAGCCACGGTGCCGAATTCGCGCTTCCCGGCGGGCTGCCACGGCTGTTCGTCTCGTACCATCCCAGCCGACAGAACACCCAGACCGGCCGGCTCACCCCGCGGATGCTCCTCAGCGTGCTTCAGCGGGTAAGGAGGTTCCTCCATCAACGGCCATGAGACAAGTTGGCGCCCTAGACTAATACGAACGTCTTAAGGAATGTTGCACTTCATTGTTGAACTCGTGGTGGAAGAATTCCTCCAAAAGGTCTAAGTAATTCCGGCTGGGCTCTCTCTGGTTTGTTTCCCACCGATACACGGCGCCCTCGTCCAGACCTAGGCTTTCGGCCAGGTATTTTCTTGGCAATCCAAGAACTTCGCGCCACAAGATGAGTTTTTCACCGAGTGAATGAATTGGCTTCCAAGGACAGTAACCCAGGAAGTTGATGATTTGAAGTATGCACTGGACATCCGGAATTGCCCGATTGGTCCCCCAGTTGAAGATGGCATCCTGGCTTACACCGATTCGTTTTGCAACGTCCTTTTGAAGGAGTCCTAGGTCCAGTCTCCAAGTTCGGATATGATCACCCCATGAGGTTAGAGTTTTTGGATAGGCAGAATCCTTTGGCCTTTTTGCCTTTAGAACCACATGGCAAAAGGGCAACGCAGGAATGCCCCTGTGGGCACCTGACCAACCCGCGCAAGAGCTGCCGCTGTATGGCACGGGAGATCAAGACCCCCTCAAGAACCGTGGCCACTTTATCCCCGATGTTTGAGTTAGAGGAACAGCCATAGCAGGCCTTCGCGTCTACGCGGACACCTCTGTTTTCGGTGGCGTGTTCGATGAGGAGTTCGAGGCTCCTACCCGGCTCTTCTTCGACCAGGCACGGAGCGGACGATTTCAGCTGGTGACCTCTGCCCTCGTCGAGGCGGAAATCGAGTTGGCCCCAGCCCAGGTCCGGGATTTCTTCAACACGTTGCTAGAATTTGCGGAAGTCGTCGGTATTTCTGAAGGGACCCTTCGCCTGCAACGCGCCTATCTGGAGGCTAGGATCCTTTCAGAACAATGGGTTGGTGACGCACTGCACGTGGCCTTGGCCACTTCGTCCGGATGCGCCGTTGCCGTGAGCTGGAATTTCAAACATCTCGTTCACTATCAGAAGATCCAGCTCTATAATGAAGTCAACAGAGCGAACGGATATCCGGAACTGGCTATTCATTCGCCTCGGGAGGTGATCGTGTATGAAGACGAAAACATTTGATTGTGTTGAAATGAAACGCCAGGGAGCTGAAAAGATCCGGAAGCAGACCGCTGGCATGACGCCTGAGAAGGAAATCGCTTTCTGGCAGCAGCGTTCGGCGGCGTTACGGCAGCGCCAACAGGTAATCCAGAAGAAAGCTAGTTCGAATTCCTGATTTCCCCTTTACTGCGGGTTCGGTCCTTTTGTAGGAGTCCCAGGTCAAGCCGAACCAGCAATCGCCGAAAGTTCCCCAACCTCAGTACTTGTCTCATGGCCGTTGATGGAGGAACCTCCTTACCCGCTGAAGCACCCCGGCTATGCTCCATGCAATCTTGCGACGCATCCGGAAATGGATTATGTGCGGCGGCTTTCACCCAGGATCGCGGTGAGGATGTCCAGGCCGCGGACCAGCTCGCCGTGGGACATGGTCAAAGGCGGCGTGAGGCGCAGCACGCGCTCGTCGTGCAGGGCTGACCCCACCAGCAGGCCGGCCCGGTGGCACCCTTCAACCACGCTTCGGGCTCGCTGAACTGAACTCAGTTCCATACCTAAGAGCAGCCCTCGGCCGCGGGCGTCGGTAATAAGCCCCGCCGCTTTAAGTTCCATGAGCGCCCGGAGAGCGATCTCTCCCTGTTCGCGGGCATTGCGAGGCAGGTCCTGGTCCTGCATCACCTTAAGCGCGGCCAGACCAGCGGCGCAACACAGCGGGTGCCCTCCAAAAGTTGTCAAATGCGAAAGCGGAGGATCCTTGGAAAGAGTGGCCATGATCAAGCGGGGACCCAAAAACGCTCCCAAGGGGAGGCCACCGCCCAGCGCTTTGGCCAGCACCAGCAGGTCCGGCGTCACCCCCCAGTGCTCGCCTCCCCAGCACAAACCGGTCCGCCCCAACCCGGTCTGCACCTCGTCGAAGATCAACAGCGCGCCCGTCTGATCGCACCGGCGGCGCACCGCCGGGAGGAATCCCTCTGGCGGCACCCGCACCCCGCCTTCCGCCTGAATGGGCTCAACCAGCACCACAGCGACACGCTCGTCGATTTGAGCCAACGCCTGATCCTGCCCGAACGGAAGGAATTCCGTCTCAAGCAGCGGCTCGAACGGCTTCCGCAACTCAGGCTTCCCCATCGCGGAGAGCGCGCCCAGGGTATCCCCGTGGTAGCTGTTCTCGAACGCCACGATCTTGGAGCGCCGCGTGTGCTTGCGCGCCACCTTCAGCGCACCTTCGACCGCTTCGGCGCCCGAGGACGTGAAATACACCTGTGCCTCCGAGAAAGGAGCCAGCTCGCACAGGAGCCGGGCCAGCTCTATTTGTGGAACCTGTACGTACTCCCCGTACACCATGACGTGCAGGTAACAGTCAAGCTGCGCGCGCACCGCCCTCAGCACCGCGGGATGCCGGTGCCCAACATTGCACACGCTGATCCCCGCTAGCCAGTCCAGGTATCGCTTCCCCGCCGCGTCCGTGATCCAACTCCCCTCGGCCGAGGTAACTTCCAGGCCGTCGGGCTCGCCGGAAGTCTGGCACAGGTACTTCAGAAACTCGTCACGGTGCTTCATTTTAATTAGTGCTCCAGCCGCACCCAGTGCAAAAGCTGCTTGAACGGAGAGGTCCCACCATGCGGCCAAGCGAGCGGCGGTGTTTGCAACTCACCAAAAACGGTGAGCCGGGTAAGTCCCAGGGGGGCCAGCTTTCCGGCCAGATCCAACCGCCGCGCCTCCGAGCCCGCAAACGCCAGGGCATGCATCCGCAACCCCGCGGGCGCCAGCCGGGCTGGCAGCTCGTCCAACCCGCGCACGGGATTGACCCACACCGTGCGCGTCAACGGGACCATGGGCGGTGGGAGCTCCTCGTCGTAGCACAGCGTCCAGTCCAGCCCCTTAGCACTCGCGAACAGCGCAGCGGGCTTGCCCGCCAGCGCGCGGGCCTTCAAGCGTGCGCGCCAGCTCTGCGTCAGCGCAGCAGTGCCCCGGTCCGGCCGGCCCGGCGGCAGATCCGCCGAAGCTTTCTCCAGCGCGCGGGCAAGCTGCCCAGCCACTTCCCGCGGCTCGTAGAGTCCACCCGACTCCACGAAGATCACAGCGAGGGAGAGGCAGCCGCGCCCGTCATACAGCAACGCGTCCCGTGCGGCGGCAGCCACGACCGGGTCAAGCCGTCCGGGTCCCGCCGCCTCACGGCCGATCGCCCCCGCCGCGAACCGTGGACCGTGCGCCAGCCACCGAGCCTCTGGCGGCACACGGTGCGCCAGCGAGCGCACGGCCGTGTCCCCGCCGTACACAATCACCGCCTCTGCATCCCGCAACGCCGCACGCTCCACCGCCTCGTCGCCACTCGTCCAGGGCAGCACCGCCAGCCCTTCCGCGAGCGGCGGGAGCTTGCGGACCAGCGTGGCCACGAACAGCGCCGGGGTAAGCGGATCGTCCGCCGCTGGCTTGAGGAGGCAGGGGGTCCGCATCACCACGCAGGCCAGCAGCGCCGGCAGCCAGACCGCCGGCACGTTGCCGGGCAGCACGTGCACCGCCAGCCGCGGCCCCAGCGCACGCGTCAGCACCCCGTCGGTCGCCGCCACGAACCCTTCCAGCGCCTCGAACGGGCTGATCTCAGCCCGCACCCACTCTCGCACGTGCCCCCCCCGGCACGCTTCCAGCAGTGGAGTGAACGGGGCCGTAGCCGCTGGCAGACCAGTCGAGGCACAAAACGCCTCTTCCGCTGCGTGTCGTGCCTCTGACCCAGGAGCCAGCCATTCCACCACCGCCTCGTCAATGGCCCGCAGGATCGCTTCGGTTTTGAGCGCGAGCAGGGCTGGCTGCGCGTCCTTAAGTCGCTGCGCGGTCTCGCCAGCCAACTCCGGTGTGATGTCCGGAGTCTTCAACTGCAGGGTCCCCAGCTTGCGGAACGTCACGGCGGGTTCCTGGGACCCCGGTGGCAGCATCCAGGTCTTCACCGGCCGGCCATCAACTCTTCAAAGGTAAGGCCACATCCCCGCGCCTCGGCGGCCTGCGGGCGTCCCTCCAGCACGAATCCTTCCCCAGCCACATGGCCCAGATCTTCAGTCAACACTGCCATGACACTCCCGGCGTTGGCCAGGTCCAGATGTTGCAGCAGCCCAGTCTGGCCCGCCAAGCACGGCTCAAGTGTAACGGGATCCATCACAAACGTGCGGACCCAGGGGGGTCCAACCTTGACCCGGGGCTGAGTCGCGCTCCCCCCCTTACCTAGCAACACCGAGTCGTAGAACTGCGAGGAGAGCTCCGTCATGCCGTACTCGTTCACACAACACTCCTCCGGAATCCCCAGCGTCTCTTGAGTGCGCCGGAAAAATCGTGCCTGAAATTCCTCAAGCGGCAGTGGCTCCGGCACGCCGCTTCCCTTCTGACCCCCGGTGTCCATGAGGCGGCTACCGCTGGGGAGTCGCGCACGCGCCCTCAAGGCATCGCAATAGTCGTAAAACGAAAGAAACGCCGCGGTTGTGCCCGCCAACAGCACCGGGACCCCATCGCGCTGGGCGTTCAGCAACGCTTCGATGAACCGCTTGCACTGAAGCCCTGCAGTGGAGACATACCATCCGCTACCCTCCTCGCCGTACGCTTCCAGGACCCAGGACAGCATGCACGACAACGACGACGAGGGTTTTAAGGCCGGAGGCGGCGCCAGAATGAGCGTGCGCATCTTCCAGCCTTCGGGCAACACGCAGCGCTGAAATTGCTTAAGAGCGGAGGACCGGTACGGTTCAAGGGATAGCATGAGGTGGCGCCCAGAACCAGTGCCAGTGCTGCCACTGGTGCGGAACTCAGCGACAGGCGGGCCGCAGACAAGCTCAAGCTCCTTGAACGCGGCTGTGGGCACGGCCGGGATTTCCTCGATTGAACGCACGCCGCTGGGGCTGCACCCCAGCGCGTCGCACCAGCGGTGGTACGCGGGATTGCGATCGTACTGGAAGGCGAAGAGGGCACGTGCGAGTTCCTCGAACGTCTCGCTGGGGCTCGCCGCCGGCGGCCTGGCTCCCGCTGGTGAGGTCAGGAACCGGAGCACACGCTCCTGCACCTCGTCAGACATAAGGCAACTTCAGTCGGTGGCGGTAAAGAACTCGGGAACCGCGACGAGGAGCATGGAAAGCATGGCCAGGATGATCCCAGCCAGCATGAGGAGCGGCCAGAGGACTTTGGTACGCTCCTGCTCCACCTGGGTCGCCTGCCAGGAGGCATAAAACAAGAGTGCAGTGCCACCGAGCAAACCCAGATGCCACCACGGACCGCCGTGAAGCATGGTGGCTCCATCCTAGCGTGAGCATCAACGCCCGGGCAAGTTGCCCGACTTATATAATGGCGGCATGATGCTCAAGGAGCCGACCATTCAACTGACCCAGGACCAGATCGCCTTCTACCACCGGGAAGGTTACCTGGCCCTTCCCGCCGTCACGACCCCGCAGGAAGTGGAGTGGCTGCGCGGCATCTACGACCGTCTGTTCGCCGCGCGCGCCGGCTGGGAGGTCGGCGACCAGTTCGACCTGGCCGGCCCTGACGAAGAAGGCCAAGAGGCCGCGCTGCCACAGATCCTCGGGCCCACCAAATACGCCCCCGAGCTGAAGGAAGGGCTCTTCCGGATTAACGCGCTGGCCGTCGCCAGGCAGTTGCTCGGCCCTAAGGCCGTACCACAAGGGGAGCACGCCATTCTGAAACCGGCGCGGACTGGTGCGCCCACGCCGTGGCATCAGGACGAAGCCTACTGGGGGCCGGAATGGAACTACAACTCGATCAGCATCTGGATTCCCTTGCAGCCGGCTACCATGGAGAATGGCTGCATGCAGTTCGTGCCGGCCAGCCACAAGCTGGATGTGCTTCCTCATCACTGCATCAATAACGACCCGCGCATCCACGGGCTGGAGGTGGACAAAGCCGAAACCACCAGTGCCGTGGCCTGCCCCATCCCCGCGGGCGGAGCGACGATTCATCACAACCGGACCCTGCACTACACCGGCCCGAACACAAGTGACGCTCCCCGACGCGCGTTTATCTTAATGTTTGCATTGCCGGCCACCAGGCGGACGGACACGCGGGACTTCTACTGGAACACCCAAAAGCAGACCGCGCGGCAGCAGCGCGCCGTGCAGGCCGCGGGCGCAGTGCCCCAACAGAAGAGCCAGGGTGGCTATAAATGAGACTCGGGGGGCCTGTCCTGGAACGCTGTGCCAGCCCTGAAGAGTGGATCGCAGCACTGAAGAAGCATGGGTACACCGCAGCCTACTGTCCTATAGATGAGAGAGCCGATGACGCCACCGTGCGGGCCTACGAAGATGCCGCTGCGGCCGCTGGGATCGTCATCGCCGAAGTGGGCGCCTGGAGCAACCCCATCAGCCCGGACGATAAAACTCGCCGGGAGGCCATCACGCTGTGCGTGGAGCGGCTTGCGCTAGCTGACCGGGTCGGCGCCCGTTGCTGTGTCAACGTTCCCGGGTCGCGCAGCACCACCCACTGGTACGGCCCGCATGCCGATCACTACACCCAGGACACCTTCGATCTCATCGTGGAGACGGTCCGGCAGATCATCGACACCGTGAAACCAAAGCGCACGAGCTACACGCTGGAAGCCATGGCCTGGATCCCGCCGGATTCGGCGGACAGCTACCTGGCGCTGCTTTCCGCCATTGACCGCCCGCAGTGCGCCGTGCACTTCGATCCGGTGAACATCATCTGGAGCCCACAGCGTTTTTATCAGAACGCCGCGGTGATCCGAGAGTTTGTAGCCAAGCTAGGGCCGAAGATCAAGAGCTGCCACGCGAAGGATATCGCCCTGTCAGATGAACTCACCGTCCATCTGGACGAGGTCCGCCCCGGGCTGGGTAACCTCGATTACCGGACTTTTTTGCAGGAACTCAAGACTCTAGACCCGGATACCCCCCTCATGCTGGAGCATCTAAATTCCGAGGAGGAGTACCGCCAAGCCGCAGACTACATCCGCGGGCTGGCCGTCACCATCTAGTCGTTCAGCGCACCACTAGGCGTGGTGTCCGCGGGCAGATCACCCAGCGCGAACTGGATGCCGTCTAAGTAAAAGCGCAGGATCAGAGGGTTCCAGAAGATCTCTTCCCGGTGGCCGAGGGAGCAGTAGAACACCCGTCCCTTCCCGTAGCTCCTGACCCAGCTTACGGCGTAGTCGTTGTCAGATCGGTTACCCCTTTCCGGAGTCTTCTTCCGGTCCAGCCGCAGAAGAATTCTTAAGGATTCCCGCGAGTAGGGCTCCTTGAACTGATAAATCTCATCGTTCAGTTCGAAATCTTCTCCTTCGAACACCGTGCACAGTGGATGGTCCGGATCGTCCAGCACGATGCCCACCGGCTGGTGCCACGGATGGCCGTTGAAATACCCTCCGATCATCTCGCCAAACTCCGGCCACGCGTAGAAGCAATCGGTGGCCGAGTGGATCCCGGCCAACCCCTTGCCGCCGCGCACGAACGACAGCAGGCTCTCCTTCAGCGCCGTGTTCCGCTTCCGGGCGGCTTCCCGCTGAGCCGGCGGGAGCTTGTCCAGATCCGGTGGCAGGAACAGCTCGCCGGTGGTGTTGGCCAGGAGCACAGCGTCGAATCGCTTGAGCCGCTTAGGCTCAAACATGGCGGGGTCATCGCTGACGACGACGCGGTAGGCTCCGGTAGCCTTCCCCATCAGCTCCAGGGCTTTGGCGGCGTGGGGAATGGAGCTGTGCCGAAACCCACGGGTCAGGGTAAAGACCAGCAGGGTGCGTTTGCGGACCGGCTTGACTCGCGCTTTGGCCGGCACAGCTGATGCGATCTTCTCGATCACATCGGGAGGCAGCAATATTTCCACAGCGGTGCCACGATGTCCAGCAAGCGCCATAAGTGCCGGTGAGACTGCCATCAGCCATAAGAGTTTCATGTTATAAAGACAACACCATATGGCATCGTTGAAGCTGGACCTCCCGCAAGACACACTCAATGAGGTCAGCCATCTGGCCCAGCAGTTGAATGTACACCGGGCGGACATCCTTGTCCAGGCCGTCGCCAGATTCGCACAGTTGCTCGCCGTCAATCAGGAACTCAGCCTCGTGCGCGATCAGCTCGCAGAGGCTGGCCGGAGCGGGAAAATTTTTGCACAGGACCTCCAGCGTCAGCGGCCAACGACCATCCAGCCCACCCAGGAACTGGAGAACGTCCGCCGACAGGCCACCGACGCCATCCAGGCCAAGTCACAGCTCCAGAAAGAACTCAACGCGTTGCGCCTGGCTATGACCACCATGCGGCATGAGCACGAGGCCTTAAGCCGCCAGTGCGATACGGCGGTCGCACACACTAAAGAGCTGGAAGAACGCGATAAGCAAAAGGTCGTTACCGTGATGCGCGATGCCGAAGTGAAAAAACTCCGCCGGCACGCCCAGGAGGTCATCCTGACCGCACAGAAGCTGGAGAGGGAACTCGAGTATCAGCGCATGGACGGAGATCTCAAATCGAAGAAGATCGACAAGCTCGCCCAGCAACTGAGCATCGTCACCCAGCAGAAAAAGGCCTCCGAGGCCAGCTATACCAAGCAGCAGAAGGAAAGCTTCAAGAGCGAGCGACAGATCGGCCGGCTCCTTAAGGAACGGGCAAACCTGCGGGCGGAGCTTCGCCAGCTTGTCAAAGATCTCAACCAAGGGCCGACCCTCAAAACCGCCAAACCTGTCCCCCAACGCCCCACGTCCAGCGCCGCTAAACGCTTCTAGTCGGTCACACGTCGAGCATGCTTGCTGAAGAACTCCACGATCAATTCCGAGGCCGAAATCTCTTTGGTCGGAATGTCACCTCGGTTCCACGTGCTCTTGGTGCCCCCTGGCCAGGCGTGACCTCCCCCCTCGATGGTGTAGAGCACCACCTCGGTGCCCTCATCACATCCCACGTACGTGTCCCGGCGAATCTTCCCCCATTGCTCCGTCTTGGGAGATGGGGAGCAGCGGTTGCGCTTCACCCAGAATGAGACCGCACGCTTAATTGGTTCGTACGGAACATACCTGTCGGCGGTGCCGTTGAACAGGATGACGGACACCGGCCGGGTGGGCTGGCAATCCGCCGGCACGGAGGACCCCGCCACCGGCGCGATGGCAGCGATCTGGTCCGCCAGCTCACACCCAAGGCGGTGAGACAGCACAGCGCCGTTGGACATCCCGGCAACGAAGATGGCGCCGGGAGTGATCTTCCGGGTAGTCTTAAGCCAGTTGACGAGGGCGCGGATAAACCCCACGTCGTCCACGTTGTTTTTGGCAGCGTAGCCACAACACTTCCCAGCGTTCCAGGTGAGCAGATTGGTCTTTAACCGGCCTGTGCCGTTGGGATAGACAACCAGAAAACCATACTTTTCGGCCGCCGCATTCATCCGGGTCATGTCCATGGCGCTTGCCGCGTTCCCGCCGCTCCCGTGCAGCATGATGACGAGCGGGAGCGTCCCACCGTATTTGATGGCCTTTGGCACATGCATTGCGTAGCGCCGTTCTTGGCCGCCGAACTCCAGGCTGGCCTCATACTCGCCGGCATACGGCGTGAGCAGGTCCACCGCATAGACTGTCTTAAGACCGGCCAGAATCAAAAACGCGCTCAGCGCAAGGCGCAGCCGCGAACCTGTCCGAGCCATATCCCGCTTCTTAACCGTCATGTGACATGCAATTTGATGGGTGGGAAAAAACGTGGAGCGGAGGGGGGTCGAACCCCTGACCTCTTGCATGCCATGCAAGCGTTCTCCCAACTGAACTACCGCCCCATCAACAATTAACTTGTCATATCACCTTTACCGGCGAATTCACAATGCCTCTAGTCTTTGCCTCTGAGACGGACCGGCTTGTAGCCACGGATGGAGAGGTAATAGATCAGCATCCCGGCAAAGATGACGCTCAGCAAGACCGGCGCTCCCGAGACATAGCGGAAGGATGCCGCCGCGCCCTGCGCCTCCCGAATGTCTCCCATAATCGGCAGCACAAACTGGATGGAGATCATACCCATGGTTCCCATCAAGCAAATCAGCCATGCACCACCCTTGGGATATCGTTCCGACACGACAGCCAGCATCGTCGGCCAGTAGTAGCATATCCCGACCGCGAAGATCGTCGCCGCCAGGTAGGCCGAGACTACTGACGTGGCACCACTGAGCATGAACAGGCCAACCGCGGACAGCACCGAAGCGCCGTACAGGATGCCGATTGGTGTAATCTGGCGGGCCAGCCAGCCAGCGAAGAACCGCAGCACAAACATTAAGCCGCTGATGTAAACCAGCACCAGCGTGCCCGACATCTCTGCGGTCTCTTTCAGCACCGATTCCATCCACTGATTGGGGCCGAGTTCGGTCGCCGCGGTCAAGAGCATACACAACGCCAGCAGTAAGAATCCCGGCCGGATCGCTTCCTTGAACATCGCCCCATATGAGACGCCAGATACGACGCGCTCAGTCTGCGGAAACTTCAAGCCAAGAATCATCACGCCGTAGGCCACAGCCGGAAGGAAAGTCATGGCCTGCTTGACTTGCCAGCTCGCGCCCATCTGGGTCAACGCAACCGCCATCAGACCGCCGATGACCAGGCCGCCAGGCCACCACGCATGCAAGACATTCAGTTTGTTCGTCTTCTCTTCTGGATAGATCGTCGCACACAGCGGATTGATCACGCCTTCCACCAGGCCGTGCGCCAACCCCACGGTAAGCATCGAGAGACTCAGAATCGCCATCGATGGCGAATAGATCGTCAGGGCGATACCAGCGATATGCAGGACAGCCGCCAGCCGCAGGAGCCGCCCCATGCCAACCACATCACACAGCGGTCCGCTGAGGAAGAGCGCAACGGCTAGTCCCGTGAACGACAGGCCCGCCGCAGCGCCAATTGCTTTATACGTCACATCGAACTGGAGGCGCAACGGATCCATGATGTCCGTGCGGATGATAAACACCATCGCAGCGGTCACCAGCGAGAGACAGCTCGCGATGAACAGACGATTCTGATTGATAACCGGAGATGCATCTTTGATCTTTCGTTTAGGCACTTTGTTCCTCCACTGAGACTGGTTTACTTGTGGAACTATGATACCCGTCTCATCTCTCCCCGCTCAACACCGCTGATGCACGATTGCTACAATCATCGGGCATGAAACTTCGCAAGAAAGCGCCTTCTTTTACCCGCTGGGGCAGGTTCCCCGAGGGGTTCGTCTGGGGTGCGGCGGCGGCGGCCTACCAAGTGGAAGGGGCGGCGTACGAAGACGGCAAGGGGCTGTCCGTGTGGGACATGATGTGCCGCAAGCCGGGTGCGATCTGGAGCGGGCACACCGGCGATGTGGCCTGCGACCACTACCACCGGTACCGGGAGGATGTGGAACTGATGAAGCAGCTCGGGCTTCACGCGTACCGACTCTCGATCTCCTGGCCCAGAGTCATACCGGCGGGGACTGGCCGGGTGAATCCCAAAGGCCTGTCCTTTTACGATAAGTTGGTGGATGAACTGCTGGCCGCCGGAATCGTTCCATACATCACGCTCTTTCACTGGGACTACCCTTACGAGCTGTACTGCCGGGGTGGCTGGCTGAACCCGGACAGCCCGGACTGGTTCGCCGACTACAGCCAGGTGGTTGTGAAAAAGTTAGGCGACCGGGTGAAGCACTGGATGACCCAGAATGAGCCCCAGTGCTATATCGGGCTGGGGCACCTCAACGGTGTGCACGCGCCGGGCGTGAAGCTCGGCATGGCTGACATCCTGCGCATGACGCACCACTCGCTCCTGGCGCACGGGAAGTCAGTGCAGGCAATCCGGGTGGCCGCACGGGGTAAAGTCCAGGTGGGTGCCGCTCCGGTGGGAGTGGTGAAGTACCCGGCCACGGAGACTCCTCGAGACATCGCGGCAGCCCGGCGGGCCATGTTCGCGGTGGCGGACCGCAGCGTGTGGAACAACACGTGGTGGCTGGATCCCATTCTCAAGGGGCGGTACCCAGAGGACGGATTGAAACTCTACGGGAAGGACGTGCCGCCGTTCAGCCGGAAAGATCTTGCGACGATGCACCAACCGCTGGATTTCTTTGGGTGCAATATCTATAACGGCGAACCGATCCGGGCCGGGAAGGGTGGGCGACCCGAGCCTGTTCCTCAGCCGACAGGGTACGCACAGACGGCTATCCGGTGGCCGGTCACCTCCGAGGCGTTGTACTGGGGCCCTAGATTTTTCTACGAGCGGTACAAGCTACCGGTGTACATCACCGAGAACGGCCTCTCCTCCATGGACTGGGTGGCACTGGACGGCCAGGTGCATGATCCCAACCGCATCGATTTTCTGGCGCGCTACCTCAGGGAGCTGCGCCGGGCCACCCAGGACGGCGTGGACGTGCGTGGCTACTTCCAGTGGTCCATCCTGGACAACTTCGAGTGGGCGGAAGGATACAAGGAGCGGTTCGGGCTGGTGTACGTGGACTACCCCACCCAGAGGAGAATCCCGAAAGACTCAGCCTACTGGTACCGGGACGTGATCGCCTCCAACGGAGCCAATCTCTAGCCCCGGTCAGTTTAAAAGATGATACGCTAGGGTGCAATATGGATGCGATGGATTGGTTTCTCGCTGGTACGTATACAGCCGTGATTTTGTTTGGGGTGATTGTTACGCTTATCGCCAAAGCAAGCCTCAAACGTAAAAGAATCAAGCGCACCTGACCTAGCTGTCCGCCGCGCCAACTTACCCGTCACTGATTTTTGAGTTGTTCGACCCAAGCCTTTAATTGAGGGTTCCGCATGTACAACCGGGCTAAGGGTCAGAAGACTCTGATGGCCCCCGAGTCCTTCAACGCCCTCCTGTAGCCTTCTGCACCCGCTGGGCGATCCCGTCCACAAATTCGGAGGACGCGGTGATGGCCTCCTCGGCTTCCTTTCGAGATATGGTACCGACCATATCGCGAGAAGCGGCCACGCTTGACCCGGCCCTCGCTAAGCAGACTGGAGAAGTCTGTCACTCACCTTGCCTATCAGCAGCAGTCTGGGACTGGAAAACACTTCATGCACGAAATCGCCTTCTTTGCCAGTCCTCTTCTCGACCGCACCGCGAGTAAAAAGCGTGTAGTTGACCTCACGCTTCAGACGTCTCTCCACTCGCGCTACGACGGGGGCCAGTTGCCGGTCGGTCACCTCGCCAACTACCATGAGGTCGATATCGCTCGCCGGCTTCGCTTCCCCGCTAGCGTACGAGCCGTAGATGAATGCAAGTTCCAATCCAGGAATCCTCGCCAGAGCCTCACGCAACTCGGAGCCAGCCCCGGAGATCTTGAGAAAGATACTCCTTAGATCCTCAATGATGGGTGAATCCTTTGCCAGACCATAGCGCTTCTGATTTCCGACGCGCTGGGATGACAAGATTCCGGCCTTCTGCAGACGGGTGAGCTCACGGCCCGTAGTCCCAACGGGCGCCCCAAGCTGCGAGGCCAGCAACCGCACGTGGAACTCCTCCCCCGGATGGGAGAAGAGGTGCGAGAGAACCCTCACCCGGAGCTTGGAGGAGAAGAGAGACTTGAGCACAAACGGAATCGTCGCCATGATTCAATCGTCTCCTTTTCAGATACAATCGTATCTAATTTAGAGACATTGTCAAGCCGAAAGAATCAAGCGCACCTGACCTAGCTGTCCGCCGCGCCAACTTACCCGTCACTGATCTTTGAGTTGTTCGACCCAAGCCTTTAATCGAGGATTGTCCGGATGGATTTCGAATGAGCGTTGGTATGAAACGAGCGCGCCCTGGCGATCCCCTTTTGCGTACTGACAATTGCCAATCATCGCCCAGGACTTCCAGTGCTGTGGGGTAGCCTGCAAGGCAGCGTAGGCTTTGCGCGATGCCCCATCATAGTCGCCAGCATTGTAAAGGCTGACTGCCGCTTGGTATTCCGCATCAGCCCGCCGCGCCTGCGCACCGGCAGCAGGAAGGGCAGTAGCAGGGGTTGTGGCATCGTGTGGCTCTAGCCCGCTCGCAAGCGGCTCCACCGTCCGGCCTCCAAACATGTACGAAAGACTAAACCGGTTCGTAGCTCCCAGTGGATGCGTTACCAGCGCATAATCCACACCAATTCCCTGCTCCTGATAAGCCCCCGAAATGCCAGCAGTGTACCGCAGCCCATCTTGTGCCCCCAGACCAATTACACCTGCTCGCAACCCGACATACTTTACCGGCCACCAATCAATTCCTGCGCCAATACCACCGTCCAGCTTCAGTGTCTTGGTATACTCCAGTCCGACAGAAAGCCTCCAGGGTTGATAAGCGTATGAGGACCCAGCTCGCCATTCTGTAGGGAGTAACACAGTGAGGTTGGCGTCATCGATCGTACGTAACTTCGGCCCAAGGTTTCGCACGGACAACCCCGCTGTCATCATCCGATCCCTCGAGGAGCCCACGACACCGATTACACCGATATCTACCGCCCCAGCGGTAACTCGATTCTGCACAAGGCTTTCAGATACAGCCTTCAGCGTCGCACCAATCCTAAATGGACCCGTGCTTAACGCAGAAGTCACTCCTGCTGCGATCGTTTCCTGGCTCAAATCTGACGCAAGTTGATTACCCAGCGCATCAATTTCAGGAACGCTGAGGGTGTAGTACGTGAGTAACCCGCCCACCACCCACTGGGGCGTCATCCGCCATCCCACCCCCAAGCCGCCGGTTTTCTGCTGTCCCTGGAACATGGACGCGCCATTCACCGAGGCTTCACCCGTGGTTTCCTGATCCGCCAGAACTGCCGGGTTGGTCCAGGCGCGAAGCATGTCCCGCCCGCCCATGGTCACATTCCCCATGCCCATCTGCCTGACGCTCAGGGGCATGGCCAGCACCGCCGCACCGACCCCGCTCTCGGCCCTGAGTCCCCCTTCCAGCAGTACTAAGCCTGCTGCGAGAACCAACCGGAGTTGTTTCAAGGGCGTTGGCGGCTTTACTTCTTCTTACTCACAATGAAGAAAAGCTGCTTATCATTCACGCCCCCACCCTGCGCCAGAGCCCAGTAGGCCCCGGGCACAGGAATATAACCATCCACACCCTTCAGGTCGTACGAAGCGACTCCAACCCCGCCAGCATTTAATGGCACAGGGATCGTGCCCATGTACTGCCCTGCCGCATTGTAGATGCGCACCTCGGCGACCCCGCCGGGATCGCCCTTCAGGTGAAATTTCACCTGGCCGGAAGGATTGGATACATCAAACGTGTTCGGGGCAATGATCATGTTGCCCTTTCCTATCTTGCCCACCGGCGGCGGCACAGGTGGCGCCAGTGAGAAGCTTGTGGCGTTCGTCATGATCTGGATGCTGCCGCATACGTCGCTGGTACTCAGCCAGGCCGCGTTGTTCACCGTGGTCGGTGCTGATACCGATCCCACCGTCCCTGTGATCGTAAACGTGAAGCTCACCCCCGGCGTCATGAACAACCCACTGCCGGTCCACTCATACCGGGTCCCGCCAGCCACCTGGACCGGTACCAACGCTGTGAACCCCGCTGGCTGATCCAGCACCACCCCTGTCACCACCGGCGACACCGTGTCCACGACGATCAGGTCGTTGATCGTCGTCACGCCCGTGTTCGTCACCACGATGCTGTACGTCACCGGCTCACCCATACTCGGTGAGACCGGCGACTGTGTCTTCACCACCGTAAGATCGGTCACCGGCGACACCGTAAACCCAGACGTGGTGTCGAGCTGAGTTACCATGGCGCAATCCGATGTCACGGCCGCCAGCGCCGTGTTATCCACGGGAGTCGAGGCACACACCAAGCCAACGGTTCCGTCGATCGTGAACGTGTAGCTTGTCCCCGGCGTCATGTTCAGCCCACTGGCCGACCACTCATACTGCGTCCCGCTCACCACCTGCGATACGGACGGCGTTGCAAATGCGGGCGCCTGGGACGTCACCACGCCCGTGATCACCGGCGACACCGTGTCCACAACAATCAGGTCCCCGATCGTCGCTGTGCCGTTATTCGTGACCACGATCGTGTACGTTACTGGGGCGCCCACTACCGGATTCGCCGGCGTCCGGGTCTTGACAATTGAGATACTGGTCACTGGTGGGGCCACCGTGAACCCGGTCGCACTGCTGATCAGTGTCGTCGTGCTGCAGGCCGACGAGGCGGTCACAAACGCTGTATTGGACACCGGCGTGGCCACGCACACCGCCCCCACCGTCCCGTCCAGCGTGAACGTCAAGCTCGTCCCCGGCATCATGTTCAGCCCACCGCCTGACCACTCGTACCGCGTCCCGATACCCGGCTGCTGCGTCACCAGCAGCGTGAACCCCCCCGGCTGTGTCGTCGTCACCCCCACAATCACTGGCGACACCGTGTCCACCACCATCAGGGCTTCAATCGTCGCTCCCCCTGTGTTCGTCACCACGATCGTGTACGTCACTGGCTCGCCCACTCCCGGATTCACCGGCGTTTGGGTCTTCACCGCCGAGACGGACAACGGTGGCTGGCAGTACTTGATCGTGCGAAAGTCATAGATTGCGCCGTTATTCGAAAGTCCTGTCACGTACACATTCCCAACTCCATCCACCGCAATACCATCGGCGACATCAGCGAACCCGCTGTCAAACGTCACATTCCACAACTCCGTCCCGCTCGCGTCGTACTTGATCGTGCGAAAGTCATAGGTCGTACCTGCACCATTATCCGAATATCCCGTCACATACACGTTCCCAGCTCCATCCACCGCAATACCATTGCCCCAATCACCAAACCCACCGTCGTACGTTACATTCCATACGACCGTCCCGCTCGCGTCGTACTTGATCGTTCGATAGTCCCAGGTCGCATTCACCGAATACCCCGTCACGTACACATTCCCAACTCCATCCACTGCAACACCACGGCCGGAATCAGAGATCCCACTGTCAAACGTCACATTCCACACAACCACCCCATTCGCGTCGTACTTGATCGTGCGAAAGTCATTGGGTGCGCCGTTACCCGAATCCCCCGTCACGTACACGTTCCCAGCTCCATCTACTGCAACACCACGGGCGCGGTCATCGAACCCGCCGTCATACGTCACATTCCATACGACCGTCCCGCTCGCATCGTACTTGATCGTGCGAAAGTCATCAGTTGTGCCGTTAGACGAATACCCCGCTACGTACACGTTCCCAGCACCATCCACTGCAACGCCATTGCCTTCATCGCGGAATCCGCTGTCATACGTCACATTCCACACAACCGTCCCGCTCGCGTCGTACTTGATCGTGCGAAAGTCAGCGGTTGTGCCGCCAGAGTACCCCGTCACGTACACATTCCCAACTCCATCCACCGCAATACCATGGGCGACATCAGCGAGCCCGCCGTCATACGTCACATTCCATACGACCGTCCCATTCGCGTTGTACTTGATCGTCCGATAGTCCCAGTTTGCGCCGCCGTCACCTGACAGCCCCGTCACGTACACATTCCCAACTCCATCCACCGCAATACCAAAGACGTTATCAACGAACCCGTTGTCATACGTCACATTCCACGCAATTGAGGGGGCAGGCTCCGCAAGACCGATGTTGGCCAAACACAGCCAGAGGGCAGTTAAGGACTGGCAGAGAGGGCTAGGGGTTCTTAACAGACGCACGCACGCAACTTTCGTGCCGCTCATGCCCTTGAGAATACCACGCCTGCTTGCCTGCGCATCTATCCCCCCTCACCCTACCCTCTCCCCCCAAGGGGGGAGAGGGAAAGATCTGCGGGGAGTAAGGAAAGCTGAGGTCTGACTATTCCGGCTGAACGCGGAGGCCGGAGAGCTTGTCCCCATCCAGGGTACGGAAGCGGGCGCAGGCAGCCCAGTCCCCACCCCCTTGCGTGATCTTGAGCAGCAGCCGATTCCAGCCCTCCCGTAGTGTCACGTTGACCTTATCTTCGCCGGGCTCGAGTCCGCGCCAGGCGTTGTTGCTGTGGACCTGGCTGCCGTTGAGCCAGACCTTAATGCCGTCATCACTCCCCAGCTCCAGCAGCGCCGCCTGCTCTAAAGGCGACCAGACCCGCGTGCGCAGGTAGGCAACACAGTGCTCCCCGTCAACGCCGTAGCTTACATCCACCTTCCAGGGCTCCTCCGACTCAAGGTCCTGGTCCGGCCACCACCAGCCGGCGTCCTCTGCATTGGATTGCTCCGGGGGGAAGATGGTGTCCAGAAGATCGGCATCGTCAGCACCTTCCTTCCGGTAGGGACCGGACACCAACCAGGCCACGATGTAATCGCCGTACTCCTTGAGGTACTCCAGGGTCTCCCCGGCCTGCTCGTGCACGGCCTCAGCCCCGGAGATGTCCAGGATCTTCTGGAGAACTGCCATGGATTTTTCCTGATGGGTTCCTCGCATGCCTTTCACGATCTTGATCGCCGCAGCGGCAGCCTCAGCCTGTATGGCAGGATCATCCAGGTGTGATTCAGCCAGAGCCAGCGCCCGGATATGGCCAACCTTGGAGAGCCCGGACAGCACGAGCTTCTTGCCTTCCGGGCGGGGCACGGCTGCCATGGCCGATTCGTACATCTCAACCGTCTCTTCCGGCGAACGCTGGCTGGGCAGGCCCACGAGCCGGACGTAGCCGCGCAGCGCCAGCACGCGGTGCTCAACTTCGGGTGCGGTGCGGACCAGCTCCAGGAGGTCGCCGGCTGGGCTGACATCGGGCCAGTCGGCCAGCGCGCGCACCGCCGCTTCCTTCACGAAAGCGCTCTCGTGCGCGAGCGCCTCACGGACGGCAGCCAGCGCCGGGTCGCCACCCACGTGCGAGAGCGCCGCCAGCAGGGCGCAGCGCGCCGGCACCTCAGCCCGAGGGAGCGCGTCCAGTACCAGGCGGGCGCAGGGATCGCGGTCCGCCTGCCTGCCACAGATCGAGACCAGCGCGTCTTTCGCCGCCTCCCGCTCTGGTTCCTCCCCGGTCTTCAGGATCGTCTCCACCAGCAAGGGCAGGGCCGGCCAGCCCCCCAACACCCCCACGGCGTTAAGCGCCGCGAGGCGCACGGCCACCTCGGTATCCCGCGTGAACCGCAGGACAGTCGAAAGGTGTGCAAAAGCGCCGCGCGACGCCAGAATGTTCAGCAAAGCCTCACGGGTCGCCGGCGGGCTACGGTCCAGGCTCGCAGCGATGGCCGCCGTAGCCGCTTCGCCCAGCATATGCAGCAGGGCCTCTTTGACCGCCGCCCGGGCCTCACGGTCCCGGTCAGCCAGGATGGTCGTCAGCCAAGGCACGGCCTCCTCCCTGCCGAGTTTGCCGGCCGCGGCGATGGCCGCCAGCCGAACCGGCTGCTCTTTTACGGCCAGCGCCGCCTGGATGGTCTTAAGGGCCGCCCGGTCACCCCGGTTGCCCATGATTTCCAGGACCGCGGCACGGGTCTTGGCCTCTCCCTGGCCCGCCTGCTGGATCCACCAGTACGTCACCTCCGTGCCGGGTATGGCGGCTGCGATACCAGCGGCTGCACGCTTCAGTTCAGGATCCGGGGACTTCATCGCCGCCAGCACCGCCGGCATGGCTTCCACGCCTTGCACTTCAGCCAATCCCCGCAGCGCGTGGCTGCGCACGTTAAGATCCTTGCGCCAGCGGCGACCTTTCAAAATTTTCTTGTAGATATATAGGGCCGCTTCCCGGTCTCCCCCTTCGGCAAGCCGCCGGGCCAACCGCAGCCAGGCGGCGGTGACCTTGGCCCGCTCGTAAGGCGAGTCTGCCGACGCTACGGCTCTCGCCAGGGACTTCGATGCAGCGCGGCCCCCGATGTTGCCCAGGGCCTCCAGTGCCCCCAACCGGACTGCTACCTCCGGATCCCGAGCAGCCACTTGAAGAGCTGGAACGGCTTCCCGCACGCGCAACTCCCCCAAGGCCTGAATGACGCGCAGGCGGTTGCTCCCCCGCGCCCGAGGCAGAGCAGCCAGGAGCGGCTCCTCGGCGCCCTTCTGGAACGCCAACAGCACATGGACCGTGGCATCCCCCAGGGTCTCATCCAGGATCAAACCGGTCAGCTCAGACACCGACTCCTGCCCGCCCGCCCACAGCAGTTGGCGGATCAAGAATCTCTGTGTCGAGGGAGAGCGCAACTGCCCGACCTGGGTGACGAGATCCCTGGCAAATCGGGCACGTTCCGCTTCAGCGCCGCTGCGCGCGTACCAGATGGCCAGGCCGTGCAGGGCGTAGCGCGCGTCGCTGTCATCCCCCTCGCCCGGCTCCACCAGCATGCCGGCGAGCACCTCGACGCCAGCCGGCCCCAGGGCAGCCAACTCCTGCATCACGTCTTCACGGATCGTGGTCGTGCTGGCGGGAAGCTGCTGGACCAGGGCCACGATTGCTTGTGGTTCAGCATCGGCGGCCCGCACGTCCGGGGCGGCCGTCCAGGCCAGCCCGCAGACGAGCAGCACCGTCACCCCGCGGCACACCATTACGCCAGTGCCACCCCCCTCACCCTACCCTCTCCCCCCAAAGGGGAGAGAGGGATAGGGAGAGGGGGACGAGTCTAAAGAGCTCATAGATGCCAGGGCGCACGCATGGGGATATCCAGGAAACGTTGCGCGCCCTTATCTCCAATGAATCGTTCCGCGACCGGGTCCCACTGAAGCGTGCGGCCGGTGCGAATCGCGATGTTGGCCAGGTGGATGAGCGATACCGAGCGGTGCGCTTCCCAGGCGTTGGGCTTCAAGACATTGACGTTGTCCCGAAGACGCACTGCATCCTCGAAGCTGTGCCGGCGCGGCGGCACGGGGTACGAGGCCGACTGCTCAAACAACCCGGGCGGATCGGTGTCCGTCTTCTTCCGCTCCAGCACCTTGCCCTTCGGTCCTTCGATGAACGCGTGGTCCCCCGGTTCGACCTCTCCCCACTCCTCGCTCTCAAGAATGATCCGCGTGCCGTCCTCGTAGGTGAACGTTACCCGGCCCCACAGCCCAACCGCATCCGGATGTTGCGGCCATGGAGCGTAAGCCTCAATCTTGACCGGGCCGGTATCATCCTTGCCCAGCGCGTACTGGATCGGGTCGATCCAGTGCTGGCCCATGTCGGCCAAACCGCCGCCATCGTAGTCCCAGTAGCCGCGGAAGCTCTGATGCACCCGGTGGGGGTGATAGGGCTTAAAGGGCGCTGGCCCCAGCCACATGCTGTAGTCCAGCTCGGAGGGAACGGCTTCCGGCTTTAGATCCGTTCTGCCGCTCCACTCTTTGATCTTGAAATTACAGTCAAAGCGCCGGTTCAACCGCACGGTCAGGGGTGAGCCCAGCAGGCCGGAGGCAACCAGCCGGCGGAGTTTGACGGCGCCGGGGCGGCCGTACGTGTTGATCTGGAACACCCGGCCATAGCGCTGCACCGCGTCGATGACCACCTGTCCCTCGCGGATAAATTTCGTCACGGGCTTCTCGCAGAAAATATCCTTGCCCGCTTGGGCGGCCGCAATCGAGATGAGCGCATGCCAGTGTGGTGGCGTGGCAACCACCACCATGTCAATGTCTTTGCGCTCCAGCACACGCCGGAAGTCGCTGTATCCCTCACAACCCCGGCCGGCTTTTTTCAGGCCGTCCGCCAGGTGGTCCTGGTCCACATCGCACACCGCGAGCGTCACGGGGGGCTTGTCATCTCCATTCGCGATCACGTGGTGCATGCCCATCCCGCCTGTGCCGATGACAGCCCGGGTGACGGTTTCGCTGGGCGGGCGGTGACGGCGGCCTGCCAGCACGTAACTCGGCACGATGGTGAACGCCGCCACGGTTACGGCGGCCTGCCCTATGAACTCGCGGCGGGACATCCTCCGCCCGAACAGGGTGTCCGGCTTACGGCGTGCCTTACCAGACCTGGGATGCTGCCGCATACCTTGACCTCGCAGACTCGCCCCCCTCACCC
>CAZPLZ010000024.1:0-24295 GCA_964587525.1 uncultured bacterium | reverse complement strand
ATTAGATGGAAAACAATTCGCCAGGGGGACATGTTTAAAGTGGAAGCCTTCGAGCTAAAACGAACTCTTGAAGGCGGGGAAATTGAGGAGTCGCGTGGGGTGGGGCATCACCAAAAAGGAAGCTCTCATCTTAATGTTCCATCGCTTACCAAGCCACAGAGGAAGCTCCTGAAGAGGATCGGCTTCTCTGTTTTCAACCTTGATTTGAGGCCGCATGAGTTGGCGGGAAATGCGGCACGTTGCTTCAGATTGGTGTTTGCACCTTTGCGTTCAAGTAGAGAAGCGCTAGCATGGAAATATCCGCGCACAGCTTTGGTCTACCAGAGGCTTCGAAACTCGACAATTCCATGCAGTTTTGAGTTTGCTGATCCGATTCAAGTCATGAAAAGATTCATTGCCGCCCTCAAGCAAGCCTATCAAGAAGAGCGGGAAGCTAGCGGTCAACTGCTGGAACAATACGGCGTTGATAACTACCACCGGGATGTAACCTATGACCGGATCCAAGTCTTCATTAACTCCTATGCACTATCGGTGCAGCGCGTCTTACCAGTTCCTGGGAGCAATATCGATGCTGCCGCTGGGCCTAAACCGGTTACCCTCCTAACACGTCATCGAAGAGGCCAGAGGCTCTTCCCCCAGACCGCAGATGTCCACAAACTGGAATACATTAAGGATGCTTCTCCGCGGAACAAAGTGCCTGCATTCTCGGTATTTGTGAACGCTCACCACTACTCTTCTGGTCCGGGAAATCTTGCCGTTGTGGCGCTTATCCTTGCAATCGTAATCGCCATTGTTAGTTTCTTTTTGTCGCTATAGGGCACGTTGACTATTTTTCCTACATGATTATTGCTTGAGGCAGCCCCTCACAGCTTTCGCCATGAAGGGCACACCCATTACACCGCTACTTCTTGTTTCTCGTTCACTTCTAAATCTTCTAATTGGACAGACTCATCCCATTGTCCATGTCATCCTCCTTGGAAAAGTTGCCAGGAAGGGGTCAGGCATGGACATTGGACATTTCTTACTGCCCACTCCTTGTCGGCATCCTTTTGTCCAATGTCCATGCCTGACCCCCTATCTGTGATTTGAGGATCTTGGCGAAATCATGGTGCTTGCTGGTGGTATGAATTCGCCAGATCCAGCAAAGACGTCGGTGGAGATGAAAACACGGATCGGCAACCTACGAGGCCACCATCTGCGTGGCCATATCGTGCGAATGAAGTTGAGAGTCGAAAGTAGCGCGGCGTAAACCGCAGCTATGGCAACCAAGGTATCAGAAGTCAGCTTCATCAGCGCAGCCTCCAATTCAGCTTTGCGATCCTTACCTCAATACATAGCCCTTCCTAGCAAACCATTCCAGGTAGCGTAGAGAGCAATCACAGCCAAGGCGCAACACAGAAAAGCCACGAATCGAGCAACTCCTTTGGGCCATACACGCTTCACCAATAGAAGATACGCGACTGAATGGGTGATTATGATGGGCAGCCAAGCATAACCCCGATCGGCGCAGCACTTGGACATATTTAGTAACACTAGGAAGAGAAGGGTCACGGCAAGGGTCACGACCGGAAGGACAATAAGTTCATATGTAGTTGCCTTCACCATGATTGCAAGGAAAAGGAGAAGTGAGGCGTATCCGAGAACGGCCCCGATTGTGGTTCCCCTTCTTCCCTTCTTCTTGTACTCATCGTAAACCTGCCAGTGCATTCCCAACTCACGCATTCGCTGTCGGTTCTCTTTGCGCACATAGCGGTTCAATAGTACGCAATCTCCCGTGATCGTTCTTGTGAAGCGATCCCAGTCGATCTTTTTTCCGCGTCTTGCCGAGAAGTTTTTCCGGATGCCCTGCGGTCCTAACTCATTCTCGGCAAGTTGGCCGAGTGCGAGGTGTTCTACCTCAAGCTGCTGCGCTTTCCAGTATGAGCTCTCGTTTTGGAAGACACCAAAGACTATTGATGAAACGAGTAGCAACGCTCCTGTGATCGTAGCTAGGAATTGCCTCTCTTCTAGTTGGCTCCGATTCGACACTCAAATCACCTTGAATTCATACTTCCACAGTTCCTGAAGGGGAACGACCTCAAATTCTCCTATCGCCGCAGTCATCGATCAATTATAACCGTGGATAGTCCACTCATGCTGACGTACAAGTGGCTCTTCGAGGTGCGCGTGATTGACAGCCACGAGCACTTTGGGTGCAGGAAGGGGTCAGGCATGGACATTGGACATTTCTTACTACTCCTTGTCGGCATCCTTTTGTCCAATGTCCATGCCTGACCCCCTATCTGATGATCTTGAAGTCATGACTCGATCACCTGACTCAATTTTATCACGACATTACTTGCGTCAGGGACCGTTTCACCGACACGTTCACGATGTGTCGATAGTTCCGGCGAAATGAGACCCGGGTTTCAATGAGGTCCTCCGTCCACTGTGGTTGAACCCGGCGGGGTAGTCGATGGCCCGCTGATTTATGTTCCCTTCAGTTGCTGGATATCCGTTGGAAGGAAAACCGGTATTTCCTTTACGTCACCGAAATCCGCATCAGCAGTAACCAAGGCGTCCGCCTTCAGCCGAATCGCCATGGCGAACAGGACCGAATCGTTGGTCAGCAACCCGTATCGCTCTTGGACCGCCAGTGCATCCTCCAGCAAGTCTTTCCGATTGCACGCCACGAACCCAATTCCCATTTCTACCAGCGCCTGAACCTTGTCCCGATAGAGGGCCAACCGCCGCACCGGGTTCCCCGCGGTAATCAAACCTATCTTCAGGGCTTCAGTCAGCATCAGCTTGTGTATCAGCTCCTGCCAAGCCGGCTGGGGGAGAATACCCGCTATTTCCCGCGAGGCGATTCGGCGCAACACCCGCTGGGCTTATGCCGATATCCCCTGATCCGCGTAGATAGGGATATGGGTATCCAAAACGCAGAAACTGCCGCGGGGAATATCGTCCGGATTCATCATTCCCAAGCGTCCGCTTCCAGGACCGCTTTCAGTTTGGCCGGTTTGAGTTTCAACGGTTGGCCTACGAAACGCCGGTATGCTTCCAACCGTTGCTTTGGGTCGTCCGCGGCGCCGTTCAGGTAGGCTTCAAGCGCCTCCTGGATCACACCGCTCAGCGGTATGCCTTTCTCGACTGCCATCCTCTTGGCCTTCCGGATAATCTCCTCCTCTATCAAGGTCCCAACTTTCCGCTTCATCGTTTCATCCCTCCATCGGCCCCAGGATCAGCCGGGCGTCAGCACTTCCATGAGGTTTAAACCCCACGTCGGCAACAGGCCGAACGAGCTGCTCGGAGCGACGGCCGTCTCTTTCGCATGAGTCTAGAATATTCTAGATTTCTTCCTTTGTCAAGACTCTGAAGACACCGGAGGTCAAATCCTCCGCGACGGAAACCGGGCTGGGACGGGTTAGTCTGGCAGGCCGAGCTCGTGGGCTCTAAGTCGGGGTCAGAGACTGACATTTTACATTTGTAAAAACTGGGAATACCTCAACCGGCTGTTCGCGGTAGGCGGCCATGGTGCCACCACGGAAACCACCAGGAGAAACCGAGGAGTGGGCCTAGTCGTCCGGACCCCGGTGCGCGGTCGCCTCTTCGTCCACCCAGTCCTCCTCCGTGTGCGACATCCCCCGGCGGCCGGGCGCGGCACGCCGGGGCCCCGGACGGTAGAACCCGCAACTCTTGGGGCCGTAGCAGAAGGTCTCGAAGCGGTGCTTGCGCTCCACCGAATTCCAGGGGTCGATGATCAGCTCGACCGGCATCCGGCAGCCCCACTGGCAGGTCGTGCACTTCGCCTCGTACGTCCGGGCGTCCAGGCGGCGGTGACCGCGCGCGCGGTACACGGCCAGGTCCGGCGGCACGCCCAGGAATGGAGGCCCGGCGGGCGGCTCGGCCCCGGCCTCCTTCACGACCTTGAGGGCGCTGGTCTTGTAATAGCCGGCGGTTTCCAGCCGCGGATCGGCAACCGGGACCGACTCCCCGGCGACCTCCATCCCGGCCCGGAACCGGTGCCTCTCGTGGGCGCCCTTGCCGACGGCGACCAGGAACGCCCCCTCCTCGTCCCCGCACCGGCCCTCGACCCGGAGCACGTAGCCGTGGTAGCTGTGGTTCCGCTCGTCGAACGAGCGCAGGAGCCGGATCCGGGGCTGGACCCCCGTGAGACGGCCGGACCAAGAGATCTTCTCCTCGCTCACGTCAAACTACTCTACGACCCGCGGCAGCACCCCGCCCGGTCGGCCGGAGAAAACGGGGTCAGGTCTTGACATATGAGCCGCCAGTTTCGACCTGATATGTCAAGACCTAACCCTTTCCTTGGAACCGATCCCCGTGCATAGCTTCTCCGGCTTCTTCGCCTCAACAAACCACCTCTCGGATCATAGGGGCACTTTCATGTTGTTCCGTTTGAGCTGGAGGGAAACAAGCTGGCTGAGCACTCCTTTCGTGTCTTCCGGGGGTAAAATGGGCGGCGTTTCAAGATCACAAACTGTGATCTTGAAGCGGGGAGGGAACCCGAAATATCGACCTTCGGCAGTTCGCGGTCGTCTTCGAGGCGATCCGCCAACTCATGGAGCCTCCGGCGGTGAAGTCGAGAGGACTTGCGGGACGTGCTGGTGCGGGATTTAGAACCTACGATACTCCAACTGCTTGTTCAAGATCGCCAGCGGCCGGCTAGCGGCCCAGGACGACGTCAATCCTGCGAGATCACCATTCAGTGCGTTTGAGAATCTTGCGCGAGGCAGTCCGTACGAACGGGTCCGGGCGGCCTCCCACCTGGGCCGCAACGCGGTTCATCGCCTCCGTAACCGCGCCGGCGTCGTGCCGGACTACATACTCCGCCAAGGCCTCGCGGTAGATCGCGCTGCGCGACTTGCGCAGACGTCGCGCCATCCGCTCGGCCTGATGGAACATACTATCGGGAAGGAAAATCACCATTTTCATACCAATAGTATAACCGCAGGAACCGCGATAACTCAGGAGGAATGCAACGAGATTACGCAGGATTTAGGTTAACGCGGTATCCTCGGAAAGAATCTTTAGATACCTGTTGTATGCGTATATCCGATCCCGCTTTTTCCCGGTGGTCTCCCGCAGAACCCCCGCCCGGCACAATGCATCAATTGCCTTTCCAGCGGTCGGTTTGGTGGTTCTAAGCAACTCGGTTGCGCCGGGCAGCGTGATGATGGGATGCTCTGGCAACAGGTCGAAAAGCCGGACAGCCGGTATTGTCGTCGCCCTGTGACCAGCAACCACTCGACGGTCATCCCCCATGAGTTTGAACAGGCGCTTGGCCGCGCTGACGCCGTCTTCAGCTGACTCGCGAACGCACCCCAAGAAGAACTCCGTCCATCCCTCCCAGTTTCCGCCGGTGCGCACTTCAAGAAGTGACCGATAGTAATCAGCCTTGTGCCGCTTGAATGCGAGACTGACGTACAGAAGCGGCGTCTTAAGAATCCCCCAGTGTTCTACCAGAAGGGCGATGAGCAGACGTCCGATACGGCCATTTCCGTCGAGGAACGGATGAATCGTTTCGAACTGGACATGGGCAACTCCCGCACGGACAAGGGGAGGCAACGGATCATCCCGGTGTATCCATCGCTCCAGTTCCGATAGTGCCTTCGGCACGGCCGCGTGCGGAGGCGGCACGAAGCGGGCGTTCCCGGGACGGGTGCCACCGATCCAATTCTGCGACGTGCGGATGACACCCGGCTCTTTCTCGGCTCCCCGCGTGCCCCGCAGGAGCCGCCTGTGCGCCCCACACAACAGACGGGTGCAAAGCGGCAGACCCTTTGGTTTGGCGATCTCGGCACGGGCGAACGCCAGCGCGTCAATATAATTGCAGATTTCCTCCACGTCGGCAGGGCGTTCTGTTTTACGCGTGGCCTCGTAGGTGACGACGTCCATCAGCGTCGCCTGGGTGCCTTCGATCTGGGAAGATATGACCGCCTCTTTCCGGATGAAACCATACAGGAACCAGTTTTCGCTCGGAACCATGGCGCCGGCAACCGCGAGCTGGCCAACCGCTGCCAAGGCTTCAGCATGAAGCCTCGCGAGTTCGCCTTCAATAAGAAGAGGTGGCTTCCCCGGCGGTAGGGGGGCAGGGACGAACGCGTCGACCGTCTCGCTCCCGACCACGGTCTTCCTAGACGTACCGGTGACACGAGCCATGGCTGGTAAGACCTCCTTTACTACGCTTGGTTTCTAGTAAAGACATCTTACCTTCTGTCCCGGTTAAGTCAAGATGTCTTTACCACTACTCCCCGCTGGCGGGACTGACAGCCAAGTCATCAAACTGGATCGGGGTGTCCGAATACGGAATGCCCCAGAGGCTCGGGCGGCCTGAAGGCGGGGCTTGCGCTTCCTCCAGGACGATCTTCCAGTCCTCTGGCTCCGGTTGGCTCTCACCCCAGGCTTTGCCCTTCACCTGCCAGCGATCCTCACCGGTCTTCCGAACCTGAAGCCGCAAGGTCGTCCACGCCCCGGAGTCCCATGTGTAGGAGGCGCTCGCCTTTAACTCCCGCCCGCGGGTGAGCTCCAGCGTGCCTTTGGCAGGGACTACCCAGAGAATGAACCCGCCCGCCCCGTTGAGGCCGATCCCCATCTTGGGGTAGCGCCTCCCCCTGGAGGTTCCGCGGGTCCGTGCGCTGGCAGAGAGGCCGTCGGTCGCTGCTGGCCCGAAGAGCAGGCCGAAGGTATTCAGCGGTTCACCGGGAAGCTCGAGCACCAGGTTGGTTCCGTCCTGGGCCACGGCGAATTTTCCCTTGAGGATGAGGAATTCCTCTGGGATCTCGCCGGCCGCGGCCTGTTCGAAATCGTTGCTGTAGAGATTCTGCGTTGTCGTGAGGCTTCGCGCCGGAGTTGAAGGGGTAGGGGTCTCCGGCACTGTGGCACAGCCTGCGCAGAAGGCGAGAACGATCCAAGCAATGGTGCGAATCGCCCCCCTCACCCTACCCTCTCCCCCCTTTTGGGGGGAGAGGGAGGAAGTAGAAGGGGGTGACTGAGGTCGCCTCATCGTGTTAGAACAGCTTTTCACTCACTCTCCTCGCAAAGCAGTCAGGAGTGGGCCGCGGAGCGCGAGGCGGCCCGCCAGATACGTCCAGAACAGGCCGGTCACCAACACCGCACCGAGCATTAAGGCCAGGGAACGGTACGGCACTTCTGCTCCGGGAGACGCGAGCACCGGCAGAACCGCCAGTAGGCCTGCAACCACCCCGCAGCCCAGCCCTGCCAGGAGCAGCACCCAATGCTCCCGGACGATGAGCTTGAGCAAGAGACTTCCCTTAAATCCCACCGCTCGCAAAAGCGCCAGTTCGCTGAGGCGCTCCTGCACATTGCGCAGGAGGACCGCACCTAGGCCGAGACTTCCCAGCAGCAGTCCCAGGCCACCCAGCGCCAGAAAGATTGACAGGTAGGTGTTTTCGATGGTCTTGAACTCGGCCAAGCGATCCGCAGCCGGTTTAAGGTCCATCCCCAGATCTTCCAGCGCGCGGTCCAGGGCCCCGGCGACTTCGCGCGCTCTCCCGGGCGGCGCATCAATCAAGAACAGCCGGTAGCCACTTGTGGAGGGGAACTGCCTCACCAGGGTGTCCTCGGCAACGAGGAGGCTGCCCTGGAGCATCGAGTCGGCCAGGATGCCTACGATCAGAAGCTGGACGGTCGTGCCTGCCTCGTTGGTGAAGGGTATCGTCTCGCCCACGGATTTCCCAAGCCCCCAGACCACGGTGGCCTGATCGCCTATAGCCGGAACCACATCACCCTCAAATGGGCGGTCAAGCAACTGCCAGGCGTCGTCGCCTTTCTGTGGTTTCGGAAAAGTCTTCATGAATGTGAAACGCCCCTTGAGCAACTGTGGATTGACTCCCAGCAGGCGGGGCACCTGGGCGCGGTTCAAGCTCAGGCAACTCGCATCATCACCATCACGGACACGGAGTGAGACAACCGAAACACCCTCCATGTCTTCGGCCGTCAGCCCGGCGTGCTCGCGGCCTTCCTGGCTGTTCAAGTCGCGTAACACCGGCAACGTGGACTCGCCCACGAGGGCAAAGCCTCCGGTTCCTGAGGAAGGATGGTGGGCCTTCTTGTGTGGATCATGCCGGTTGGCGCTGACCGCCACGATGAGAAAGCTCCCGCAGGCCAGCAACCACACGGTTGCCAGGCTGCGCCCGCGCCGGCGTGCGACGTTCCGGAGAGCAAAGCCGCCTAAGGTGAACCTTCGGGTTCCGGAGGCCCGGTCCCAGACCGTCAGGAGCCAGTGGCACAGTCCCAATCCACCGGTCAGGAGCAAGGCGCCTGCGGCAAAGAAAGCCGCTGCCGAAGGCGCACCCTGGCTGGCTGCCATCACGCCTAACAGCCCCAGGGCTCCGGCCGATGAGCCCAGGGCGATCCAGAGTCCTGTCCGGGTCTTCGGCCGCGCAGGGACGTCCGAGGCTGGCGCCACCGATACGCTTGCCCCTGGCGCCAGTAGCTCCCGGACTGGCCGCCTGGCCTGCCGGCGCACGTTCACGGTGATCGCCAGGATTGCGCAGCAGATACCTGCCAGCGTTCCAGCGATGAGGGTCGTGGGCTCCACGTGGTAGGTGAGCGAAACCCCACCCACCGCATCCTGCCAGAGGCTGGTGAGACCGTAGAGAGTTCCCTGGGTGTATGCGACCCCTCCTGCGGCGCCCAGCAGGCCTCCCACAACCGCCAGGGTGGCGCCTTCCATCCAGAGCAGACGGCGGACGCGGGATGGGGTGAAGCCCAGCGCCAGAAGCGTTCCAATTTCTTCCGCGCGTTGCTCCACGCCGAAGGCAAAGAACAGTGCCGTCAGCGAGAGGGCAGCAATAATAAGGAAGAAGCTGAATCCCAGAAACAGGTGTCCGAAGTTCACCGCCTGCCCGACCGCTGCCAGCGCCTGCGCCTTCACGGGCCGGAAGAACAAGCCGAGGGTGGACGGATCCAGTGAGGCTCGTATGGCCTCCTTCACTTCTTGCCGGGTCGATCCATCCAGCGGATAACGGACGGCCGTGAGATTTCCGAACCGGTTGGCCCACATCCGTTGCCCTGCCGCCAGGGTGACAAACGCCTTAGGGGTTCCCCGGTATCGGTCCCAGTAGTCCTCGTCTTTCTTCCGGATCTGGCTGAGATCAAGGGGATAGCCGGGGTCCCAGTCCCGGCAGTTCTCGCTTGCTTCCAAGCCTGGAAACAGCGGCATCAGCTCAGGGTCCCACCAGGGATGCTCGGCTGGAAGAATCTTTCGTACCCGGAACTCCGCAGTCTGTTCCTTAAGGTTCCGCATAGGCCCCAGCACCAAGTACGCGAGCCGGAGTCTGTCGCCGGGTTTGGCCTGAAGGTCCTCCGCTACCCAGGGATGAAGCAGGATTTCATCGTCACGCATTCCCACGGTGGGCGGTGTGGTGCGCCATGCCCCGGGCGCGCGTGGATGTGACGGAGTACCCTGCGGCACGCCCACCGCCGCCACCATGGAATAAGGAGTGGCGCGATCACCCACTCGAAGCTCGTTGACCAGATAGGCAAGCACTCCGGTCGCCCCGGGCGCGGCACGTTCGGTAGAGCGCACCGTCGGCGGATCCAGAAACACACGGTCCGTGCGCAACTCGAGGGCTTGCTGATCCGGCAGCTCCCGGAGTTCAAGCCTTGCATCTGCAAGCTGCCACGATTTCCTGAGCGCTACGTCGGCTCCTTGGACGGTCAATGGTGTGCTGGTGCCACGCCCAACCAGGAGGAGGTTGGCCTGACCAGAAAGATCCACGGTCTTTTGGAGAGTCGTCAGAGAGACAAAGACGTTCAGAGCCGCCGGGGTGTCCGTGCGCAAGCTGAACCGGCCGGGCCCCGTGTCCGGCGCTACCGCTGTCACCGGCAGGCGGAGGGCCATGGAGTGATCCTCCTCGGGAGAAAACAACGCGTCCCCAGGCAGTGGGGTGGATCGTTTGAGACGTAGCAACACGGTCCCCCCTTGCTGGATGCCGAGCCGCCTGGACATCCGTGCGTTGAGGATGGCTCCCTCTTCGGCAGCGGCGTCGCGGGCAAGATTTTTCCCCATGAGCCGCCAGAACCGATGGTCCACTCCGTAGACCTGCACCCGGTTGGCCCGCGTGTTATCGCTGGGGTTGATGGCGGTGGCGGGCAGGTGGAGCACCGGAGCCACCACTGCCTGGAGGGAAGGCGCCAGGCGTTCCGCCAGGGTGGCGCGAACCGTGCGGTCCTTGAGCTGAAGAGCCAGCTCCACTTCTCCCAGTCGCTCGAGCATGATGCGTTTGAGGCTGTACCGCACTGAGTCTCCCACGGCCAGCGCGCCGGTCAGGATGGCACATCCGGTGGCTGCGCCCAGGACAACGACCGCGTGACGCCGCCAGTAATACCTCAGGCTCCGGACTATCAGTGTCCGGTCAGTCAGCATCACGCGTGATTAGGAAACGAGGACACCGTCCCGCAGCTCGAAGACCCGCGGCAACTTCGTAGCCAGGACCTGGGCGTGCGTGACCGCGATCAAGGTGACCTTTTCCTCGCGGTTGAGTTCGACCAAAAGCTCGGCGAGCGCTTCGGCTGAGGCGCGGTCCAGGGAGCCGGTGGGTTCGTCTGCCAGCAGCAGCCTGGGGCTGTTGATGAGGGAGCGGACCACCGCTGCGCGCTGGCGTTCGCCGCCAGAAAGCTGGCCCGGCCTGTAGGCAAGGCGGGGGAGCAACCCCACCCGTTCGAGCAGCCGCCGCGCCCGGTCCTCGGTCACTTGCAGGGGAACCTGAGGCTCCGTCGCCAGTGCGGGGACCAGGACGTTTTCCCATACGGTTAACTGGGGCAGGAGGTGATGGAATTGAAAGACAAACCCGATGTCCTGACTCCGGATCTTAGCGAGTTCAGATTCAGAAACCTGCGCCAAATCCTTGCCGTCAAACAGCACGCGGCCGGAGGTTGGCCGGTCCAGGCCGCCGATGATGTTCAGCAGGGTGCTCTTGCCCGATCCGGAAGGACCGAGGATGGCCACGGCTTCACCGACCTCAAGGCGCAGGGTGATGTCCTTGAGCACAAGCGGAGCCTCATCCCCTCCGGGTGCCTCATACCGCTTTGAGATGTTTTGAAGATCAAGCATGTTTACCAAACATTATTTCCGATGCCTATGATGTCCCAACCAACGCAGCAAATTTTCAAATACTCGCGGAAACGGCGAGGGGAAAGCGGGGTAAGCCGCGGCACTGACTCTTGCTAGCGCGGCTTGCTGACCGGCTTTATGGTGATTTCACTCCGCCAAATTTGTGGGGGAACAGTATAAGCCGTCTTGGGAGTACTCGCTGGTGCTCTTTCCCACCCGCACTCTCGGAGCACATCCTTGAGTGTTCCCAATCGCTGAAGTTCCTCAAAGAACAGGGCTGCAGCCTCCTGAAATGCCCTCTCAGCTCCCTGCCGGGTACGACCATGAGATGCTAACCTCAGTGCCGAACAATGTGCGACATACACTTTGCCTTCCTTGAAGATCTCCAAAGGCAATGTGTACCGCACAATCTTACCGTCCCGACTGACGATTTCTGCCTTCATGCTATGTACCCCCGGTAGTAAGCGACAAGTAATCTTTCAATTTCTCGTCTCTCCTTACAGAAACAAGTGTGGCACGCCATACAAATTTTAGTCAAGGTCTGGTGCCAGTTTTATCGTGATGTTTCTTCCATAAAGGTCATTCTATTGGACTCAAGATATTGCAGGTTAGGGCTACAGCACATCTAGCTACTGGAACTCATCTGCTCTGCTTCCTCTTCCTTCCTTTCGTTTTCTTTTTCTTTCTCCGGATCAGCGGAGGGCCGTCCTCTGGCAGCCGCACCCACCGCTTGGCTTTCAGCTCGAAGCGGGGGAGAGTGCCCCGGGGGACGAGGGTGACCGGGATTCGTAGATTAAAGGCTGCGCGCAGCGCTGATTCGAGCCGCCGGGCCAGCGACGCCTTGCCGACGACGCCGGGCCGGGCTTCCACTTTCAGGTTCAGTTCGGCTAGCGCGCGGTTTGTGCGCACCTCTACTCGGTATTCCGCTACCCCGTCCACTGACCACACGACCTCCTCGACCGCGCTGGGGTGGAGGTTGCCACCCCGGATGATCACCATGTCGTCCGACCGCCCTAGGATGCCGCCTTCCAGGGCAAGCTCAGACGAGCCGCAGGCGCAGGTGGAGGGCGGGGCCGGCTTTACCAGGTCGCCGGTGCGATACCGGAGTACCGGGGATCCCGTGCGAGTCAGGGTCGTAAGCACGAGTTCGCCTGTGCTGCCGGAGCTGGCTGGCTGGCCGCTCGCCGGATCGATCACCTCTGCCAGATAGGACATCTCCATCACGTGCAGGACACCGGGCCGCGCAGGACACTCGTAGCTGACGGGACCTGTTTCCGTCATGCCGTGATGATCTACCACTCGGGCGCCATGCCAGAGTTGTACGATGCGCCGACGCATCTGGGGAAGACTACCCCCGGGTTCCCCCGCTACGATCAGCGTTCTGACGCTTGTTCCCGTGAGATCAACCTTTTCCTCGGCGGCTGCCTCGGCCAGCCGGATGGCGTAGGTCGGCGTCAGGCACAGCACCGTCGCGCGGTTGTCCAGAATGACTTGCAGCCGCGCCAAGCTGGAGAGGCCCCCGCCCGGAAGGCACAGGCAGCCCAGACGGGCTCCCGCCTCGAACGCTGTCCAAAATCCGAGGAACGGCCCGAAGGAGAACGCAAAGAAGATCCGGTCAGATCCCTTTACTCCCGCGGCCTGGTACACCCGGATCCAGTTGTCGAGCATGGCCTCCCAGCTCTCGGGAGTGTCCAGCCAGCGCATCGGCACTCCGGTAGTGGCGCTGGTCTGATGGAAGCGTGTGTAGCGTTCAAGCGGAAAGGTCAGGTTTGTCCCGTAGGGTGGATAGGTGCGCTGGTCAGCGGCAAGTTCATGCTTGAGCGTGAACGGCATCCGGGCCTGGAACACTTCCAGGTTCGTTTGCGGGGGCGTCAGCCCGGCTGATCGCAGTCTGGGGCCATAAAAGGAATTCCGGGGTTCCAGCTCCACTAGCAATGCACGCAATTTGACAAGTTGCTCTGCCTCGATGGCGGAGCGACTTGGAAGTCCGGCCTCGGGCACCGCTGTTCTTTCCCCCTCACCCTCCCCTCTCCCCCACAGAGTGGGGGAGAGGGAGAGGGGGTGACGCGCGCATGGGTATTGCGTTCTTTAGGCGAGGAGCGCTGGCGGGGCCACTTCGAGTTTCTCTGCAATGGCCTTCGGGATCGGGACCGCTTTCATCGCCCCGCTCCCATCCTTCACCGTGTAGACGGCCGTCACCGAGCCCCGTGCCACCTCCACCGGCGGACCACCGCCGGGCTTGCGGAAGATGAAGGTGTACCCGATGGACTTTTCCTTCACCTCGCGCACCAGGAGGTGGACTTCCACCTCATCCTCGAACTTCAGGGGCGCCTTGTATTCACAGGCCGCATGCACTCGAGGCCAGCCCACGCCCTGACTGGAGACCGTCGTGTGGATGGAACTTCCCAGGGAACGGAAGAACGCGCATTCTGCGACCTCCATGAGCCGGAAAAAATTTGAGAAATGCATGATCCCCGCCATGTCGGTTTCGGCGAACTCGACCCGCCGGGTGATCTTGAACTCGTACGGCATGGTCAGGTCCGGGCCGAGACCCGCTGCAGTACCTTAGCCACACCTTCCCCCATGCGTTCCATTGTAAAGCGCGCGTTCACTGCTTCGCGGCCTCGCCGGCCGAGAGCTTGTGCCTCCTCCTGGTTGACCAGCAGGTTTTCGAGCTCTAAAGCCAGCGATTCTGGGCTGTCCGGCTCGCAGAGTTTGCCGCCCCCGGTGGCCTCGATCAGCTCCGGGAAGGCCGCATGCCGAGGCTGGACGACAGGCACTCCCGCGGCCAGCGCTTCGAGGAGGTACAGCCCGAACGACTCGCCATACGTCGCAGGGACCGACAGGACCGACACCGTCTTAAGAAACGCTTGCTTTTCTTCGCGGCTGACGTTCGGCAAAAACTCGGCATCACGCAGGAAGCCGGAGGTGGCCAGGCGTTTGCGCATCGCCCCAACAAAGGGCTCATCAAATTTTGTCATGGTGCCGGCGGCCCTGAGTTTCAACCCACTGGTCCGGCCCCGCTGCTTCAAGATCACAAAGGCCTCAATGAAGGTGTCCAAGCCTTTCATGTGGCAGAGCCGGGACAAGAAACCTATCACGGGTGGATTGGGCGACTGGGCGGCGGGTTCGTAGCCGTCAAGCAGGATGCCGTTGTGCACGACGTGCACTTTCTCTGGCGGAAGGCCGAGCCGTTTCTGCATCACGTCCCCGTAGTATTGGCTGACCGCGATGAACGCGTCGATGTGCTGAGCCCTCGCGGAGAGCTCCGCCCAGGCCTGCTCGCGCCAGGGCGGTAGCAGGCTGTCCAGATAGAAATCCTCACCCTGGAGCGTACACACCACCGGCACCCCCAGATCCCGTTTGATCCGCCCGGCCACCCCGGCCAGGAGCACGTTGGACAGGCACACCACGTCGGGTTTGCCGTCGGACTTCAGCCAGGCGATGAGCCGGTCTAGCTCTTTGGCCTGGTGGCCCTCCTCGCCCTTCAGCATGGAGCAGGTGAGGTCTCCCAAGTGCTTGGCCGCCGTCATGCCGGCGCGGCGAGCCGCCAGCCGCAGTGCCGCAGGAGAGTCAAAGATCCGGTCAATCCAGCGCGGGGTACTGCGAAACCATGGAAGATACTGCTGGAGGTAGACATTGATCCCGCCGAAAAACATGGGGGCTCCGTCAGCCAGGTTCGGCCCTTCGCTTAAGACGGGCAGGTACATGGGCGCCACCAGCATCTCGTGGCCCAGCTTCTTGAGGGCCAGCCCCAGCCAGTTGTCGCGCAGGCACGTGCCGCAGTAGAAGGTCCCCGTCCCCGGGGTGAGCCCGACGATCCTCACGCGCTGTGGTGGCGCGCCGGAGCGCGTCCGGCGGCATCGGCCGTCAGCGGCGTACCGTACGGCAGCGGCTCGGGGACTTTTGCGAACTCACCGACGGCTTTGAACAGGGGGGTAAAGTCCCTGAAGAGATTTCCGATCAGGCAATCGGTCAGGTCCCCCCGCAGCGCCGGGTGCTTGGTGATCAGCTCGCGTATGCTGAACTCCTGGTCGTAGAACGCGTACACCAGCTTGCGCATGGCTTCCAGGCCCTGGCAAAACGTGGCGCCATAGGCCGCAAACGAGGAGGCCGAGACGTCGCCCTTCTTCAGCGCTTCATCCACGGCATCCGCTGCGAGCACCCCGCTTTTCAGGGCTAGGAACACGCCCGACGAAAACACGGGGTCGAGGAACGCGAACGCATCCCCGGCCAGAACCAGCCCGTTGGCCGCGCAGAATTTCGACCGGTACGAAAATTCCTGCGTCACCCGGAACCTGTCACAGGGCTTGCCTGGCGCCAGGTGTTGCTTGATCCACGCGTTCTTTTCCACCTCGCGAGCGAAGATCTCCGCCGGATCCCGCGTGTCCATGTACAGATAGTCTTGGTTGGCCACGATGCCGACGCTGACGACGTCGTCGGGCAGCGCGATATACCAGAACCAGCCTTTCTTTGGCAGGTAGGCAACCGTGGTGGCGCCCTCATCCAGCCCTGGATCCCGTTGTGCGCCCTTGTAGTATGTCCACAAGGACACCTTGTTCAGGGCTGGATCCCACTGGCGCCAGCCACTGCGCAGTTGAGCCAGCGCGTTGCGGCCGCTGGCGTCAATGGTCACGGGGGCGTGGAATTCCCGGAGGTGCCCGTCTGGCTCCCGGGCGCGGACACCCCGGACGGTGTCGCGGTCCCAGACGATCTCCATGACGGGCATGCCCTCCCGCACCTCGGCGCCCTTCGCGCGCGCGTTGGACAGCAGCATCTGGTCGAACTCACTGCGCAGCACTTGCCAGGTCGTGGACGCTTCGTGCTTCAGGTGCTGGAAGAAATAGAACGGCTGCGAGATCTCCCCGCTCTGGCGGACGAACTGGACGCTGTACTTTTTAGGGAAGCGAGAGGTTTTCATCTGCTCGATGACCCCGATGCGTTCGAGCGGGAAGTAGCAGAACGGCATCAGGGATTCACCGATCTGGTACCGAGGTCCCTGCTCTTTTTCGAGTACCAGCACATGCCGCCCTTGCTGGGCTAGGACCGCGGCGGCCGTGGCACCGGCCGGCCCTCCACCGATGATTATTGCATCGTATCCGTCCCGTCGATTCGAGGCCATTTCAAAGCTCCAAATCAAGCAGAGGTTGTGCGTGAGTCTGTCGGTGGAAGGATTTCGACAATGTCCGCAAGCACCTGCTGCGTTGGGTCCAGCAGCCGGTTGCTGCGTCCGAAGAGTACCTGGGTCCCGGTCAAGTGAAGGGCCTCGTTGATGAGCGCATCGGAGGTCACCTTGAAGAATGCCTGTGGCTGGCTGGAATGAATCATCCCGTGGCCTTGGAGAATTCCTCCCAGTGGCCGCCGGTTTTCCAGGATCATCCGCTGGATCTGAGGATCAAAGCGGTTCAAGTAGATGTTGATGGCTCCGAATGCCACTGGAGTTTTCGCTCCGTTCAGGGCCATGACCACCTGCCGCCAGAAGACGTCGCCAGTGCGTTGGCTCCTCAGGGTGCGTAGATGCACCTGCTGTTGGTGAAAGCTCTCCAGAGTCGGCGTCATGTCCTGGTCATGCGAGAGCAGGCTCCGGTACGGTTCGGGTATCTGACTGGGCTCGATGAGCTCGATGGCGGGAAGTGTCAGCCCCGCTGCGAGATATGACTCCTTGAGCGGGGCCACGGCGGTCTCAAGCTTTTCGTACCGCGTGGCCATGTTATTCAGGTGTAGCGGAGGTTGCGGTGTTGCGGCAGGAAAAACTCGTGCAGAAAGCTGTCGACCTCCAGCAGGCCATCCCGGCTGACCACCACCGAGCCGTTCTGCCGGGAAAGAATCCCGGCTTCCTCCAGCCGGCGCAACGGCTCCGCGAACCGCTCAAAGAGGTCCAATCCAAACTTGTCCTGGAAATACGCACAGGAAACTTTTCCGAGCTTGAGCTGAAGGATCAATTCCCGGATTGGGCGCTCCTCCTCAGTCAACGTGAGCGCCCGCTGGAGGGGAAGCTCGCCGGCGGAGAGTCGCCCGATGTACTTCTGGAACTCCTTGTCATTCTGAAAGTGCGTGCCGTTCACATGTGAGAAGGAAGCCACCCCGAGGCCGACCAGGTCCGCTCCAGTCCACAGGCGGTCGCGATACACGAACTTGGTGCGGGCCGGATCCTTTACCACCGTGTAGCCGCTGCTGACCGTGTAGCCAGCGGTTTCCAGCTCCGCAAAGGCGTACCGGACCCACTCCCGCTTGGTGGGCCAGTCGGGGACCGGCGCCACCAGATCTCCCTTCTCCTTCATCTGCTTGAAGATCGTGGTGTTGAAGGGAATCTCCATCTGGTAAATGGTCACGCTGTCCGGCTGCATCTCCACGGTCTTGCGAACAGCGTCCTGCCAGGTTTCCTCGGTTTCGTCCAGCATCCCGGCGATGAGATCGATGTTGATCTGCGGGAAGCCGGCGGCGCGCGCAGCGTCAAAGGAGCGTGGAATATCCTGCGCGTTGTGCGCTCGGCCGTTGACCTGCAAGACGTGTTCATCGAAGCTCTCCACCCCCAGGCTTAAGCGGGTCACCCCGATATCCCGGATGGCCTGAAGTTTCTTTGGGTTCAGGGTTCCTGGTTCGCACTCAAACGTGACTTCCTCAGCCTCATCCCAGGGCAATAGCTGTTTCATGCGGTCCGTCAGGGATTTGAGCTGCTCTTGGGACAGAAACGACGGTGTGCCCCCGCCAAAGTAAATGAAGCTGGGTTTGCGGCCGCTGATGAACGGCTGTCTTGCATACAGCGCGTGTTCCTTAAGGACGGCTTCCACGTACCGTTGGATTTCAGAGGAATTCTTGCCCGTATAGACCTTGAAGTAGCAGAAGTGACATCGTTTTCGGCAGAACGGGATGTGCACATAGATTCCCAACGGCGTGCCGGGGCGGCACGGACGAGCGAACGTGGCATAGGCCTCCTGGACGAATTCGGGCTTCCAGAGCGAAAACGGAGGGTAATTAGACACAAAATAGTTGCCCGGGCTTGTCCCTCCTGCTGGAGCCGGCTGCTTCGTGGTCGTGGTTTCGCTTGTTGCCATCTTTCCTTATTATTCTATCGCTTTTCCCCAAAGGCGTAGATGCTCCCGTCCTCACAGCCAATCACGATCATGCCGCCGGCGACCGCCGGGGACCCCGAAACCGGCTCGCCGATCTCATAGGACCACAGCTCCTGACCGTCGGCCAGGCTGATCACGTAGAGCCGGCCATCATCCGAGCCCACGACGATCTTCTCGCCACAGATGACTGGCGAACTGTCAATTTTCCCTCGGGCTTGAAACACCCATCGCTGCTTTCCGTCTTTCCGGCGAAGACAGTGCAATCGCTTGTCACGTGAGCCGACCACCACGTGGTGTTCTCCAACCGCTGCGGAGGAGAAGAACGGGTACTCCCGGTCTTTATAGGTCCAGAGGATTTTACCCCGGGCCACATCGGCGCATAGAAACTGGTTTCCATAGTGTCCGACAAAGGCCTGGTTGCCGGACAGGGCCACCGTGGCGGCGATGTAAGAGCCGGTGTCAATCGTCTTGAGGCCTTTGCCATCGGTGGCGGACAACACATGAAGGAAGGCATCGCAACCACCGAATACGATCCAGTCGCCCGACACAGCCGGCGAGCCGTTGAGGTAATTGTTGGCCTCGTAGGTCCACACCCGCTTGCCGGTTGCGGTATCCACGCAGTGCAGAAGGTTGTC
This sequence comes from uncultured bacterium, assembly GCA_964587525.1. Taxonomy (GTDB): domain Bacteria; phylum Oederibacteriota; class CAKKQC01; order CAKKQC01; family CAKKQC01; genus CAZPLZ01. Next base: position 5,507 of record CAZPLZ010000024.1, on the reverse strand, counting down.
ATAGCTTCCCACCAGAATCCAGAGCTGATCGCTCTGAGGCGAGCGCACCCAGTTGGGAGCGCCCATGATGCTGTCACCGGTCTCGTATTTCCAAATGAGGGTCCCGCGTTCAGCCGTGAGCGCATAGAGAAAGGCATCGGTGGATTCGACGAAGACGGTGCCGCTGAGTACCGTGGGAGGGGCTTGCACCGAATCTGCGGTTGCGAAGGTCCAGAGCTTCCGGCCGCTAGCGAGATCCAGCGCGTAGACATTGCCATCGTCGGAGCCGATGAACACCCGGCCGTCCTCGATCACCGGCGAGGACCTGACCGACCCTTCAGTTTTGAAGGTCCACCGAAGCTCTAGTGTGTCCGGCAAGTGTTCGTGCGCGACACCGGTGTGAGCCGGTCCACCCCGGTATTGAGGCCAGTGCGTCGCATGCTGGCCAGGAGCCGCAGCACCAGCGGGGGAGAGGCCAGCCACCAGAACCGCACAGATCGCCGCGATCCTCACGATGGTGCCAATATGATCGCGACCGTTTCGCATACGCCAGTATTTGAAATGTAGCACAATAGAAGATCGATTCGATGAATAACGCCCTCGGTCTTTTCCTTGCAAGTTTTACAGCCCTTTTCCTTGAATCCCTGTTTATTCGGTGGATTGCCTCAGAGGTTCCAGTGTTTTCCTATTTCAAGAATTTCATTCTCTTGGCAGCTTTCACCGGATTGGGTGTGGGATGTTTGCTGGCTGGTAGCCGGAAGTCATACTGGCTCTCTAGTTTGTGGGTCGTGAGTCTTCTCGCCTGCTGCATTGCGTGTACAGAGCTTTTGGGCTGGAACAAGCTCGTGTTTCCCGATCGCAACTTGGATCTGTGGGAGCGGTCGTTACCTGCCTGGCCCCACGAAGCGTTATGGCTGAGCCTGAAGAATTTGGTCATTGTGTTTTCCATTCTGGGGGGAGTGACGTGGTCCTTTGTGGGGCTTGGCCAAGCGATAGGTCGTTGGTTGAGATGTGGTCAGCCATTACGCATGTATTCAATTGACATCGCTGGAAGCCTGGGGGGAGTGCTCTGTTTTTCCGCCCTGTCTTTTTTCCATACAAGTCCATGGCTATGGATTGCCATCGTCGGAATACTTTTGTGGGTTGTCTGCAAGTATGTGGAGATACCGACGAAGAAGTTGGTGGGACCTCTTCTGGTGTTGGTGAGCGCGGCTGGCTTCACTGCTTGGTTTCTGTTCGAGACGGATTCAATCATCCGGTGGTCGCCGTATTATAAGGTGGAGTGTCGTCCTTTCTCTTTTAAGGGAACGACGCAGCGAGTTGCCCATCGCGTTTACGCAAATCATGACATCCAGCAATGGATTCTCGATCTTTCATTGCCGTTTCAGGAAAAATACCCAGAGTTTGCACGAGTGTGGCTCCCGCAGTACGAGTTTCCATATCTCATGAAACCTAAGCCTAATTCTGTGTTGATCGGCGGTGCCGGTACGGGGAACGACGTCGCGGCGGCATTACGCAATACGACCGCCGCTATTACTGCAATTGAAATAGATCCTTGGAACATTGAACTGGGGAGACGCCTCCATCCGGAGAAACCTTATGAAGCGGACAATGTCAGGATCGTTAATACAGATATGCGGTCATTCCTGCATCAAAACAACGACCGGTATGATCTGGTTGTCTATAGCATTCTGGATTCGAGTACGGCGTTGTCCTCGCTCTCTTCACTTCGGCTCGACAATTATGTCTACACCATTGAAGGAATACGTGAAGCTGTTGAACATCTAACACCTGACGGTATTATGTGTATTTCATATTACGAATCCAATCGCTGGTGGATAGGGCATCGCATTTTTAAGGTTATTCACCAGGCTACGGGACAGCCACCAGTCAGCACGGTTTTTGCAAATAGAGCTTACTATGTCTTTGGACCTGGGGTCTCGCCAGAAGCTGCTCATGCAAAGCTCAAGAATCTCAATTTGCCTTCGGTCCTGTATGTTGATGCGAATGAAACGATGAAGGCAGATGAGAAACAACTCAAGTACAATCCTGAAGATAATATATTGATGTATATCGGGTTTCCGGTAAGACCCACGACGGATGATTGGCCGTTCTTATTTGCGAACCCTAAAGGACAACCCTGGGTGTACTACCTGTCTCTTTTAATGATTGTCATGTTAGGAGCAATTTTAGTCCGTTGGGCATGGGGACAAACGAGGGAGAACGGAGCTCCTTCCCTCGACACGCAAATGCTATTCCTGGGTGCAGGGTTCATGTTGATAGAGACCAAGGCGATAGCGGAAATGTCTTTGCTCTTTGGCTCTACTTGGGTGGTGATCACTTTTGTCTTTGCCGGTATTTTCGTCATGGTGCTTCTGGCTAACTTCGCCGTACAGAGAGGAATGGGGCGGTACATTGTGTGGGCCAATATGCTTTTGCTTGTCTGGTTAGCTGCCTGGTATTTCTTTCCACGATCAGTCTTGAACATGTTGGCATTTCCGACCCGTGTCATCGTGGGATCCCTGCTTGTGGCCGTCCCCTTATTTTTTTCAGGGATTGTGTTCGCTTCATCGTTTGCACGTAGGAAATCTGTAAACATCGCGTTTGGTTGGAATCTTGTAGGGGCCGTTGTAGGAGGAGCTATAGAAGCAACATCGTTGGTGTGGGGTATTCGAGCATTAACGCTGCTGGCGATGGGTTTCTACGCATCGGCGTGGTTCGTTGCTGGCCGACAGCAGAAAGAAATTCTAAGAGCCGAGGGTTAGTCTCAAATAGCTGAACGAGTCCATGAAGACTGGCCGCGCGGCCGTTTCAATCAAGGCTTCTTTTTACGGATTTCACCATAGCGTTGCTCGTAAAAATCTCCGTCGCTGGCTGGGTTGTACGTCAAAATGAGCACGCGCCGGGGCTGATCGCTTACGTTGGGCGCCGACCGGTGCGGCGTCATGCAGGTAAAAAGGATCAGGGTTCCTGGCGGCCCGGGGACCTTCACCGCAAGCGAGGGATTGAGCACGTCGCTGGGTACATGATGATCGGTCACCATCCCCACATTCATCTCGCTTCTGGGCAGTAGCCCTTTCTTGTGCCATCCGGGCACCACTTCCAGGCAGCCATTTTCCACCGTGGCCTCGTCAATATAGATCATGGCGGAAGTCAATCGGGGGGTGAAATCTTTCCAGTAACTGAAATCCTGGTGCATGGGGAACCGCGAACCGCCGCGAGGATATTTATAATTCAGCTTGTCCTCAAACAACACGGGGGCCTCACCAAATAGCTTCTGGAATATCCCGGTGATCCGTTCATCCGCCGCCAGCCGTCCGAGGGTTTCGCTGAGGTCCACGACCGGTTCGACCATTCGAACCCTGATCCCATCCCTGGTCTGGTCCACCTGAATGCGCGGAGTCCCCGGCTGGATAGGACTGAACCGAGTCACGACGTCCTCTGCAGCTTGAGCGAGCTCCTGGAGAGTTTTTTGATCAAAGTAGCCAGGCAGGATGGTGAATCCATCGGTTTCAAACTGCTGCATTTGCTTATCGGTGAGCGTACGGCCGGGACTGGTGCGATCAATGTTGTTCATAAAAGGCGGCCTCGTACAGGGAGCGGAAGTCGGCTTCGGTCACCGGACGGGGATTGAACTGCGCTGTCCACTGGCCGGCGGCCTCGCGGGCCAGCAGCGAAATGTCGGAGCGGGGAACGTTGGCCTCGGCTAGTGACCCCGGCGGGCCGATTTTGGAAAGCAACAGCTTGAGCTGCTCCACAAGGGCGGCGAAGCCTCGCTCCGGGGGGTCATTGTGTCCGGCCAGCCCGGCGCCGGCGGCTAAGTCCGCGTACGCCTGGCATGCGGAGGCTTCCTGTGCATTGAACTTCACGACGTGCAGGAGCATGAGGCCCACCGCCCGGCCGTGCATGATCCCGTAGTGCGCCGTGAGCGGGTTGGCCGCGGCGTGCGCAGCCCCGAGCATGCTGAGTTCGATGGCCATGCCGCCATAGGAAGCCCCAAGCAGCATAGCTCCCCGTGCCTGGAGGTTCTCAGGTGTCTTGAGGACTTCTGGCAGGTGGGCATGGGTTAACCTGAACGCTTCACGTGAGTACAGCCAGGAGAATTCGTTGCGCTTGTTGGTGACGGCCGTTTCGACGGCGTGGGCCACGGCGTCAATTCCGGTCGCCGCCGTCACGTGCTGCGGCTGGGATATCGTCAGCTCCGGATCCAGAACCCCGATGCGCGGTGCGGCCTTGGGGTCGCCGCAAGCCATCTTCTGGTGGGTGGCCTCATCCGCGATGAGGGCATAGGACTGGCACTCGCTGCCGGTTCCGGCTGTGGTCGGGACAGCGATCATGGGCAGCATGGGTCTGGTGGCCTTGCCGGACCCCCAGTAGTCCGCCATCCGCCCTCCGTTGGTCAGCAGGAAATTGCACCCTTTGGCCGTGTCCAAACTACTGCCGCCGCCCAGCCCAACGATCGCATCAATGTTTGCGGGCTTGACCGCCTCGAGGCACGCCTCCACATCGCGGGTGGTGGGATTCTCCCTGACGCGGTCGAAGACGGTAATCTCGATCCCGGCTGACTTGAGCGCACGGTGCGCCCGCTCCACGTGCCCAGCCGCCACGATCCCTGGATCGGTCACCAGCAGGACTTTTCGGGCCGGAAGCTCCTGGGCCAGCTCGCCAAGGCGGTCCACCGTTCCCTGCCCGAACACCAGACGGGTGCGTGGAGTGTAGTCGAAAGAGTGGAGGAGGGAAAGGTGAGGGGGCGCTAGGTCCGTCACGCTGTCGCGATCTGGATCGCGCGCCGTTTGTAGAGGAACTCGAAGAGGTTGCCCTCATGCGGCTGATCCCACCGCACCTGTGGGGTAGGCAGCGGGCCCAGGTTCAAGCGCTCGATGAGCGGGGAAGCCAGCAGTTGAGAAATGAATCCTTTGTCACGGGTAATGGCGGTGACGACCAGCGAAGGTCCGATCTCCGCGAGCATCCTTTGCTGCGGCACCTCGATGATGGAGGCGTATGGAAAGAGGAACTCCCGGTTGGCCAGGGGGTGTGAAAACGAGTCGCACCGGATGAGTGTCGGCAGCAGGTAGGTCTGGCCATCGAAGGTGACCTTGCGGGGGCCCCCGCGCACCGCCGCTGTGACATCCTCGGCGCCAGGAGCCTGAAGGCCCTCATTGAGCGCTGCATCAATAGATTCGGCTGTCTGGGGATTGGGGAAGGCGGCCAGGAGGGCGTGTTCGTCCGCGGCCGGAAGGGGGCCGATGGCTGCCAGGCGCTTGGCGAGCGCATCCGCGATTTCCCGGGCGTGTGCCGGAACCACGATAGCGGAGGCGTTCACACAGCTCCGGCCGCCGTTGTCCAGGATGGAAGCGATCAGCACGTCCAGAAGCTCCGGCCAGCGCTGGATCTCGTCCTCGCCGATCAGCACCTTGCTTCTCCCCGGGCCGTGGACCTGAACCGCGGGGTTGCCGGCATAGCGCGCAATGGTGCGCTCATCGCCAAAGACCATTGACCGGCCGCAGGTGCTTGGCACCGCCTCGGCG
>CAZPLZ010000023.1:1406-24414 GCA_964587525.1 uncultured bacterium | reverse complement strand
CAGGGCCAGGACGATGAATACCGCGCCCCGCCTGAGGCAAATACCTCGTCTCCGCCAGATCGCCAACAGGAAGAGACCCAAGGCCCAGAATGCAGCGGTGTATTTGCATCCCAGCGCCGCGCCGGTTATAAGGCCTCCCAACGCGATGAAAGGCAGGGGCTGGCGCGCGTCTTGCGCCAGTCGTGCCGCCAGGCAAGCCAGCAAGATCAGCGAGGCGGCCTCGACATCCACAATGGTCCGCGCCGCGTTGATTAGCACCACCGGCGAAAGCAAGGTCACAAATACAGCCACCAGGCCGGTAGCCAAACGGCCTTCCCGCGCACAGAGCCGCCAGATGAGCCATAGCATGCCTGCCGTCAGCCAGACCCGCCATGCGCGCACCGCCGACTCGCCGGCCAGGAGCCATTGCCATCCATAGAGCATGGATGGACCGAGAGGAAACGACGCATGCAGCAACTGTGGCTGCCCGACCACCTTGTGTTCAAGCACGTACAACTCAGGGCAGGCGAGATAGACCACCAGGGGATCAGCGTACATCTCCGGCCCCGCACAGGCCGCCACGACAAGAAGAAAGGCAAGACCCACCTCGGCGGCGAGGAGCCAGAGCAGCCACGACACCGGGCTCGTTAGACTCGCAGACTCGTCTCGGCAATGGATGGTACCCCATAGTTTAAAATTGCCACCTTCGGTGGCACTGGCCGTAACCCGTTCGGGGATTCCCAAAGGCTTCTCGCGACACAGGGCGTGCCGTTCCCGCCAGGCCAGCCAGACCCCACACCCCACTGCAGCCCAGGCCGGCGCAGCATGCCACAGGCCGACTAGCCCCAGGCCCAGCCAGAGAAGCGAGGCCATGCCGACCCCCAGGCCGAACCCGAATGCGAGACGTTCACCCCAGTGGAGCCGTTGCTTAAGCGGGAACAACCTGAGCAGAGCCAGTCCCATCCCAAGCGTGGCGGCGATCCAGGGAACAACGCCCGCGTGGCCGAACACGAGCCGGCCCGCAATTTCCCGCACGTTCGCCCAGGAAAAATTTTCAGGCGGCAGCGCGGGAGTGAGCGCGGTGACAACGGCGCTGATGTCAAACCATCTTAAGACCCCGAAGTTGAGGACAACGAAGAGGGCCCAGCAGCCAAAGAGAGCCGCCGTCAGCCAAACGGGCAGAGGGGTCTTCCCTTTCGCATCATCGATCAGTCTCCACTACACCATCGCAAACCACGGCGCAAGGAATGGCAGGCTCACCGGGCACTCTCAGGCTGCGGTGACTCTCGCGGAACTTGAGCTCGAGGGGTAACCCCATCCGGTCCCTCCCAAGTCATTTCCGGGCCCGGAGTGCTCTCCCTTCGCTGTAGTTTAAACGGCTGGGCTTCTCTCGCCTGACATCGGATGTGTAATAGCGGCAAATAGAATGAGCCACATCCTAAGAAACTTAATTGTCATGACGAGATACATGCTAAACACACAGGATTTGATTGTCAACTACACTGGATGTCACATATAACGTTAATGAGATCAGAAGCGCAAGCAACCAAAGTGACGTACGCAGGTCTCTTCATGGTTGCCCTTTCAACGCTGATGTACGAGATGCTCTTAACCCGTATCTTCAGTGTGACCATGTGGTACCACTACGCCTTCATGGCTATCTCCATTGCCATGTTTGGCCTGACGGTGGGAGGCCTCATCGTCTATCTCCTCCCCTCCTATCAATCGCAGGAGCGAGTCAAGTATAAGCTCGCCTTGAATTCAAACCGGTTCACAGTGGCTATTGTGCTGAGTGCCTTGATCTCCCTCAACATCCCGCGACTGGGGGAGGGCTCGTTACCGGCTTTCTCTTACCTCGCCGTGACGTACGCCGTCATATCCATTCCTTTCGTGTTCAGCGGCGTGTGCATCTGTTTGGTCCTGACTCGATTTCCTCGACAGGTGAGCAAGCTTTATGCTGCCGATCTGGCGGGGGCAGCGCTGGGATGCCTTTTCTTTCTTAACGTTTTTAAATTAACCGACGGCCCAACGGCTGTCATCGTCGTAGCTCTTCTCGCAAACATAGGGACGCTTTGCTTTGCTGCCGAGGAAGGCAGTGAAAAACTCAGGAGGGGGGCCCGCATCTTCGGACTCATACTCGTCTCCCTCATCATCATTCAAACAGCCCATTTAAAAGGAAGCGCCCTCCTAAAATTAACCTGGGTGAAAGGCGGGATCGAATACCCCAAGCTTCACGAGAAGTGGAACTCCTTCTCGCGAATTCGAGTGATCGGTGACCTTTACAATCCTGTTGAGCCATTTGGCTGGGGACTCAGCACAACGCTCCCACCAGGCCGGAACATCAGGCAGCTCATGCTGACCATCGATGCCAGCGCAAGTACACCACTGACTGCATTTGACGGGGACCTCAAGAAACTCGATTACCTTACATACGATGTGACGAACATTGCACATTACATTAGGTCAAACTCAAGGGTCCTCGTCATCGGTGGTGGAGGAGGCAGAGACGTTCTCGCCGCCCTGGTGTTCAATCAGGCATCGGTCACAGCCATTGAGATCAATGAAGATATTCTCGATACGTTAAACAAAACATTTGGTGATTTCACAGGTCATCTCGATAACAATCCTCGTGTCACCTTCATCAACGATGAAGCACGAAGCTACCTGTCGAGACAGAGCAAGAAATTTGACATCATTCACGTCTCACTCATCGACACCTGGGCCTCAACCTCAGCAGGGGCCTTAGCCTTGGCTGAGAACTCGCTCTACACCATCGAGGCATGGGAGATCTTCCTGAACCGACTCCAGCCGCAAGGCATTCTCACGTTCTCCCGGTACTTCAGGCGTGATATCCCCGGGGAAATGCTCAGGTTGACCTCTCTCGCAAGCGCTTCGCTGCTGAAGCTTGGCGTTCAAGACCCCCGACAAAATATTGTGATCGTGCGGCAATGGCCTCCAGAGGGTGAATCCGCAGATACGAATGCGGGAGTTGGAACAATCCTCGTGAGCAAAGAACCTTTTTCAGAAAGAGATCTCGTGGCTGTTGAAAACGTCATCCATAAAATGAAATTTGACCTTGTTCTGAGTCCAACGTACTCACTCGAGCCTCTCTTTTCGACTCTCGCCTCTGGGAATGATCCGGACGATGTTGTATCAAAGCATCCCCTCCGTCTTGCTGCACCGACCGATGACAACCCATATTTTTTCTATATGGCTCGTCTGCGGAACGCGTTTCATCGTGAGCTCTGGACACAAGGAGCTCACATGCAAGTCGTTTCCCTCCTGTGTATTTTGCTCTCCATCGTTTTGGGACTCAGTCTTCTCTGCATCATCATCCCGCTCATCCTCACAACTGAAAGGGGCACACTCAAAGGAAGCGTTCCCCTTTTTCTCTTTTTTGCCGGCATCGGGCTGGGCTTTATGATGATTGAGATTTCACAGATGCAAAGGTTGATTGTGTTTTTAGGACATCCCACTTATGCGTTGTCTGTCGTTCTCCTCACTCTTCTCACATCCAGCAGTCTTGGAAGTTACCTGACCCAAAAAATACAGCCCTCCGGATCGATCGGTCCGGCCATGATCCTTTTGGCCCTCCTCCTCTGTGCACTCATCATCTGCGGCATAGGAACACCGCACGCCATGAGGGCATTTCATGGATCAACGACAGCCCAACGAATTCTGGTGGCGGCCGTATTGTTGTTCCCCATTGGACTGTTTATGGGGATGCCTTTCCCTCTCGGCATGAAGCTCGCATCCTCCTACTCGTTATCTTTGACGCCGTGGCTGTGGGGCATCAATGGAGCGGCATCGGTGTGTGCTTCCGTGCTTGCCTTTGTCATCTCCCTAGAGTCAGGGATATCGACTGCTTTCTGGGTTGGTGTCTTATGTTACGTTGTTGCTTCCGCAGCATTTGTCAGAGCAGTTCGAAGTTCCAACAAGGTAGGATGACCCCACTACATACATTCGAACCGGCAGCGCTGTGCTCCTCGTTTAGCCTCCCTTCCCTCATCGCCTTGTCAGCACTTCTCTCCGAGCTGCTGGCTCGTATCGGAGCGGGACCTTCTCAACTGTTTGGCTATCGTGCCGATGGCCCGCTTGATAAGTTCGGCGTGAGCTGGCTCTTCGGGCTTCTTGCCGCTGGAACCGCTTTTCTAGGACTCGCAATGGCTGGGGTCTTCTCGCCAGTGCCAATTGCGGCCACAACCCTTGGCCTCGCCGCTGCTGGTGGAGGGAGGCGACTCCTACCAGGGTACGTCATCCCTGCAGTCAGGGCAGTGACCACGATTCCCCCAGGTTGGCTTGCAGCACTGGGACTTGCCGCACTCATCCTACTCGCGAAAACAACTTCATCAGGCTTAGACGAAGATTGCCTGATCTACCACTTTGGATTCCCGTGGCAGTGTCTCCAGAATCACCGCGTCCCGCTCGACAACATTACCTTCCTGTCCCATCTCCCCTTGCCTGTGGACCTAGTCTACGCCGTACCGATCTTGCTCAGCGATGACCGTCTGGCCAGACTGCTGATAGTTGGCGCATTCGCCTCGGGGAGCGCCTTCATCGCAGGTCGCACCCTGGTCCGAGGAAATCCGCCTGCCGCGTGGCTCACGCCACTGCTGGTGCTCTCTGCTCACTACGTACTCCGGCTCCCCTGGATACCCAAGAACGATCTTGCCGCTGCAGCTTTCCTCGTGACCGGGGCGATCATGTGGCGGGAAGGACCACGCGTTGCCGGTGCGTTCCTGCTTGGTGGGGCCGTCGCCACCAAGTTGTCCTGCGGCCCGCTAGCCCTAGCCTGGATCGCGTTCCATCCACCCCGTCGGCGCCAGGTGGTCGCTCACGCATTGCTCTTCCTACTCCCATTGCTCCCGTGGATCGCCAAGTCCTGGGTTGCCACAGGCAATCCCACATTCCCAGCCTTATGGCAATGGTTTGACTCCCCATTCTGGGGACCGGTCAATCAAGCCGGACTGGAAACCTTCAGCATGATGCGGGTATCCGGTACAGACCGGCTGCAAACGCTCCCAGCCGCATGGCTGCGCGAGATGTGGCAGCACTATACCCTGTTCCTCTTTGCGCTGCCTCCTCTCTTCCTAGCTGGAGGATGGCGCACCGGGGCAGTGACCACGCTTGGTTGCTTATGCATACTGCGCGTTGGTGGACTCACTCGCTACCTAGTTCCCGCGATCTGGCTTATGGCGATCGAGCTGGCTGCCATCATGGGTCGCGTCCCAGGAAATTCGGGACGGTGGCTCCGTGGGTTAGTGGCCCTGGTCTGTCTCCTCCAGGTACTGCGCTCTGAGGAACTCCAGGACCTCCCGTGGCGAGATTTCCTCAGACCAGCGCCGATAGTCCGCCGGGAAGATTTAACAACCTACGCAACGGTCATTGATGACTTGCGGGCGCTCGCCCCGAGAAAAACTCTTCTCGTTGGTGCATGGCGAACCTACCTGCTACCAGGCCGGGCCTTGTTCAATGGGTTCTGGGGTGAATCTCCGATCATCTGGTCGCTGGTGCGTGCATCATCGACGGAAGACGAACTCCGCCGGAAGTTCCGGCAGCTCGGCGTTAATGTTTTACTTCAGAACTTCGTGAGTGGTGACCAAGTGTCCTGGCACCATCGCCCGTTTGCCTGGAATGACCGGATGCTCAAACTTTACGCCAAGTTCTGCCGCCACCGGTTATCAGTTCTGCGCTCCCCATCCCACGTGGACCGGGCGAATGGGGGGTTCTACGTCCTAACCCTGGACCTGTCACCTCGTTCAGGACCAGCAAGACCGCTTCTCTTCCTTCCGGGCGCGGAGACCGCAATTGCTGAGGGCCGGTTCCTAACCCTGATGCACCGGTTTCCGGAGGCCGAGCAGGAATTTGAACGGGTCCTCGCTGTAGCCCCCTCGGTGGGACACTTCGTCACTCACTACGCGATGGTGTACGCAGAGTCCCAGCGCTGGCGGCGAGCTCACGATCTCCTCGCTCCATTCGCAAACGCCGGGCTCGTGGACAACTACAATCTGCCGACACTAGGCATGGCTGCGGTCACCCTCGGCCTTCATGATGAGGCGGTGGTGGTGCTGAAGCAGTGCCTGGTGTTGTATGACACTGTGGAAGCTAACCGACTTAATCTTGCATCAGCCTATCATGGTCGAGCTCAAGTTCACTTGCACTCAGGCCGACTCGCCGAAGCTGAGCACGATCTTGAATTGGCAAGCGCGATACTCATCAAAGTCCCTACCAACCCGTCAGCATACTACTCTAACGACCGGCGACATGTTGCCGCGCATATTCTCGGAACTCGGGCGGACTTGCAGCACAAACTTGGGCGAGACGCCGCTGCCCTGATTCTATACCGCAAAGCTCTAAAACTCGGCCCAGAGTTGCCCGAGGCACAAATCTGGAAATTGCTACTTGGTTCTCATCATAAATAACGTAAAAATCACTCACCCTGTTTCCCTGCAAGGAATCAATTTAGTGGTCACAAGCTCCAGGGTTTGTTGCGAGCCTTGCCTCGAACTTCAACGCCCGCAGCAAGGCGCTGCATCTCAACCAGAATCCGGATCTTTTCTTCAACCGGCAGCCTTGCCAAACTTGCCCGCCGCCTCCGCTTTGCCTCAAAAAGTCTTGCGGTGACAACCCAAGCTCCCCGCCTGTTACGCATGAAACCACCTCGTGATTATACGCATCACCGTCAGGGCAGCTCGAATTCCTGGTTCACCGCCGGCATCAAGGGACAGTGCTCCGGAAAGTCTTTCCTTCTGCCCCCTGCCATGTCATTTCCACACGGGGCGCATATTCACGCTGCCAGGCCTCTTCATCTAAAATCAGCGGGAGCGGCAGAGCTAGACCCTCTTGGCATGGAGATCGCCGTACTCTGTATATCCGTGCTCGTTGAATCTGTGCAACCATATCAATCCATCGACCCCATAGCTCATCAATTACTTTTTCATCTCGCTGTGTGAACTTGATTAATCGATAGCCGTGACTAAATATTGGGCGTGCGAACGCATCGTCACTCATATAAATATAATTCGCATGTTGCCTCAACCGCTTCGCTGCCTCAGCACCGGTTGCTGAAGTACGAATAATCGCATCAAATATCTGTTCATCATACGGACTTTGATGAATGACTGGCCGCGGCCAGTACAAACCACGAGTCTCACCCACAAGCATAATCCGAGTTCCCATAGGCACTGATGCATCTGCCATCTCCAGGGATTCGCCGTATGCGGTGAATAATCCCCGGTTCCTTAAGGCTTTTTCCGACTCCCGGCATAACAGCAGATCCACCGGAACTATTGATGCTTCAGAAATCATCCGACATAAATTGGCCGCTCCCGCCAACGCCAGTCCCGCCAACACCAGACCTCGGAAGCCTGGGTAGCGCGATCCGGCTTCCCACACTGCCCAGGCCACGGCCAACCCTAGCAAAGCCCACGTGGCAAGTAGAAGACGGGCGCTATGTGTGGTGGCAACCCACATTGGAAATGCCAGCGCACCAAGCGTCATGTAGAAGCGAGGCGTAGCCGCAGATGGGGGGAACAAAAGCAGCAGCGGCACACCCATCAGCAAAGATGGCCCGAGAAAATTGTCATATGTTGTTCTTGTAGCCAGACGCCACGGAAGGGCAATGAATCCTCCATAGATCTGGGGAAACCCTCAAAGCCATCTCAGAACCCATGAGTTCACGGGCGGCAGCCGGCAAATGCTGTGCTGCAGGAAACAGTCGTTCCGCAAACGGATATACGGGGTTACCTGTAATCACAGCGTTTCTCACCGCCCATGGGGCAAATGTCAGTAGCACAACGCAGATGAACACACCAGCCCTACCAATCGACCAACGGCGATGCCAACGCGTGCAGTACCATAGGAGCCAAGGCGCCCAGTAGATTGTGGTGTACTTGACCGCACACGCAGCGCCAGTCAAGATCGCGGCGGCTATCACCCAAGAGAGTGATTGCGATGTTTTCCAAGCAAGCCGAACTGCCAAACAAGCCAGAAGCACCAAAGCGCACTCCTCGATATCCACCATGTTCAAAGGGCCGAGCCATATCACAAGAGGCATGGTGGCGAATATGGCCGCCGCCACCAGGCCGGCGGCAGACCACCTTTCGCGGGCACAAAGGTGCCAGATTAGCCAAAGAATTCCAGCGACAAGCCACACTCGCCAGGCGCGAACGACTGGCTCTCCTGCAAGCAGCCACTGCCATCCATCCATCATCGACGCTCCCAATGGAAAACACGCCAACGCATGGTGTGGAAGCCCCACGATCTTATGCTCTACCATAAACCGGCTTGGAACAGCTAAATGATAGTGAAGAGGATCATAAACCGTCACCGGACCAGCCGAAGCGGCAGCCACCACCAAGATCACAAGCACCACTTCCATGACCAAAAACCTAAATGCCCATCGGTCTAGGGTCCCAGCCGGCGCCGACACCACTTGAAGTTTAGTCAGATGGAACGCCACACGATACTGCCAGGCCAGCCAAATACCGAATACTGCCGTTGCCCAAGCCAATTGCCAGTTCCAGAGACCGACAAGTCCCAGCCCCAACCACCCCAGCGATCCGATGGCCCAACCGAATCCTAACGCCATAGCTATCGAAGTAGCACGCTCGCTTCCGTAGGCTAACGGCAGGAAACGAGACACAACCAAGCCCATGCCAGCCATTGCAGCAATGAAGATCACCACGGCGCCGTGACCTGACAGCAATCTAAATGCAAGCTCCCGCGCGAGAGTCAAAGAAAACATACTCGATGGAAGTGTGGGCAGCAACGCTTTCGACAGCGCCACAGGATCGAACCACTTCAGGATTTCGAAGTGCAGGACGACGAACAGAGCCCAACAGCCAAAAAGGGTGGCGGTGAGCGGAACGGATAGAGGCAGCGCGTTCTCCCCCCTCACCCTACCCTCTCCCCCCTTCGGGGGGAGAGGGCAGAGGAGAGGCGGGCATATTATTCCTGAATGATTTCGTCGCTGTCGAAGGTAAAGGAGGGCGGGGGCGGTGCGGCTGGCTTAACCTCGGGTGGCACAGGCTCACCGGTCGGGGAGGCTTCCAGCGATAGCGGAGCTGCTTCAAGGGTATCAAGGGAAGGCAGTTCCGGTGCCGCCTCCAAGGAAGGTGGAGCAGCTTCGAACGAGGACGGTGCCGCCTCCGGCTCAAGTGGAGCCCCTTCGAGCGCATCGAGGGAAGGCACCGGGGCCGCCGCCCCAAACATCTCGGCGGTCTCCTGCCCGCTGGGCGCGTCGGCGCGCACCGGGAGACGGATGAAAAATAAATTGCCACCTTGCTCGTTGATGGCCAGATCGACACCCCCTCCATGCAACTCCGCAATGGCACGGAGGATGGGATATCGCAAGCCGCTGCCGCGGAGCTCGAGGGTCTCCTCGTCCGCGGAATGAAAATGTTCGAAGACCTCTCCGGATTTGAGCGGAATGGGGTCAGCGCCATCCTCGATCTTGATGCCCACGGTACTATCCTTTTGCACCACGGACAGACTCACCCGCCCCCCCTCAGGGGTGAACCGAACCGCGTTCTGCAAGATCACGGTCAAGAGCTGCCGCAGGCGCGGCTCGTCACCCTTACCCTCGGGCAGAGATGCGGGGATCTCCGCGGCAAACGAGAGGCCCTTGTCCTCGGCCACCTGCTGAATCGTGGTCACCACGTCCTGCAGCAGCGCCACGAGGTCAACTGGCTCCATGGCCAGGCCGCCAGACTTGCTGATGTTCGAAAAATCACGCAGGTCACCGAGCATGCGCTGCGACCGCGCGGAGTGGTTGATCACGAACGTCAAGAACTCCTGCTGCTCCCCGGAGATCGCGCCACCCGCGGACTCGATGATCTGGCCGACGTAGCCCTGGACGAGATCGAGCAGGGCGGACAGCTCCACGGAGAGCGCCTCACTGGCCTCCGACAGCAGCGTGAAACCAGCGACGGGAGCTGCCGCACGCCGTTCCAGTTCGCTACGGGCGTCCGCCAGCTCCGCAGCCTGTTGGGCCAGAGATTGCTTCAGCGATGCGAGTTCAGTCTGCACCTGTTCCAGTTGCGCCTTGAGCGTAGCCAGTGATTGATCCCGCTCCGTCACCGCCGCATCACGTGCGGCAAGCTGCGTCCTTAAGCCTTCGAGCTCGGTGCGCACCCCCTTCAGCTCTCCCTCGAGCGCTTCCCTTTCACCGCGTGCCCGCGTTTCAAGGTTTTTCTGATACTCGGTCTGCTCACGTGCCTCATTCTGTGACCGCGTGAGGTCACGCTGCGCCTGCTCTGCGAGGAGCCCGGCCCCTTCCCGCTGACGCCGTTCCTCGGTGAGTTGATCACTCAGTTTCTCGAGGGCGCGTGCAAGCTCACCGATTTCATCTTTGGCGCCGGCGTTCTTGACCTCGACAGCCGCCGCCCCCGCCACTTGAGCCTGGGCAACCTGGGTCAACCCCTTCACGCGGTTGAGCGGGAGAACCGTCAGCACAATCGCCAGGACTAAGACCAGCACCACAGCGCCACCGAGCAGCAGGACCGGGATCCCAGCTCGGCTCAGCTCACCCCCGCCTCCGACCCCGCCCGCCGGCAGGCTGACGGTGGGCACGCTGGCCAGACCGACCACGGTCATGCCCAGGGGGCCCCCAAGTTTGACAGCCTGCCAGCGACCCAGATTGTACTTGACCTCCACGTTGACGCCCTCTCCCACAGCAACCAGCGGCTGGAATTCCGGACTTCCCTGGAAGGGATTTCCTACCAGGTCCGGCGACGGCGCGAGCACCATATCGCCGCGCCGGTCAACGATCAACAGCCTGACTTCACCGTCGGCGGCGATGTCCCCCTCCGTCGCTGGTTTCAGGAGATGTTCCAGTGCAACCGTCGCGACGATGACACCCTTAAACGTACGCTTGGGACCGCCGCGGAACCTGGCGGCAACCGACAGGGCCCGGCCCGGTCCCTCGGGGAGGATTTTCTGCTTGAACCGCGGCGCGGCCCGAGTCCGCATGAGCTTGAGCTCTTCGGGTTTGAGATAGGCCTGACCCAAGAGCGCTTCGTTGGGCGGGGCCACCGCCGTTACCCAGCCACGCACATCAGTCACCACCACCTGGTCAAGCGGCTGCTTGCTCTTGGCCAGCAAGGCTGCTGCCGCATCGCGCTGGCCCTTGAGACCGGAAACAAGCTGCCGCAGGAGCTTGCGATCATTCAGCTCCGCTTCCTTGTCCCGCACAAACGCGTCCAGCAGCGCGGCGGCCTGGCCCGCAGCGTCGGCGGCCGCCTGCCCAGCTCTGGCGAGCCTGTCTTGCTGCGTGCGCTCAGCCTCTTGCCGGTCCCGTTCGGCAAGCTCCGCATGAAGGGCGGTGATGTCCTCTTGGGTCCGCTCGAGCTGCTTGAGCTGCGCCCCCCGGTCCCAGAACAGAAGGCCAGCCAGCATGAGAATCAGCACGGTCAGCCCAAGCGATAGTTTGAGCGAAAGCTTCATGCCTCTTCCTTCGCCAGCCGCGCGACCGCCACCAGCTTGTCGCCTTCATCCAGCCGGATCAGGTACACCCCCTGGGCGTTGCGGCCGATCAGGCGCACGTCCTTGACCTTGGCGCGGAGGAACATCCCCTTGGCGGTCGTGAGCATCACCTCATCCTCGTCTTCCACGCGCTGAAGCCCAACGACCGGGCCCGTGCGATCGGTCACCTTCAGGTTCACGATGCCCTTGCCGCCACGACTCGTGGTCCGGTACTGCGCCAGGGGGGTGCGCTTGCCATATCCACGTTCGGTCACGGTCAGCAAGGCGCCCTTGGCACCGGCCACAGTCATGCCCACCACCAGGTCACCTTTGGCCAGCTTGACGCCGTGCACCCCGCCGGCCACGCGTCCCATCGGGCGCACCTGCTTTTCTTTAAACCGGATGGCTTTGCCTTGTGCCGTCGCGAGCATAATCTCATGGGTGCCATCCGACATGGCCACCCCGATCAGCTCATCACCCTTGCGAATGTTGATGGCCTTTACCCCCCGGGCGAGCGGCCGCGAGAACTCCGTCAGCGCGATCTTTTTGACGTTGCCAGCCCGGGTGGCCATGTTCAGCCAGGTGCCCTCTTTAAACTTCTTGACCGCAATACAGGCGCACACCCGCTCGCTCTCCTGGAACTTGAGCAGGTTGGCAATAGCCTTGCCGCGCGCGTACCGGCCCACCTCTGGCACCTGGTACGCTTTCAGCCAAAAGACCCGCCCCAGATTCGTGAAAAACAGAAGATCCGCGTGCGTGGAGGCCACGAACAGCTCTTTGATAAAGTCCTCCTCCTTGGTCTCCGCGCCCGTCACCCCCTTGCCGCCGCGGCGCTGCGAGCGGTACGATTCCAGCGGCTGCCGTTTGATATATCCCGCATGCGACAGCGTAATGACCACCTCTTCCTTCGGGACCAGGTCCTCCATGGTGAGCTCTTCCGGAGTCCTGCCGACGATCTCGGTGCGCCGCTTGTCCCCGTGCTTCGTTTTGAGCTCTCCCAGCTCGCTTTCGATCACATCACGAACCTTCCGTGAGGATTCAAGAATGCCCTTGAGCCCTTGAATCGTCTTGAGCAGATCCTCGTGCTCCGTGTCCAGCTTGTGCCGCTCCAGCGCAGAGAGCTGGGCGAGGCGCATGTCCAGGATGGCTGAAGCCTGTTCCTGGTCAATCTTCAGCAGGCGCTGAAGTCCCGTCCGCGCCTCCTCGGTGTTCTTCGATCCCCGGATCAACCGGATGACACGATCGAGTGCTCGAATCGCCGCTTGGAGTCCCTTGATGATGTGCGCGCGTTTTTCCGCGCGCGCCAGCTGGAATCTGGTTCGCCGGACCACCACTTGATACCGGTGCTCAAGGAAGTGGGTGAGGACACCTTTGAGATCCAGCACGCGCGGCTGTCCGTCCACGAGCACCAGCATGATGACGCCGAAGGAGGTGCGCAGGGCTGTGTGCTTGTACAAGCGGTTCAGGATCACCTGCGGCATCTCGCCACGCCCCACCTCGATCACGATCCGCATGCCGTCACGGTCCGACTCGTCGCGCAGATCGGAAATCCCCTCAACCGACTTGGTTTTGGCCAGCTCCGCGATGTGCTCGATGAGCTGGGCCTTGTTCACCTGGAACGGCAGCTCCGTGACGACGATGCGCTGGCGCTCTCCCTTCATCTCCTCGATCGCGCACTTCGCCTGCATGATCACGCTGCCCCGGCCGGTCGCGTAGGCGTCTTTGATGCCTTCCCGCCCCAGGATGAACCCGCCCGTCGGGAAGTCCGGGCCGGGCAGGACCTTCATGAGGTCGGGCAGCGACGCCTCCCGGTTGTCCAGCAACAGCAGGAGGGCATCCACCAGCTCGCCCAGATTGTGCGGCGGGATGTTGGTGGCCATGCCCACCGCGATGCCGGCTGCTCCATTCGTAAGGATGAGCGGAACGCGGGTCGGCAGGATAGCAGGCTCCACACGGGAGTTGTCGTAATTCGGGAGGAAGTCCACTGTCTCCTCATCGATGTCGGCCAGTATCTGTGCGGCCACAGAAGCGAGCCGGGCTTCGGTGTAGCGCTGGGCCGCTGGCGGGTCACCGTCGATGCTCCCGAAGTTGCCCTGCCCGTCCACCGGCGGATACCGGGAGGAGAAATCCTGTGCGAGCCGGACCAGGGCTTCATAGATTGGGGCATCGCCATGGGGGTGGTAATTCCCCATCACTTCCCCCACGATCTTGGCGCACTTGCGGTACGGCTTGTCCGCGCGAAGCCCCATATCGTACATCCCGTAGAGGATGCGCCGCTGAACCGGCTTTAAGCCATCGCGCACATCGGGGAGGGCACGGCCCACGATCACGCTCATCGCGTAATCGATGTACGAGGACCTCATCTCGTCCTCGATAGCCACCACCTCGACGGACCGCGCCAATGCGGCCCCCGGGAGAGCCGGAGCGTTCACCTGCGCCTTAGGCGTGGAGCCACCCGGGGTGAGGCCTCTCAGCAGCTCGAGCTGCCTGTCCTGGGTCCCGCCGCTTGGCTTCGCCTTCTTCTTCGCCACTACACGTCTAGGTTGCGCACCGCGGTGGCATAGGCTTGAATGAAAGCTCTCCTCGGCTCCACTTGATCTCCCATGAGGATCGAGAAGATATAGTCGGCCAGTGTCCGCCGTACGTCCTCAAGTTTCACCTGGAGCAGGACGCGCTTCTCGGGGTTCATGGTCGTTTCCCACAACTCTGCCGCGTTCATTTCACCGAGCCCCTTGAACCGCTGGACGGTGGAGCCACGCTGGCCAGCCTCACGAATCAGACGGATGACCTCGTGAACCCCTGCCACCTCGTGTTTCTTTCCACCCTCCATGAACACATACCGGCTAGAGTTCTTCCCTTTGTCCGCGTTTCGGTCGTCGCGCAAGAATTCTTTGCGCGGGAGGCCGAGTTTTTCGAGACTGCGAAGAGGCCCGGCCAGCTTGCGCAGGCCAGCCAGGTCGACCGGGAGGGCATGGAACACCCGCCCCTTCTCGCCGGAGCCATCCCGCTCGCCGCCGCTCATCGTACCCTTGATCTGAGACAGATATTTCTCGTACTCCTCGTTTGAGTACAGCAATTTTTTCCCCTTAGCCGTCTCCACCTCGTAGAGCGGAACTTTGCTGGCGTTAAGGAACGCAAACGCGGAGGCCACCGAGACGCCCCTGCGCCCGAGGTCATCCAGGATGTGGCTGGCCTCGAAGAGGGCGCCTAAGAGTGCCTTAAGCTTCTCGCCGGAGAACGAGAGACGGGTACGGTCTAGGGAAGCCGTCAGACTACCTTCTTCACAGGCCACTTCCATCAGGAACCGGTCCATCTCCTGCTCACTCTGGATGTACCGCTCCAGCTTGCCCCGTTTCACCTTGTAGAGGGGCGGCTGAGCGATGTAAACATACCCAGCCTCCAGCGCACGCCTCATCTGGCGGTAGAAGAAGGTTAATAGAAGTGTGCGGATGTGCTGTCCATCCACGTCCGCGTCCGCCATGATAATGATCTTCTTGTACCGGATCTTGGCGAGGTCCACATCGTGGTTCCCCACGCCGATTCCGATTGCCGTGATCATGGAACGGATCTCCTCGTTGGACAGTATTTTGTCGGCCTTCGCCTTCTCCACGTTGAGGATCTTGCCTTTAATGGGCAGGATGGCTTGGAAGCGCCGGTCCCGGCCGTTTTTGGCCGTTCCACCCGCCGATTCGCCCTCCACGATGAAGAGCTCAGAACGCTCCGGATCCTCCTCCTGGCAGTCCGCCAGCTTGCCCGGAAGGCCACCCCCTTCAAGCGCACCCTTGCGCCGGGTCAGCTCCTTGGCTTTACGCGCCGCCTCGCGTGCTTCAGCGGCGAGCAGCCCCTTCTCCACGATTCGCCTGGCGATGCCAGGGTTTTCCTCCAAGAAAGACTTCAGTCGCTCGTTCACAATTGACTGGACGATCCCTTTGATCTCGCTGTTCCCGAGCTTGGTCTTGGTCTGGCCCTCGAACTGCGGCTCCGGCAGACGTACACTGACCACGGCGGTCAGCCCCTCGCGTACGTCGTCCCCCGTGAGCGCTTGATCGCCCTTCAGCCAGCCTCGCTGCTGCGCGTAGTCATTCAAACTGCCGGTCAGCGCTGCCCGGAAGCCGATCAGGTGCGTGCCCCCCTCGATCGTGTTGATGTTGTTGGCGAACGCGAGCACCTGCTCCCCGTAGCCCTCGTTGTACAAAATCGCCGCTTCCACCTGGACTTGGTCCTTCTCCTTCGCGATGGCGATGGGGACGGCATGCAGCGCAGTCTTGTTCCCGTTGAGGTGCTTCACAAAGGCCGACACCCCGCCCGCGAACTGATACACCGCTTCCTTCGGTGGCTTCTTGCGTTGATCGTTAAGAACGATCTTGAGCCCGGCGTTCAGGAAGCACAACTCCTTGAGCCGGGTCGCGAGCGTCTCGTAGGAATACTCCGTCACCTCAAACATCTTGGTATCAGGTTTGAAGTGCACGGTCGTGCCAGTACGCTTCGCCTCACCGCTGGATCTCACGGGACCTTGGGGCACACCGCGGATGTACTGTTGCCGGTGAAGCTTTCCACCGCGTTTCACTTCCACCTTGAGCCATTCGGAGAGCGCGTTCACGACCGACACCCCGACGCCGTGGAGACCGCCGGAAACGTGGTACGTCTTGTGCTCGAACTTGGCGCCGGCGTGCAGTGTGCACATGACGACCTCCAGAGCGGACTTCTTCGTCTGCGCGTGCATCTCAACAGGGATCCCGCGTCCGTCATCGGAAACGCTCATAGAATTATCGGGGTGAATGACCACTTCAATATTTTTGCAGTGGCCAGCCAGCGCCTCGTCGATCGCGTTGTCCACCACCTCGTAGGCCAGGTGATGCAAACCTTCAGACGCCGTGTTGCCGATGTACATGGCGGGCCGTTTGCGGATCGCCTCCAGCCCCTCCAGGACCGTGATGTCGGCGGCCGTATATCCGTCACCCGTGGACGGCCGAGTGGCCGCGGGGCGTTGGGCCGGCTTCACCTCCGGCTTGGGCTTGCCTTTTTTCTTTATGGCCACTTAATGCTCCTTTAGTTTGACGTGAACCTGGGTGATCTTGTCCTCCCCCAAAAAGGCGTTGATCTGCGCCTTCAACGCCTCCCGCCGCATCGAGAGCTCATACCGTGTCACGGGATTGTCCGCCCCCAGGGAGAGCCGGCCGTCGTCGAACTTTTCCACCCGGCACAGCGCCGCCACGTCCTGCCCCACGATCTGAGCCCAGTGCGCATGTAAGAGACCTTCGACCGGATCGTCCAGGCCCAGTGACCGGGTGACGCCGGTCAGCACTGAACGTAGAGGTCTCGGTCCCGCGATTCCCATGCTGGCGTTACGGAGTCTTGAGCTAGGCGAGTCAAACGATGCTGCCGTACCTCGTACACCGACTGCGTGACGACACCCACCGGACACTGAATGGCAGTCAGGAGCGCCTGCGGGAGGCCCTTGAGCACACCCAATAGCCGGTCCCGACGCGATGCGTCCAGCGCCGTGAGCACATCGTCCAGCAGCAGCAGCGGCAGGCTCCCGAGCTGCTGCCCCAGGTGCTCCGCCGAGGCAAGCGTCAGCGCGAGAATAGCGCTCCAGATCTCGCCAGAAGAGCCAGCCCCCTTCAAAATATGGCCGTTCAGTGTGATCGCGACTTCATCGCGGTGCGGCCCGACCAGCGTTGTCCCCCACGCACGCTCCCGTTCGCGCGCGGCGACAAGTGCCTCGCGGAATGCCTCGCCCCAGGCCTCGGGAGAAGCGCCCGCGGACGGACAGGTCACGTTGGTCTGATACGACACCGCAAGATCCCCGGCGGCGTGCCTGGTCGAATCTAACCCCAAGAGTTCACGGTGCCAGGCTTTGGCCCGCGGCGCCAGTGCGGACAGCGCCCGCACCCGGGATGAAAGCAAGATCCCACCCGCACGCGCCAGCGGCTCCTCCCAGATCTCGATCTCCTCGAGCTGCGTCTCAAGACCGGCGAGCGCACGATTACGCTGCCTCAGCGCACGCCGGTACTCGCGCAGGGCTGTAAGATACGCCGGCTCGCATTGCTCCAGCAGCTCGTCCAGGAGCGCACGGCGGGCAGATGGCGGACCCGTCACCTGATCGCGGTCCTCCGGGCCGATGAAGAGCACCGGCAGTCGGCCTACCCAGCGCGGGCGGGAAACTACCTTGCCGTTAAGCGAGAGGCGGGCGCCACGCCCGGAGAGTCCCGCGAGCAGGCACTCGTGATACCCGTTGCGCTGAACATGCCCTTCGACGGTCCCGTAACTGGCGCCAAACCGGATGAGTTCCTCACCCTTCAGCCCACGCGAGTCACCCAGCCCCAGCACCTCCACCGCGCGCAGGAAGTTGGTCTTCCCCTGCGCGTTATCACCCACCAAGACCATGAGGCGTCCCTCCAGGCTCAGGTTCAGCTCCTCGTAACCCCTAAAGTTGACGAGCTTGATCGCAGAGAGCATCACGTTCTAAGAGGAGTTCAGCCGCCCCTCCATGTGGCGGCCATACTCTCGTAGCAGCACGGCCAGGAAGGGCAGCCAGCGGTGCAGTTCCTCGTCGGGATCCGCTCGCACCCGGTGCTGGGCAGAAGCTTGAGGAGCGACGGGCGCTTCGTCCTCATCGGGCTGCACCGGCCAGCCGTACAGAATTCGCCGGCGCAGGCCCGCTGCCGCGGCCATCTTCTCGGCCAGCGGCGCCGGGATGAAGCCAGCCTTGGCTAACTCGTGGAACGTCTCTTCGTAACCACTCGGCATGCGGCCCCGCGCCTCATGAAGGACGTTCAACCCCAGTTCACACGCCACGTCCACGGCCAGTTGTAAGATCCGTTCGGCGGTACGGCGCACATACACCCCTTCACGGTATTCCCGCAAGCTGTGGCCCGCGACTAACTCCAGCTCGCGCACAACACCTGCCAGGATTTCCAGCAGCCCAACGTGCGGCCGGGTCGCGAGCCGGGGCATACCTTGTTTAAGCCCCGCGTTGGGAGGCCCGGGCTTTAAGGAGCGCGAAATCCACCGCTTCGCGCAGAACCAGGCCCTTAAAGCGGGTAAACGCCCCGGGGGTAAACTCCACACGTAGAGCCCCAGACATGCCCACGGCCACACGTTCCACCATGCTTAAGCCCAGCAGAGTCACCGGGTTCTCGCCGCGCTTAAGCCAGCCGGACCATCTGAGCAACCGGATCAGCCAGGGTTTCATCCACTTGGGGGCGGGGCCTCCATACAGCAGAAGCACGTTTTCAGAGCCCGAGGCCACGACGCAGGCGAGGCGGGCCAGCCTGGCTACTAGCCAGCAAAGTGCTTGTGCCATCTGGGTTTTTTATTCTAACATACCTTTGTATGCGGGTCGCTCTGCTCAACGCACCTTACGCCGAAACCTATGGGCCTTTAAAATCCGCCTCCGGGCGGTACTTTCCACTCGGGCTAGGGTATATTGCCGCGGTGCTCGAGCGGGGCGGCCATGATGTGCTCTTTCTGGACCCGGAAGCCCAGGGCTTGCCTGACCACGTGGTGGCCTCCCGGGTGGCCTCGTTCCAACCTAGGCTGGTGGGGATCTCCTGCGCCACCCCCAGCTTCCCGAAGGCCCGCCACTTGGCCAGCATCGCCAAGCGCGCCTCGCCGGGCTGTACGACGATAGTCGGCGGAGTCCACGCCACCGCCATGCCAGAAGCCGTGCTCAAACAGGCGCCGGAATTTGACCTCGCCGCCCTGGGTGAGGGAGAGGAGACCATGCTAGACCTGGCCAACGCGCTTTCCGAGGGCACGCTGTCCGGGGACGTGCTGAAGCCCATGCTCGGCGTCGCCTTTCGGGACGGCGAAGGATTTCACATCAACAAGAAACGAGAGTGGAGGCGCGATCTGGACTCGCTGCCGTTTCCGGCGCGTCACCTGGTGGACTTCGACCTCTACGTCCCGCACGCCCACAACCGCCGGGGCCGGCGCGCCACCACCGCCATCACCAGCCGTGGCTGCCCATACCAGTGTATCTTTTGCGCCTCGCACATCGTGCTTGGCTATCCATTCCGGTCCCACAGCCCCGAGTACATCGTGGACGAGATCGAGCATCTGTCGAAAACCTACGGCGTGGACCAAATCATCTTCAACGACGACGTCTTCACCATGGACAAGCGGCGTGATTACAAGATTTGTGAACTTATCCTCGAGCGGAACCTGAAGATCTCGTGGTTCTGCTTCGCCCGAGTGGATGCGGTGACCAAGGAGATTCTCGTCGCCATGAAACGGGCCGGGTGTTATTCCATAGGGTTCGGTGTGGAATCCGGCGATCCTCAGATGTTGAAGAACATCAAGAAAAAAATCACGGTGGACCAGGTGCGCGTGGCACTTCGTTGGGCTAACGAGGTGGGCCTCAAGAGCCAGTGTTTCTTCGTCTTCGGCAACCCAGGCGAGACCCCGGAGACGGTGGAGCGTTCCATCCAGTTCGCGATTGAGATCAAGCCAGTCATGGCGTTTTTCAACATGATGGTGCCGTATCCAGGCACCGAAGCGTACGATGTTCACTACGGCGGATCCGGTGTTCCGCTGGACAAGGTCCGGTGGGAAGACTGGGTGGCGGTGGGCCCGCATTCCACCATCCAGGTGCCGGGTATCCCATCCCTGGAGCGGCTCGTCGCCGATGCCAACCGCCGGTTTTACCTGCGCCCCTCGCAGATCCTCAAGATGCTCCGCTTCGTGAGCTCATTCAACGAACTCTGGCAACTTCTCCGCGGGGGGGTCGCGCTGAGCATGCAGATCCTGTGCTGGCGCATCAACGCCCTCATGCGGCCCGTCGGAGAACGCCCCTTGGCACCGAAGGCGGCGGCTATCAAGGAAGCCAGCTTGACTTAAGCCGGGCCCTCCCGCTAGCATAGGGAAGTCACGCGACGTAACAACCATGCCGCTTGCCAAAGAAGACAAACAAACACTGATTGCGCAACACAAGACGCATGACCACGACACGGGCTCACCGGAAGTGCAGGTAGCCCTGCTCACCAAGCGGGTCGAGGTGCTGACGGAACATTTCAAAACGCACGGCAAGGACCACTCCTCACGGCGGGGGCTCGTGAAGCTCCTCAGCCAGCGTCGGCGGCAGCTCAACTACTTGAAGATCCACAGCTTCGAGCGCTACCGGACACTCCTCGACAAATTGGGATTGCGCAAGTAAACGCGGCAACATAAAGACCTGCGGGCGCCACGTAGCCCCGCAAAATTAAACGTGACACCGGAAGCGCTTAAATACGCGCCAGTGTCAGTCTAAAGGAGATGAAAGGGACATGGGAGAGAAGATCCAGATCACATTCGCAGGAAGACCTCTATCGTTTGACGCGAGCACACTAGCCCGGCAAGCCGATGGCGCCGTGCTGGCCCAGTACGGCGAGACCGTCGTGCTCGCCGCCACCGTTCAAGCAAAGAATGACGTGGTGGGCAAAGACTATTTCCCGCTCATGGTGGACTACCGCGAGCGGATGTATGCCGGCGGCAAGATGCCAGGCGGTTTTTTCAAGCGGGAAGGAAGACCGCGCGACAAGGAAATCCTCAGCAGTCGGTTGATCGACCGCACGCTCCGCCCGCTTTTCCCTGAGACACTGCGCCGGGAAGTCCTGGTGGAGGCCCTCGTACTGTGTGCCGACGGGGCTAACGACCCAGACGTCGTTGCCTTGAACGCCGCCGCTGCCGCTTTGCACTTGTCCGCAATACCGTTCCTGGGCCCCGTCGCCGCAATCCGCGTCGGCCGCATCGACGGGCAGTTCGTCGTCAACCCGACCTTCGATGTTCAAGCCAAGAGCGATCTGGACCTCGTGGTGGCGGCCAACGAGGAGCGTATGGTCATGATCGAGGGCAGCGCCAATCAATTGCCCGAAGCTGAGATAGAGGCCTCGCTGGAATTTGCCCAACGTGAAATCAAGCCGATCCTTACCATGATGAACGAACTACGGTCAAAATTTGGCAAGCCCAAGGCAGAGCTCCCCCAGCCGCCTCCTCCCGAGGAAGAGCTCATTTCTGCTGTTAAGACTGCCGGAACGAGCCGTCTCAAGGCCGCGCTCGGCAACCCGGACAAACTCGCCCGAGAAGCCAGCATGGCTGCAGCGAAAGGGGAAGCCCTCAAGGAACTGCTCACCAGGTTTCCGGAACAAGAACCCGTGATCAAGAACCTCCTTGCAGAGATTGAGTGGGAAGTGGTTCGTGACACCATCCTCGATTCCGGCATCCGGCCTGACGGACGCGGGTTCAAGGACATCCGAGCCGTGACATGCCAGACCAGTGTGCTGCCCCGCACACACGGCAGCGCGATCTTTCAGCGTGGACAGACCCAAGCGCTGGTCACGATCACCCTTGGAACTGAGGAGGACGCACAGAAGCTGGAAGCCCTCGAAGGGACGACCTTCAAGCGGTTCCTCCTGCACTACAACTTCCCGTCTTACAGCGTGGGCGAGGTGAAACCCCCCCGGGGACCAGGGCGGCGCGAGATAGGTCATGGCCACCTGGCGGAACGGGCGTTCACCCACCTGCTTCCCACACAGGAAGCGTTCACGTACGTGGTGCGCTCCGTCGCCGAGATCCTGGAGTCCAACGGCTCCTCTTCACAGGCCACCGTCTGCGGAACCTCCCTTGCCCTGATGGACGCAGGCGTGCCCATCAAGGCGGCGGTCGCGGGCATTTCGATCGGGCTGATCCAGCGCGATGCCAAACAAGCACTGATCACAGACATCCAGGGGCTGGAGGACAGCATGGGTGACATGGACTTCAAGGTCGCAGGCACCGCGGCCGGCGTCACCGCGCTTCAGCTCGATGTTAAGACTCTCGGGGTCCCGGTGGCCACGCTGGGCGAAGGCTTGCAGGATGCCCAGGAGGCACGCCTCAAGATCCTGGAAGTCATGAACGCGACCATCGCCCAAGCGCGTCCGGCTTTGTCGCCGCATGCACCCCGTGTGGAGGTGGTTAACGTTCCGCCTGACAAAATCGGCGGGGTGATCGGTACCGGTGGCAAGAACATCCGCAAACTCATTGCGGATTCCGGCTGCTCCAAGATCGAAGTCCTGGACGACACCGGCCGGATCCTGGTCGTAGCCATGAACGAGGAAGTGCTTCAGAAGACCGTAGCGATGATCAAGGCGATGACCGAATCAGCCGAGGTGGGGAAAATCTACCTTGGGCGTGTCAGCAAGATCGTTGACTTCGGTGCCTTCGTGGAGATCCTGCCAGGCACCGACGGGCTGGTGCACGTGTCACAGCTCTCCCACGAGCGGGTGGAGCACCCCTCCGATGTCCTCAAGGAAGGCGATGAAATCAAGGTGAAAGTGATCGAGGTAGACCCGGGCACCGGTAAAATCCGTCTGTCGCGTCGCGAGGCGATGGACGGCGAAGTCGGGTCGGAGGATGGGGACCATGAGCCCCAGCCAGAAGCGGGAGCCCACGAACGCACCCACTCCCCCGAGCTCAGCGCGGGGAGCGGTGGTGGTGGTCGCGGCGGCTACAGCGGTGGTGGTGGTCGCGGCGGCTACAGCGGTGGTGGTGGTGGTCGCGGTGGCTACAGCGGTGGTGGTGGTGGTCGCGGTGGCTACAGCGGCGG
>CAZPLZ010000023.1:0-1306 GCA_964587525.1 uncultured bacterium | reverse complement strand
GTGGTCGCGGTGGCTACAGCGGTGGTGGTGGTGGTCGCGGTGGCTACAGCGGCGGCGGTGGACAAGGCGGCTACAGTGGTGGTGGCGGTCGCAGTGGCTACAGCGGCGGCGGTGGACAAGGCGGCTACAGTGGTGGTGGCGGTCGCAGCGGCTACAGCGGCGGTGGTGGTGGTCGCGGTGGCTACAGCGGCGGTGGTGGTGGTCGCAGTGGCTACGGCGGCGGTGGTGGGCGCGGCGGCTACAGCGGTGGTGGTGGCCGCGGTGGCTACCGGGGCGGCGAGAGACGCGGCGGTGGAGGTGGACAGGGCGGCTACGGCTCTTGAACCCGGCTACGCCGTGACGGTGAAGGTCGGCGTCGCCTCCTTCCACCGGACAGCCGACCCAGCCGATGAAGTTGTGACACAGGCTTTATGCGGTGATAGTGCCGAGGTCCTTCAGGTTGCCTGGCGAGGAAGCGAGCCTTGGCTCAAGCTCAAGCTGGCCCACGACCAGTACGAAGGGTGGGTTAACGCGGCCAGCGTAGCCGAAGACCGCTGGCCATCTCCTGGCTTCCCCCTGTTCCATGTCCGCAACCTGTTCGCTCACGTATACGCCAAGCCTGACACCAAGGCTCCGCTACTCACGACCCTGCCACTTGGCGCCCCCGTCCTCCGGCGTGAGGAGGGGCCAAACGAGAATGGCCGGTGGTTACGAGCCGAGCTTGCCGGTGGGAGCACTGGCTTTATCCAGGCTGGTGACCTATGCCAGGAGATGAGCGCCTGGGCCTGGACAGACCGCAAGGCGCTTCAGCGCGGGCTCGCGACCACGGCCCGCCGGCTCTTGGGCATCCCTTACCGGTGGGGCGGGACGACGCCATGGGGCTTTGACTGCTCCGGCCTGGTTCAACTTTTGTATCGCCTGCACGGCATCACCCTGCCGCGCGACGCTCACCTCCAGGCCAAAGACTCGCGCCTGATCCCAGTCGGGCGAAAGGACTTGCTCCCGGGCGACGTGCTGTTCTTCTCGGAGTACACCCACATTGGGATAGCTGTTTCACCACGGGAGTTCATCCACGCCACGACCAACCCTTCACCGGTTGTCCAGATCAGCGAGGTGGATGATCCTATCTGGGCGCAGAAGCAGGACGATATTCGGCGGGTGTCAACGGGGTAAGCGACACACGTCGCCTTTGGACGGCGGTTTCCCCTCGATCATCTCCGCCAGGGCCCCATCCGCGGCGAAGTACTTGACGACCTTGGCGCGGCCGACCACGGTTTCCTTCCTGCCAATGACCACACCGGTGGCCGGGCTTTTGATCTCCTCTCCA
>CAZPLZ010000022.1:0-24624 GCA_964587525.1 uncultured bacterium | reverse complement strand
AGCAGCGCGCAGCGCAGGTCGGCCCCGCGACCGCGAAGCCCCTCCGACCCGTCCAGGCTTTGGGATGACTTTTTCAGCATCCTGCTAGTACTCTATGTCTCAGATCAAGCGTTCAGTTACCGAGACCACCTACCGGTACGAACTGAGACGGGGGATCTCTTCAGGGGTCATCGAAACCGCCATCGCGACCTTTTTACTCCTGATCGTGGTGCGGCATTTCGAGGCTGGCCCTATCGTCAAAGCAATTGTCGCCGCAGGTGGCAGCCTGGGTTTGCTGCTCACCCCGTTCATGGTCTCAATCGTCGGGAGACTGCGCACACACACCTCACGGGCGGCCTCGAAACTAGCGTTCCTGGGGGCAGGCTGTTTCCTTATGGCCGCGTTGATCCCGGTCCTACCCGTGTTTACGTTCTTCAGTGTCGCGGGTATAGCCTCGCTTTTGGCCATGATCCCGCTGCTCACGCAGATGTATCAGGAAAACTACCCCGAAGGGGAGCGCGGCAGCCGGTACTCCAAAACGGTCATGGTCCGCACGGTGGCCGCGGCCATATTCAGTTGCGCGGCCGGTTGGCTCCTGTCGGGCCGGATGGAACGGTTTCCCTTGGTCCTCCTGGGTTTCGCAGCAGCGGCCGCGTTTTCCGGGCGCTGCCTCGCACGCTGCCCTACGACCCCGCTCACCAGAGAGGGCGGCACCCATCCATTCCGCGCGGTGCGCTACGTCAGGGAGGATCGGCTGTTCCGGGTCACGCTGATCGCCTGGATGCTCATGGGGCTCGGCAACCTCATGATGCTTCCCTTAAGGGTGGAATACCTCGCCAATCCGAAATACGGCCTGGTCTTCTCCGCCGGGGCGATCGCCCTGCTGACCAGCGTCATTCCCAACATCTCTCGATTCATCACGATCGCGCTCTGGGGCAGGATCTTCGACCGGATGAACTTCTTCGTCATGCGCGCAACGCTGAACCTCGGGTTCGCACTCAGCATCCTCATGTTCTTTAAGGGCAATTCGCTGCTCTGGCTGGTGCTAGCCGCAGTGACCTTTGGCCTCGCCAATGCGGGCGGGGACGTGGCCTGGAGTCTCTGGGTAACCAAGGTGGCGCCTCCCAGCCGCGTGGCCGACTACATGTCTGTCCACACGTTCCTGACCGGCACCCGGATGGCACTGTCGCCCTTTCTGGCCTTCGGGTTTGTTCAGATCCTGCCTATCACCCTCTTAAGCTGGATCAGCGCGGGCCTCATCCTCACCGCCTTTGCCATGCTGGTGCCCGAATTCAAGCGGGGTATCCCAAAGCGCATGCGCCCAGTCCCCCTCGTGAAAGAAGGCTTGGATTAGGCTAGTAGAGGCGCGCCGGCACTTTGAAGGTGGGGAGCGCGAACGGAATCATCACCTGGAGTCCGAACCGAGCTTCAGGTCCGCTGAAATCAAAGACGCGGTGGCGGCCGTCCGGGTTCTTGTATCCCCCCGACAGCTTGATACCGTTCGCATCGCTGAAGTTAAAGCTCACACGCTTGAACGCGAGCCACCTGTAGCCTAGAAGGATGAACCCAGCCAGCGGAAACGTCTTGGGGGACTTAAGCCATTCCCACTCTATGCCCACCAGTCCCCCAAAGGCGGTGCCGGAGAGCTTGCGGCTCCACCAATGCGTGTTCTGCGGACCGTCCTCTCGGCCACGCTCGACCCCGCCCGCGAGCTGGTGGACCCCTCCCCGGCCGGTCAGCCCAAGACGGAACCAGCCGAATTCCCGGAGCAGGACCGTGGCGCCCGCTTCCTGCCCAAACACCGCATAGCGCGACAGCCGGTCCACCCTCTGCCCCATCTTTGGACCCACTCCCTCAAAAACGCCTTGCGCCGAGGTCCCGCGGCCTTCCAGCGCCAGGAGGAACTTCACGTCCGGGTACAGTCCGTACGACACCTCGAAACCGCCCGCCAGCGCCCGCGTAAGCCGCCCCTCGTTGACTTCTCCGGCCCAGTCGTCCGACCACATCAAAGAGTTTTCATCGCGAATGGCCACCCGTGTATCGAACATCTCTAGCTTAGCCACCCCGCCCCACAGCCGGATGGAGAGCTGCTGCTCGTAGGTGTTGGGGGAAAGACCCTCCTGAAGTCGAAACCTCGCCTGGGCGCCCGCCGGCTGACCCTCACCCAGAGTGGCAAGCGCCAGGAGCAGCGCGCATCCCAAGCGCGGCATCAGCCCCGCTTGCGCAGAATCGGATAGGCCAGCGCCAGCATCACCACATCCCGTCCAACCGTTCCCCAGGTGACCTGGCTGGATTTCAGGAACGGGATATGCGAGCCCAGCACATCAAAACAGCCGCAATCCATCGGGAAGCCGCGCAGCAAATTGACGCTTAAGGCCACGATAAAGACAGCCAGCAGACCGGCCACGATCCACGCCGCCGCATCAGCATACAGGCCCACCTGTCCCGGGCGGCGGCGGAAAGCCGTGAAGGCGCCGAGCAAAAGCAATCCACCAGCCAAGGATTCGACGCCCGGCAGCGCTGCCGCCACCAACTTGGCGAGTGGCAGCGGCAGCAACTGGTAGTCGGCGACGGCGCGCAGGAAAGCCTTGGGTTGCTGGAGCTTGCCCACGGCGGCGATCACAAAGATCGCTCCCAGGGCAAACTGACAAATTGGCCGAAGGTAGCGATTCAGGCGATTCAGATGTGGAATGACTTAACGCCCGGGGCCCTGTTCCTGGGGAAGATTCGCCATCTCCCACTCATTCCAGCCATCTTTGAAATGGAGGAGATACCGGTACTGGTATCCTTTCTTGACCAAGCCAGTGATCACCCGCTCGGATTCGTCGCAGTCCGCACTGGTGCAATACACGACGATGCGTACATTTTTCGGAAACTTCGCGCCGACCAGCGCAAATCCTGCCTCAAAATCAGAAGATGGAAGGCTCATTGCGCCAGGGACGTGGCCAAGCTCGTAGCTCACCTTCGACCGGGCATCCACCCAGACAGCCGAGTTTTGATTAAAGATGCGCTGCGCCTCCTCCAGGCTGATGACGACCGACGCGGTCGGCTGCGACTCCTCTACAGCCGCCTGTGGCTCCTCTGCAGTTGACTGTGACTCCTCCGCGGTTGGTGGCGGTTCATCTGCAGTCGGCTGCAAGCTGTCTGCAGGACGAGGAGGCTTTTTCGCCGGACGTGACGCAAGTTGTGGAGACGGTGCGTGAGCCACGGCAGGAGATCGCTTCGGAGCAGGAGGCAGCGTGACACCTGCCTGTCGCGGTGGCGCAGGTCGAGTTGGAGCAGGCGCGTAGATCCCTCGGGGCGACAGGAGGTTGTACACCAGTCCCGCTGCGCCACCCACTGCCAGCAGCAGCACAACTGCCCAAACGACAGATGGCTGTTTCAAGGAGCGTTTGCTAGGTTTTGGCTTTCTGGCGGCCATTCAACCAGCAACGTTTACCGTTTGACCGTGTAACTTGCCAAGAGGTTGAATTTCCAATACATATGGCGTGGCTCCTCGGATTTCTTGGTGACGGGCTGGCTGACCGCCACCGTCAGCTCAATGCCATCGGCCGAGCAAGCCAGCCAGTCCACCTTGCGAGCCCTGTAGGTCGCACGAAGCTTCCTGTTGCCTTTCACGAGGAGCTGCACCCGGTTGCCGCCGCGCAGGTTGGAAACCACCAGAAACTTCCCGGTCGGAAAGACCAGTTTTCCAGCACGGGGCAGAAACAGCATGGTCTCACCCAGTGACAAACCGGTTGAGTCACGGGTGATCCGCCACGCCTTGCGGGTTTTGAGATCCAGCACTCTAAACTCACGCGTCTTGAGTTTGCGCGACTTGGCAGCCCAGCCCAGGTACCGGCCGTCCGGAGACCACCAGAGCCCCAGCACCTCGCTCCAAGAAGGATTGGTGTACGACCAAAGCTTTTTCTTTCTGGCCTTGGATTTTCTCTTGGCTGTCCCCGCGGTAAGATCCGTTGCAGACACCGGGGGCTTTTCGGTAAGCCTGAAGGACTTCCTCTTCTGATTGTAGTCCAACTGCCAGCCCTCCGGTGCAAGCTGGCGCTGGCTTCGCTCAGCCTTGAAGACATACGAGGATGGCTCAGGGGTGGCCATGATGTCGACATCGGCTACAAACACCGTTTCTGGAGAACTGCGCCATAAATTTTTCGCGAGCCGGTGACGCCGCAGCAGGTCTTCCAGCCCCTGCTTGACCTCTGGCACGATGAGCTCTTGCTCAAGCGCCTCCTGGGCCAACCGGACACCCTCGTCCACCTGTCCCCCAAAATAGGCCCCAAGCGCCTCCAGCAACCAGACCGACTGGAGCCGCGCACGAACTGGGCCATCACCGCCCGCCAGCCCCGGGTAGGCAATCGCTTCTTCGTACACGCGCTTGGCGTCGTCCCACCGCTGCATGGATTCATAAATCCGCCCCTGCGCCAGCAGCGCGCTCCTGCCCTCTGGCTCGGTCACACACTCCGTGCAAATCAATTTGTAGAACGTCAGCGAATCCGTGTACGGCGACCCACTCTGCTCCAGGATACGGGCCAGACGCAGCAGGACCTGCGGCGCCTCTGGTGTCCCCTCCACCAGCGTCCGCAGCTCCTGAAGCAGGACGGCGGCCTTCTGCCAGTTCTTCAGCTGCCCCTCATAGAGGGCGGCCGCACGGGACAGCGCCATCACCGCCTCACTTCGGCCCCGGTAATCTCGGGCGACCTCCTCGTACTGGACCACAGCCTCTTCGTAATTTCCTGCAGCTTCAAGTTCCTGCGCTGCGCGGAGCTTGTATTTGGCGGGAAAGACCCAGGAGCATCCGGCCGCAAGGATGACACAAACCAGGAGCGACGTGCCCAGAAGGGATCGTAAGCGTAAGGAAGATTTCATCGAAGGGACGAAACCAGCCCGGCCACTTCTTTCTCGACAGCTTGCCGCAAGGCGGGCCCAAGACCTTGCTCGACCGCGTTCAGCCTGACCGTGAGCAGTTCCGAGAGCGCAGCCTTGACCAAGGCCACCACATCCTGCCCGGAAAAGTTTTTCAGTTCTTTCTTGAGGCGATCAACCTCGATGGCTCCGTTGTCCAGGAGGTCGCCGGTCGAGCTCCAGTGCACGTTTTTCACGATCGGGTGCTCCTTCTGCACCCGCTCCAGCGACCACGCGAGCAGCCTTTTTAAGGGCTTCTCACCGATGAAGGGCATCAGCACCTGCTCCATGCGCGCCCGGCTGATCTCAAACTGGCGCCCAAGATCTTCCACTGTGGCCTCGTCAGCCGGATTGATAGCCGGAGGGGCCGGAGGCTCAGGAGCAGCCGGGGCCGCCGGTGGAGCCGCCCCTTCAACAGCACCCTGGACAGGCGACGGAGGAGATGGCGCCGCCGGCAGAGGAGAGAGCGGTGGCGGTGCGGGAGACGAGGGAATCTGCTCCGGAGGTGCAGGCGGAGGAGAAGCCTCAGGGGAAGCCGGGGCCGCCGGTTGAGCCGGTGGCGAGGATGGAGCTGAAGGGGCAGGCGCCACCCCCTGAAAAATCTGCAGCAATTCTTCCTCTGTGAACTTTTCTCGCTCAGCCATAAGCGTTAAAGCTCCGGAGATAATGCGGTGACTGACATCCGGTCTAGTTTATCCTGATAAATCTCAATTTTGCGGTCATACTCCACCACCTGGGCGTTGATCCGCGCCTTCCTGGCCATCCAGTCGGTCCCTACCATTTCTGGAAGTGCGTCCGCCAGGCTTTCCCTCAGGCGCTCTTCCTTCAGCAACTGCTCACGCTCGGACTTAAGGCGCACAATGTGTTCCTCATAAGCCCGGCGCTGGTCTTCGATCATCTCCTTAGACCAAGGCACGCCCTTGGGCAACTCCGCAAAGGGTGGGTTGTGGGGTTGAAGCGCGTTCATTTTACCTTGGTGGACTCGCCGCTCCTCATCCAGCACCAGCGCGCGCTCGATCGCCACCCCGCTTTTCGTGAATGTGTAGATCAAGACGCGTAATGGAACAACACGGTCAGCCTCTCGCTGACGGCTGGCTTCGCGCTGTTGTTGTTGTATTTTGATAAACTGACGCTTAAGGGAAGTCTCCAACTCGGCCACGATCGCCGCCGCATAGGCAAAAGCCTCCTCCCGCACCGCCCGCTCCCGCGCGGTTACGCGCTCGATGTCCTCAAGCTGGGCCCGCAATGTGGCCAGGTTCTTTTCAAGCGCACGCTGCTCGAACCAGTCGCGGTTCGGCTTCTCCTTCTGCGCTTCCACCTGCCGGGCCAGGGTATCCGCCTCTTTGAGATTGTTGGTGCGTCCGGCAACCAGTTGAGCCAGCTCTTGCTCCTTTTGTGACAAAAAGATTTTAAGCTCAGGAGCCACATGGCTCCCGCCGGTTTCGGCTGCCCCACAAGGCCTGAGCGCCATGGCTGCCAATACCGCAATGACTTTAAATATTCTACCCTGTGAAGCCAAAACCTGCCCCCCTATGACACGTTCGAGCCGGCCTCACCCGTCTCCCCCTGACCATTCAATGCCGTATTTTTTCATTTTATAGAGCAACGTGGTCCGGTTGAGATTCAAGCGCGACGCTGCCCTGGACCGGTTTCCCCGCTCCAGGTTCAACGCCTCGAGGATGCCGGCCTTCTCAACTTCCTCCCGGGATCTGGCGGCAGCTCCGGCCCCTCCCGCGAACATGGCCCGGTCCAGCCTGACATCCGCCGGCAGGTCCTGCGGCTCGATCCATTCGCCGTCCGTCAGCACCAACGCACGCTGCACGGCGTTTTCCAGCTCGCGCACATTCCCCGGCCAGGAGTACTCCTGCAACATCGCTTGAGCCTTGGGAGTGATCCCCTTGACGGTTGCCCGGGAATCAGCGCGGTAGCGTTGAATAAAATATTGGGCCAGGTCCGGGATGTCTTCCTTGCGTTCCCGCAGCGGCGGCAACTCGACCGTCACCACGTTGAGCCGGAAAAACAAATCTTCACGGAATGTCCCTTTGCGCACCATCTCGCGCAGGTCGCGGTTGGTCGCAGCGATCAGGCGGACATCCACCTTGACCGGCGCTGTCCCGCCCACCCGGTCAAACTCTCGCTCCTGCAAAACCCGGAGCAGCTTGACCTGTACTCCCAGCGACAGGTCGTTGACCTCGTCAAGAAACAGCGTGCCACCGTCCGCCAGCTCGAACCGGCCAGGCTTGCGCGCGTGGGCGCCCGTGAAGGCGCCTTTCTCGTGCCCGAAAATCTCACTCTCCAGCACACCCTCCGAGAACACCGCACAGCTGGCCTTCACCAGCGGGCGGCTGGAACGGGTGGACAGGTTGTGGATGGCGTGCGCGACGAGCTCCTTCCCAGTCCCGCTCTCTCCAGCAATGAGAACCGTGGAATCGGTGCTGGCCACTTTCTTGACCAAGTTCACCACACTCGCCATCCGGGGAGACTTCCACAAAATCCCGGAGGGATCGTAATGAGCTGACAGATTCTGCCGTAAGGTAAGATTCTCACGGACGAGCTGCTGGCGATCCAGCGCCTTGCGTACGATAAGGATAAATTCCTCGATTCCTCCGGGGAACGGCTTGCCGATGAAGTCAAACGCCCCGGCCTTCATGGCCTCCACCGCCATGCTCACCTCGCCGAACGCCGTCATGACAATCACTTGGGTCTCGGGGTCCGTAGCCTTGACGCGCTTGAGCAGGTCCAGGCCAGATGCGCCAGGCATCCGCATATCCGCCACCAGAAGATCAAAGTGCCGGCGCGCCAGTGCGACCAGAGCCTCCTCGCCGTCCACGGCGACCTCCACGTCGTAACGCTCACGCCGCAGCGCCTCGCGCAGCGCCTTTCGCAACCCCTCCTGGTCCTCAGCGATCAGGATGGAGGGCAAGCGTCAGGCCTCCACCTGTGGCTTCACCGGCAGATGCACCTCGGCGCGGGTCCCCCTCGGACCCAAGGGGGAGAGCGCAATGGTGCCTCCATGCGCCTCCACAACTTTCTTGGCCAGGCTTAAGCCCAATCCGGTACCCCGGGCTTTGGTGGTCACGAACGGCGTAAACAACTTCGGCCGGATTTCTGGCGCCAGCCCAGCACCATCATCCTCGATGGCAATATCCACACCGCGGGAAGCGCCGTTGGCCGCTGCTGCCCTCACCAGGACCCGGCCGCCCGTTGAGCAAGCCTCGAGCGCGTTGCGCAGAAGATTCGAGAGCGCCTGCTGCACCTCCCTGGCATCCGCCTGGATGACCGGCAGCGGCGTCTCGATGGCGCGGTCCAGCCTGATCCCAGCCTGGTCGAATTCAGCCTGCATGGCCCGGCACACCTGATTCACCGTCTCGTCCACGTGAATGGGCTCCAGCGCCAGGCGCTCCGGGCTCGCTAATTGAAGAAAATTGCTCACGATCCTCTCCGTGGCTTTGACTTCGTTTAACAGATCGTTGAGAAATTCTTTCGCCCGGCCTGACCTCCCGATTTCAGTTTTGAGTAAGCCCGCAAATCCCTGGATGGCTGCCAGCGGGTTGCGGATCTGGTGCGCCACCTCAGCGGCCATTTCACCGATGGCCGCAAAGCGCCGCTGGGTCTCGTAGGCAGCGGTCAGCCGCTCGACCTTCGTGAGCGTCCGCCCCATCCACAGTCCCAGCCCTGCGGCCAGCACGAGCACGATCAGCCCCGCCACGGCGAATTGTACCGGCAGTTTGCGGAATGAGTGCAGAAAGGCTGCGCTTGCCTCAGCGCAGACAACGGCGCGCACCGCGCCGTCCACCACCAGCGGGGCGTAAGCCGAGAGGTAGAGGCCGCCGTCCTGGCCGGCGTAGATCGGCGACGCCGCCACCTCACCCCTCCAGACCCGCTTGAGCTCAGCGCGGTCCAACTGAAGCTGCCATCCCGTGTCGCGGAATTTGTACTTCCCCTTCGCATCCACCAGCACCCGCTCCTTCCGGTCCACGACCATCAGGTTGGCGATGCCGGCCTCTTCCGCCACCTGGATGAGACGCGGACGGGCTGCCTCCACCACCGCGCCCGCACGGATCGCGTAGGGCAGCGCCCGCACCTTCTCGTCCACCGCCGCCAGTTTAGCCACCAAGCCCAGCTTGGCCCCCAGCTCACCCTTGAGCGTATTCTCGGCTAACCTGGAGGCCCACCAGCCGTAGGCCAGCAACAGCACGCCAACGAGCGCCACCAACGCCACGGCCAGCCGGGCGCCCAGCCCGGGTTTGGATTTCATAAACCGCGTCATGATTTCGCCACCGCCCGCAGGGCCATCGCGCGGCGCTTGCGCTGGTACGCATTGACGTACCGGTGCACCTCATCGCGCGCCCGTTGCAAGAGGTGCAGCGCGGGAGAATCTTCAGGCAATTTCACCGGCCCCTCATGGTCCGGGAGGAAGAGCGTCTCCTCCCGCTTGGCCAGTGCGACCATGGCCATGCCATTCGCGGCTCCCCGATTCTTCTCTTCACCCCCTCTCCCGCTTTCACTCACAACCTGCGAAACGGCATGGAGGTGGCCGGGCCCTCCGTCGATCAACAGCAGGTCGGGCAGGGGCGTACCTTCCTCCTGAAGCCGCCTGAGCCGGCGCCGGATGACCTCACGCATGCCCTCGTAATCGTCGCCACCGCGGGCGGTTTTGATCAGGTACTTGCGATACTCCTTAGGGGACGGCAGCCCGTCCCGAAAGACCACGATGGCCCCCACCGCCTCCTCACCATGCAAGTGGGCAAGATCCACCGCCTCAATGCGCTGCGGCGTCCGGGGCAGCTGAAGCACCTGCGTGACCACGGCGAGCTGCTCCCGAGCCTCCTCCCCGCCCACACGCCCTTTCACGATCAGGGAAGCCCGCGCGTTGGCCTCCGCCAGCTTCAGCAGCTCGCGGCCGTGGCCGCGTTTAGGTGAAAGCAATTCAACCGGTGCGTTCCGCCGGCGTGCCAGCCAGGCCGCGACCAGCTCCTGCGACCCCACCGGACACGGCAGGAGGATGCGGGGGGAGAGCGAGGCTCCAGAGAAATGCTGTCCCAGGAAAGACGTGATCAACTCCCCGTCGGAAACGTCATTCGCCCTCCGCACGGTGAACTCCTGCTTACCGGTCAGCTTGCCCGACCGGATCGTCAGCAACACCAGGCAGGCGAACGAGCCACTCCGGGCCAGCCCGAGCACCTCGGCATCCTGCTCTCCCGGCGCGATCGCGGCTTGATCTTCCAGGATCTCCGTGATTGCGCGCATGCGGTCGCGCACCTTCGCCGCCGTTTCAAAGTCTTCCCGAGCCGCAGCTTCGTCCATCTCCTTCTGCAACTGGCGGGTGAGCTCCTCGCCCCGCCCCTCCAGGAACATCTTCACCTGTGCGACCAGCCCGGCGTAACGCTCTTTCGTAATGCGGCCGGCACACGGTGCATCGCACCAGTTGAGGTGATGGTACAGGCACGGCGTCTGCTTGCCGTCCATTTCCACCCGGCACGAGGGCACCCGGAAATACTGATTGATGAGTCGCTGCAGCCGCCGCGCCGCGCCCGCCGTGAACGGGCCGTAGCGCCGGCTGCCCTTCCGCGGCCCCTTGCGGGTGAAGTACAGCCGGGGGAACTCTTCCCCCACCGTCATCTCCAGGTACGGGTAACTCTTGTTGTCCCGCCAGTTCACGTTGTACCGGGGACGGTGCTTCTGAATCAGGGTCTGCTCGAGCATCAGCGCTTCCAGATCGGAACGGGTCACGATCGTTTCAATATGAGAGGCGCGGCTGCTCAGCAAGGCCGACTTGGGGGGGGCGGACGGCCCCGGCGTGTAGGAGCGCAGCCGGGCTTTCAGCGACGAGGCCTTCCCCACGTACAAGACCCGCTGCTCCGCGTCCTTGAACAGGTACACCCCCGGGGACTCCGGGACGGTGGACATGAACTCGTTGAATGTCTCGGCTTTCACCGTAGATATGTGACCATCGGCTTTATTCTAAACTAAGGTTTGGTACGGTGTCAGTCTTTTGACACCCTCAGGCGTGCAAACCGGCGTTTTCCGACCTTGAGGACAGCGCCATCCAAGACCGGCACATCAGCCTTCGGGTCGCCCAGCCGCTGACCGCTAAGCTCCACCGCTCCCTGCGTGATGAGCCGCTGCGCTTCGGCTTTACTCGGAGCCAGGCCAGCATCCACCAAGAGCCGGACGACCCAGAGGCACCCGTCCTTCAGCGCGGCGGAGGAGATCGTCACCTCGGCCACGTCCTCCGGGGCCTCGCCTCTCACGACGACCCGCTCGAAATGATCCGCAGCCGCGGCCGCCGCCCGCTCCCCGTGATACCGGGCTACGAGGGCGCGAGCCATGGCGTGCTTGGCATCCCGGGGGGACAGCTCAACGGCGAGTGGCTCATCCAGGAGCAACTCTGAGTACTTGGCGATGAGCGTGTCTGGAATGGATAACAACTTGCCGTACATTTCAGAAGGCGACTCGGTAATCCCGATCGCGTTCTCTGGAAGGCTCTTGCTCATCTTCTGGACCCCGTCAGTTCCCTCGATGAGCGGCATGGCCAGAATCACCTCGGGCGGCTGCCCGGCATCCTCCTGCAGGACGCGCGCCACATGACAGTTGAAAATCTGATCGGTGGAGCACAGCTCGACATCCGCCTTAAGCGCCACCGAGTCATACCCCTGCATCAGCGGGTAGAGAAACTCATGCACCCCGATGGGGCGGCCAGCCTTGTACCGATTCGAGAAGTCGTCCC
Source organism: uncultured bacterium (assembly GCA_964587525.1). GTDB lineage: Bacteria > Oederibacteriota > CAKKQC01 > CAKKQC01 > CAKKQC01 > CAZPLZ01. The sequence continues at coordinate 13,016 of CAZPLZ010000022.1, read as the reverse complement.
GCTCCAGCAACCGCGCCACGGTATACTTGGCCGCAAGATTGATCACGTCAGCGAACTTCATCCTGCTGTACCAGCGTGAGTTGTATTCCACGGCGGTTTTCTTCTTGTCGAGGACTTTCCAGACTTGCGCCTGGTAGGTCTTCATATGCGCCAGCACTTCTTTACGCGTGAGTTGAGGTCGGGTAGAAGAACGATCGCTGGGATCACCAATCTGCGCCGTGAAGTCCCCGATCAGGAAAATCACCCGGTGTCCCAGATCTTGGAAGGCTCTTAACTTCCTCAGCGGCACCGTATGCCCCAGATGCAGGTCGGAAGTGTTGGGATCCATGCCGAACTTCACGCGCAGCGGCCGCTTCTCAGCGCGGGCGCGAATCAGCTTTTCTTTGAGGCCCCCCTTGGGGATTTCCTCCGCCGCCCCCCGCAGCAGCCGGGCAAGTTCTTCCTCAACAGTGACGGCTGGTTTAGTGGTCATGTGCCACCATCACAAACCCATCGTATTTCTGAGTACCATCTGACCAAAGATATCATGTAACTGGCCTAGCGTAGCGGCCGCCGGCATCAAGGCAGCTCGAATTCCTGGTTCGCCGCCGGCGGGGCCCGCCGGCCCACCCACCGGTGGCGCGGCTGTCCAGCCCCTTCACGGCTCAGCCTGACCACAAACGGGAGGCCCTCCTCACGTCCCAGGAACCTTAGATCGCAGAGCGCTGGAGCGCCCTCAGGATCGTTGGCAAGATGCCGCAGGAGCGGCGCTCCGGCCCACCGCCGGTACTCTTTCACAAACGGGCTCTCAAGCGATGGAGGGATCTGACGCATAAAAAAAATACGCACCCGTCCCTGCAAGCCATCCAGCGCATGGACATAGCCCTGGTAGTACCGGTCTGGAGCCCAGCCAATGACATTCCACCGGAAGGGATTCTGGAACTGAGGAAACGCCTCAACCCGCTCCACCCGAATCTGAAGCTGGGCCAGCGCCTTGCGGAAGTAGGCTTTCGCCGTCACCTGGTTGGCGCCGCAGAACAGGTAATAGCCCGCCAGCAGGCCCAACGTCACCCGGTTGATCGTAACGCTCCACACTTTTGTCCCCATGCCCGCTACCAGTCCGGCGGCCAACAAGCCCCACATCCATGGATCAATGATCGCCACCCAGCCAAGCGCGTACCGGGATCCAGAGAATGGCCAGAAGATCATGGTGCCCCAGGCATTGGCGAGATCCATCAGCACATGCGAGGCTTGCCCCAGGAGCGCCAGACCGAACAGGAGACCAAATGACTTGACGGGGAACACGAAACGGGCAAGCCACGCCAGGAGCAGAGCCTGCAGAATCACACCATGAAGCGAATGCGTGAAACCCCGGTGGAGGAACACGTAGGCGTCACGGCTTATGAGATTTAGCAGAATATCAATATCGGGAAAGTTGGCGGAGACAATGAGCAGCACCGTGGCCGAGCCGCCGAGCCGCCTCCTTGGACCCGCCTCCGCGAGGACGGCCCCACAGAGGGTGTGGGCTATGTTGTCAATTTTTCTCCTTCTCTTTCTGAGCGCCGTAGGCCTTGCGGGCCTGCTCCTCCGCCGCCACCGCAGGAATCTTGCGCACGGTGACGATCTGCTTGGACAGCGTGTCTTCGGTTTCCCGCTCAATCTCGATGAGTTTTTCGAGCAGGTCAGAAAGCTCCTTGAGCACGGTCTGGAAGGGACCCACGGAGTCTGGAGGCAACCCGGCCTTGATCTCGGCCCAGCGCTCTTTGTGCGGCTTGATGCGCGTCTCGATCGCCGCAACCTGCTCAAGCTGTTGCTGCTTTTGCGTGAGCAGCCCGGTCGCCTTCTCGAGCTCGGCCTCCTTCACCAACTTCAGCTCTTCGGTCGAGAGCGAAATAACCCTCGAGTACAGACTCGCTTCGTCCTTCAAGCCCGTCAGCAGCGTCTGCGCGTCTAAAGACACCTCAGCCATACCGCCTTACCTCCTTCCCACCACGTCGAGTCCCACGCTGACCTCCTCCTCACCCGCGATCACCCGGATCCGATAGACACCGGGGACCACTCGTCCGCCATCCTCATCCAGGCCGCCCCACGTGAAATAGTACGTATCCGGCCACGCCTGATCGTAGTTCGCGAGCAGCTTAACCCGCTTGCCTCGCATGTTCACAACATCTACGGTCAGCGGTTCAGCCCTAAGCAACGAAAATGACACCGCGGCGCGTTGGCCGCGCCGGGGATTCACCGAGGTTGAATCCACCACCACCGAGACCAGCGAAGCGGGCCGCGGCGGCGCGGCAACGTCACCCGGATACCTGAACCCCACCGCGACCAGGCGGCGGTTGGTCGTTACCGCCACCACCGTTCCATCCTCCTCGTCCACCCCCCGCACCAGCCCGTCCATCGCGATCACCCGGTCGATCTCTCCCGTTTCGGGATCCACGAATTTCAATGCCACACCAGCCCCGACGATCAGGTGCCCCCCCAGGGAGAAGAGATTATCCACCACCGGCCCGCCGATGCCGGTCCGCCAGATCAAATCTCCGTGTTTCCGGTCGAACTTGTACAACAGGGCCTGATCCGTGCCCGCATACACGGCCTCTGGGTTCACGAGCGGTGCCGCGCGAACCACACCCCGGCACCGAGCTGTCCAGCGGTTCACCCCCGAGGTTGAAAACGCGTGAAGCCGCCCGTCGTGGGTCCCCACGGCCGCAAGGGCGGAGTCCGCGGTGCCTGGCTCACCGCCAGCCCGGCCATAGACCTCGCCCGTCAGGATCGTCTCTTGTTCCATCTCACCGGAAAGCTTTGCCACAGCATACAACTTATGGCCCGTGGAACCAAACAGCACCACCTTTTCTCCAATCCAGGGCGCGCCAATCACATCGCCGAGGGTCGCCGTCTGCCAGAGCTTCCGGCCGTCCGCAAGGTTAAACGCCGCGCAGGATTTGTTCCCTTCCCCCACGCACACCATGGTCTCGCTCACCCCGATTTCCGAGGACGCCTGCGCCTGCAAAACCGTCTCCCACAGCAGGTTCCCGGTGGCCGCTGAAAAGGCCCTCAGGCGTCTCGCGATGTCCACCACCAGGACCACGCCCCTCACATACGCGGCTCCTGTTTGCGGGACCGCTCCCAAGTCTCGTTTCCACCGCTGCTGGCCATCGGTCAGCCGGAAGGCACGCAGCGTTTCATCTTGAAGCGCGACATACGCGGAGCCGTCGCCGGCGGCCACGCCGCCCTGGATCACATCCGGCAGCTCCCGCTCCCACAGCACTTGCAGCTTCGCAAGCGCGGGTTGGAACTCGGCTGCGGGTTCGGCGACCCGCTCCTCCTCCGGTTCCAAGTCCGCTCTAGGGGGTGCGGGTGGCGGAGGGGGTTCGTCAAACTTCAGCCGATACATGTACTCATACGCAGTCGAGGACTGCGCAGGAGCCGGCGCGGGCTCATCCGCCAAGAGCGCACTAATCTGGAGCAACCAGAGCGCCATCCCCAGAGCCCAGCCTTTCACCAGCCCCGCTCGAGCAGGCGCATCAGACTCTGCTGCGCCTCGAATGCCCAGGAAGTCTGCGGCGCCAGCTCCATCACCTTCCGGTACGCCTCTTCGGCCTTCCTGCGCTTCCCCAGCGATTCGTAGCAGGAGCCGATCATGAACTGCGCCTGCGCCGCCTGGGCGGTGCCGGGATATTTCTCCACGACTTTGCCCAGCTCACGTATCGCGTCCCCGAGACGGTTGCGGTCCAGGTGAATCTGCACGATGGCCATCCGGGCCGCAGCGGCCCGAGTGGTGCCGGGAAGCACGCGCCCCACCCTGCGGTACGCGCGCTCCGCCGGTCTGACCTTACCTTGCGCCTCATAGCAGCCGCCCAAGGCTATCAGAAGCTCGACCTGGCTTTCCGGCGGCGGGCGCCGTTTCAAAGCCGCCTTGTACAACAACTCAGCGTCGCCGAACCGGTTCTGATCCATGAGGCAATCGCCACGCTCCAGGGTCTCCTGGAATGTGGTTGAAGCCGGAGAGTTCCGCAAGAGCATCTCACAGGCCGCCGCCAGCGCACGCCGAGCTTCCTTGATTTCAGCGGCACGAGGAAAATTGCGCAGCAGCAGGCGGTAGGATAAAGCGGCGTCCACCGGGCGGCCAGCCTGCTCTTCCACAAGGCCCCTCGCCAGCAGCGCCGCCCCCCCAAGCCGGGGATACATCCTGAGAAGACGGGTGTAGCCTTCAGCCGCCTTTTCAAGCTGGCCGGCCTTTGCCTGCACTCTGGCCTGGCCCATCAGGGCGTACGGGGCGGAGGGCGCCCCTGGGGCCTCATTCGCGGCTGATGCAAAAGCGGAAAGCGCCTCCGCGAAGCGGCCGGCATCCTCCAGGACCAGCCCCTGTTGGTATCTCGCTTCATTGTGCACCGCGAGGTTGGCGGCGCTGCGTTCCTCGACACGTTTCAGCAGCGCCAGTGCAGCCTCATGCTGCTTGCCGATCCGCAATTCCACGGCGCGGGCAAAGTCACGTTCGTCCTGCTGGCTGAGTTTCGCACTCCCCTGCCCGCTCAACAGAAGAAGGAAGACACAGAGCACCCACATCGCCCCCCTCTCCCCTCTCAAGCGCAACTTCATGGTTCGACTCCCTTTGGTCGCTCACCATGACCCTGAGCGAGCGAAGCGAGTCGAAGGGTCACTGCTGTGGCTTTCTGGCGAATGGCAGCCCGAAGAGGCGGATAAACCCTTCCGCGTGCCGCATATCGTACGCTTCGCCTTCTTCAAACGTGGCCAGCGAGGCCCGGTACCGCGAATGGGGTGAGTGCCGCTCCAACACCGAGACCACGCCCCGGCACAGTCCGAGCTTCACTTCGCCGGTGAGCGGCCCCCGCACCTTCGTCATGAACGCGTCCAGCGCTTCCTTAAGGGGTGTGAACCAGAGGCCGTTATAGACCAGCTCGGCGTACTTGAGGCCGAGTTGCTTGCGCACCCGCTGGGTCTCCCGGTCCAGGCACATCGCCGCCAGCTCCGCGAGGGCAACATGCAACAGGGTGCCGCCCGGGGTTTCATAGACTTCCCTAGCCTTGATGCCCACCAGCCGGTTTTCTATCAGGTCCACCATCCCGATGCCGTGCGCACCGCCAATTGCGTTGAGCCTTCTCACCAGCGCGACCGGTGTCAGCCGCTTCCCGTTGACGTACGCCGGGATTCCCCGGGTGAACCCAATCCGCACGCGGGCGCCCTTGGCGGGAGCCCGGCCAGGCTCGGTTGTAATCTGCAGCGCGCCCCGCGGGAGTGTCTTGTGCACATCCTCCAGCTCGCCACCTTCGAGAGCAACATGCCAGAGATTTCTGTCCACGGAGTATGGAAATATCCTGCTCACCTCAACGGGGATACCCCGCGACCGAGCATAGGCGATCTCATCCGAACGGGATTTCAACTCCCACTCCCGCCACGGTGCAATGATCTTAAAATGCGGCGCGAGCGCTTGATAGGCCAGCTCGAACCGGACCTGGTCGTTGCCCTTGCCGGTGCAGCCGTGTGCCACCGCGTCCGCCTTTTCGGCCAGCGCGACCTGAACCTGCCCCCTCGCGATGCACGGCCGGGCCATCGCGGTCCCGAGCAGGTACTTGCCCTCGTACACCGCACCAGCGGCCAAGGTTGGGAACACGTAATCCCGGATGAACGTTTCTTTCATCTCTTTGACGATGGCCTTGGACGCTCCGGTCGCAAGCGCCTTGCGCTTCACCGCCGCTAGATTCCCTCCCTGCCCCACATCAGCGATGAACGCGATCACCTCGCACCCGTACCGCTCCTTGAGCCAGGGGATCATGACCGAGGTATCCAGCCCTCCCGAATACGCCAGCACAACTTTCATGCCCGGCCTCCCTTGCAACACCACAGGAGCGCCGCTTGCGCGTTGTAGAGGCGGTTTTCCGCCTGATCGAACACGATGGACCGCTTCCCATCCATGACCTCGTCCGTGATTTCCTCGCCCCGGTGAGCCGGCAGGCAGTGCATGACCAGCGCCCGAGGCAACGCCTTCGCCAGCAGCCGTGCGTTGATCTGGTACCGCCGGAAACGCACCATCCTCTTCTTGTGTTCAGCCTCCTGCCCCATGCTGACCCAGACATCGGTGTAGAGGACATCTGCGCCCCGGACCGCCTTTTCTGGATCAGAGGTCAAAAGCAACTTCGCGCCAGTTTTCCGCTTCTCCACAGTCGCTAGGAGCCATGCCCGAGGCCGTGGCGCATATCCTGCTGGGGATGCCAGCCGGAAATCCATACCCAGCTTGGCCGCCGCCAGCAGCCAGGAATGCGCCACATTGCTTCCCCCGTCTCCAATGAATGCGACGGACGGCCACCGCCGCCGGCCAAACCGCTCCCGCAAGGTAAAGAGATCCGCCAGGACCTGGCAGGGGTGTTCAAGGTCGGAGAGGGTGTTGATCACCGGAATTGATCCTGCCCGGGCAAACCGCTCCAGCCGCTCCTGATCCGTAGTCCGCCAGCAGACGGCGTCCACGAACCGGGAAAAAACCCTGGCCGAATCCTCCAGGGTCTCCCCCCGGCCAATTTGGAGGTCCGTACCGGCGATCGTAATGGAAGAGGCCCCCAGCCGGGTACAGGCGACCTCACAGGCCAGCCGGGTCCGGGTGGAATGTTTCTCGAAGATCAGCGCAACCGTCTTGCCCGCGAGCGCCCGCTTCAGGGCTGCTCCCCCCCGCTTGCACCGCGCGGTCAATTGCAGGATCTGCTCGATCTCAGCCCGCGAAAGATCTGAAATCGACAAAAGATGCCTTGTCATTTTCGTATTGTAACATCGCCCCCGGCCTCGCTTGACTCGGCCCGCAGACGACCTCCCCCGTAGGGGGAGAGGGAAACTCTAGTTGCCCCGCTCCGCTTCGTCCAGCGCCTGGCCCAGCAATGACAGGGCGAGCGAGATTTCCCGCGGGGTGACGATCATCGGCGGGAGCATCCGGAGCACCGTCCGGTGCGTGCAATTGATCAGCAACCTCAGCGCAAGGCACCGCCGGACGATCCCATCGCCCGGCCGGGAAAGCTGCAACCCCAGCATCAGCCCGCGGCCGCGCACCTCTCTGACAAGTCTGGGGTGCCGAACGCACAGCTCCGTAAGCCCCTTGCGCAGGATGCGTCCTAAGCCGCGGACACGCGCCAGGAATTTGGGAGAGGAGGAGACCCGCACGGCGGCAAGCGCCGCCGCGCAAACCAGCGGACTGCCTCCAAATGTACTGGCGTGGGACCCCGGGGAGAGCCCTGCGAAGAACGGTTCCTGCACGAGCAACGCACCCATCGGCAGCCCGCCAGCCAGCGGTTTGGCAAACGTGAGCGCATCCGGGACGATGCCCTGTTGCTGAAACGCAAAGAAGGACCCGGTTCTCCCCCCGCCAGTTTGCACCTCATCGAAGATCAGGAGCGCGCCGTGCCGGCGGGTCAGGCCCCGCAACGCGCGCAGGTACTGCCGGGTCGGCTCCTGAAGTCCCCCCTCGCCCAGGATGGGCTCGATCAGCACCGCGCAGGTCATCCGGCCCACCGCTCTGGCTGCGGCGCGAATTGAGTTAAGCGGCACGTGGACAAACCCGCCGGGCAGCGGAGCGAACCCCAGGCGATACTCCTTCCCCCCTGTCGCCGCCAGCGCACCCAAGGTGCGGCCGTGGAAGGAATCCTTAACCGTGACGATCTGAAACCGGCGCTGGCCGCGCACCACCTGAAAGTAACGGCGCGCCAGCTTGATGGCGGCCTCGTTCGCTTCTGCACCGGAGTTGCAAAAGAACGCCCGCCCATGGAATCCCGCCAGCTTGAGCAGCCGGGCAGCCAGCTCCCCCTGCCCGGGATGGTGGTACGTGTTGGGAATGTGGATGAGGCGCCCAGCCTGCGCGCGGATCGCCCGCACCACCGTTGGGTGACAATGCCCCAGCGCGCCCACGCCGAAACCGGGAAAGAAATCCAGGTACTTGCGGCCCTCGGCGTCCCAGATCCATGCTCCCCGGCCGCGCACGAACACAACCGGCGCGCGCGCGTAGTTACCGAGCACCGTCCGGCCGAACTGTCGAATGACTTTTTCCGTTCTCGTCATAAGGGTCGGTATGCTAGCATTATCGCAAGAGTTGATAAGACCATGCGGCACCGAAGAAACGCACACATCGTGAATTGGAGAACAGGGGTAGCGCTGATTTCGCTTGGCGCCATCTTGGTCACAGTGCGCCTCGCGCCTGCGGCGATCAAGAAATCGTCACAAGAGTTCACCATTCCACGCGCCACCCCGGTGGTCAGCGTGAGTGCGCTGGAGAAAGTCAGCGGGCTCGAGCGGGCCTTCGTGGAAGTGTCCAAGCATGTCGGTCCCGCCGTGGTCAGTGTGGTGGCCTCCTACACGATCGTGCACCGGTTTACTCCCTGGGGCGATGATTTTTTTGATGAATTCTTCCGGTACTTCTTCGAGACCCCCCCACAGTACGAACGACGCCAGCCGGTGGTGAGCGGCGGCTCCGGGTTCATCGTCACGCCGGATGGCTACATCCTCACCAACGCTCATGTGATCGGCAAGGCCAAGTATGCTCAAGTCCGCCTGCTCAACAAGAAGGAATACAAGGCGAAAATTATAGGGATCGATGAGGGCACGGACCTCGCCGTGCTGAAAATTAAAGCCCCCGGCAACCTGGTCACCGCGCCTTTGGGCAACTCGGACAAGATTCAGGTGGGGCAGTGGGCTATTGCCATCGGCAACCCTTTTGGGCTCGAGAACACCATGACGGTGGGTGTCATCAGCGCCAAGGGCCGGCAACTTAACCGCCGAGCTCCGTTCCTTCGCGGTGGCAAGGCCGCGCAATACACGAGCTTTATCCAAACCGATGCGTCCATCAACAAGGGCAACAGCGGCGGCCCGCTCCTGAATATCAAAGGCGAGGTCATCGGGATCAACACGATAATCTTCTCGCCCAGCGGCGGCTCGGTCGGGATCGGATTCGCGATTCCCGTGAACATCGCCAAGAACACCATGGAGGGGCTCATCCGGGAGGGGAGAATCATCCGTCCCCAGCTCGGGGTGGCCTACCGGCCCGTCGCTCCCGAGGTCGCCAAGAAACTGGGGCTGCCGCCGGGCACCGGCATGGAGATCAGTGACGTGCTTCCTGGCACCGCGGCGGAGCGTGCAGGCCTGAAGCCCGGCGACATTATTCTGAGCATCAACAAGAAACCCCTCAAGGAGGCTGACGACCTTCGCTCAACCGTGCTCCAGAGCAAGGTGGGCGGTAAGGTCAACTTGGAGATCTATCGCAAAGGTAACCGACTGACCATAGTGGCCACGCTGAAGGAACTTGAGACTGTAGCCTCGAAAAGCAAAAGATCCAAACGCGGTCGTTCATCCAAAGGCTCGGGCGAGGCCTCCTGGCTGGGGATGACCGTGACCGAGCTCACGGATGAACTCGTTGAGAAGCTGGAAGCCCGGGAGAACGCCGGGGTCGTGGTCACCCGGGTGGAACCAGACTCTCCGGCTGCCGTTGCGGGCGTGAGAACCTACGATATAATTCGAGAGGTCGAACAGGCGCCCATCGCCGATCTGGCGGAATTCGAGACCGCCCGCAAGCGGATCAGCGCTCCTGACAACGTGCTCCTGCTGATAGAGCGAGGGGGCTCGACCATGTACCTGGTCATCGAACAGAAGGCCCGGAAGCCGGAATAACAGACACGAAGCGCCCTTAGCTCAGCAGGAAGAGCGTCTGGCTACGAACCAGAAGGCCGGGGGTTCGAATCCCTCAGGGCGCGAGTTTTCTTTTCAGGGGAGAGGTGTCCGAGTGGCTGAAGGAGCGCGCCTGGAGAGCGCGTAGATGCCCAAAAGGTGTCTCCCGGGTTCGAATCCCGGTCTCTCCGTACTTACCGCCTCGCCTGAAAAAACTTCCTGAGCAACGCGCCGCACTCACGCGTCATCACCGGTCCACGCACACGCGCTCGGTGATTCAGCCCCGGGTGTTGGACCAAATTCACGAGGGAGCCCGCGGCCCCAGCCCGGGGATCGGCTGCCCCGTATACCACTTCGTCAAGCCGGGCAAGCACAATGGCACCGGCACATTGAGGGCAAGGCTCCAGCGTCGTGTACAGCGAACAACCTGTTAGCCGTTCATTGTGCAGTTTTTTTGCCGCACGTTGAATGGCCAGCAGCTCCGCATGCGCCGTCGGGTCCCGCCGGGCCACGATCTCGTTGTGCGCCCGGGCGATGACCCTCCCGTCCCGGACCACCACCGCACCCACGGGCACCTCCCGCTTGCAAGCGGCCAGCCTGGCTTGCGCCAGCGCCTGGCGTATGAAGAATGACTCTATCGGCAGGAGCCCTTTCATAACCGCTTATCCGAGGTTTCCTCGCGTCTAAAGGGTGAGGCCGGAGAGAGAGGGATTTGAACCCCCGGTGGAGTTGCCCCCACAGCAGATTTCGAGTCTGCCGCCTTCAGCCGCTCGGCCATCTCTCCACCGTGATTCTATCGCACTTTCGAAATGTCGCTCCAGCCGTTTGACGGTCCATGATCCCTCCGTGATCCCTTCTGACAGTGTCAGAAAGTATTTCATGACTAGTATGCCAGTCAACATTCGACCACACCGAGCACCGCTTCAACAATACGCGGCTTCCACTGCAGTTCTGACCTCAATCATCCCATCGAAGATAACACGGAGTAGCTAGAACCAGTCTCATAATGGGGTCCAGCGGGTGATACCGTGGGGATGGAACGCCTGGCCGCGCGCGGGATCGAGCCCATCATCCCGCATCGAGGCAACCGAACGAAGCCGGCGTGGCCGGGACAAGACGGGCGCACGATGCGGCGATACGGCCGCCGGTGGGTGATCGAGCGCACGTTCTCGTGGCTGGGCCAGTTCCGCCGCCTCCTCGTGCGTCACGAGTACCACGCGTTCATGTACGAAGGGTTCTTCCGGCTCGCGTGCATCCTGATCGTCCTGCGCCGTCTATGAAACTGGTTCTAGTCCGTATCGGCGGCAGTAGTAATCTGCCTGTCTGTTTTCTCCGTGTCACCACTCATCGAGTCCTCGACCTTCCCCGTCACCTGATGGGGCCGCTGCATCGCCAACCGCACTTGCTGCGGGGCGGCATGGTAGTACTTCATCGTCGTGGCGAGCGCCCGGTGGCCCAGCATCTGCATCACGGTCGTCACCGGGACGCCGTCGTTGATCAAGGTCGTTGCCGTAGTGTGCCGACAGGTGTGAAATACGACGTCTTTCAATCCTGCCCGTTTCACCGCGCTCTCAAACGCATTGCGGGTGCTTAGCCGCTTTGTCCCATCTTCCTTGCCGAACACGTACCCTTCTCCCCTGTTGACGACGTTATTGATCGACATCTGACCGCGCAGCGCCCCCCTAGACGCATCATTTAAGGCAATCGACCTCGCCTTCCCTGACTTAGCCTCCCGAATGTGCACCACACCGTTTCCAAAGTCCACGTCATCCCATCGAAGGCCCAGAATTTCACCCGACCGCATGCCCAGCTCCAAAGCAAAGACAATCATGTTCGTGAGAAATTTCGGACCGTGGTCACACGCCCTCAACAGCGCATCTATCTCGTGGGGCTGAAGGTACCGAATGCGTCCGCTACTGACCCGGGGCATCTTGATTTCCTTGACGGGGTTGTGCGCGACCGCACCATATTGCTGGGCTTTGCTGAAGAAGCCTTTCAGAATCGCCATCTCATACTGAATCTGGCGGGGGGTAAGCTGTCGATCCGCGTAAGCTACCTTCTCCGCGCTACGCCGGATGCGGTACGCCTCGACCATCGCCGGAGTGATCTTGCACAGCAGCTTGCCCTGGAAATCTCTTGCTGCGAGCCGTAGGAACCGCTCGTCCTCCCGAGCACTTTTCTTGCTCGCCCAGGCCCACTCCATGTAGGTTTTCACGAAATTTTCGTACAGCACGCGGGGCTCCCGCTTCTTCTCGAAGTAGCCCTTTTCGATCATCTCGGTGCGTATCTTCGCCAGCACGTCCTGGGCCTCAGCCTTCGAGGGGCCGACAGCGGCCTTGATGCGCTTGCCAGTCCTCGCGTCCGTGTGGTCGGTGTACCACACCCCCGTTTTTCTCTTGAAAATCCTGCATCTCATTTTGCTGTTCCTGTTTGTCCTTTGCTGTTCTCTATAAATATTTCATCGTGCGGGGACTCGGTCTGCAATCCCAAATATTAAATTTTTGCCAAAATGTGGGCAAAGTTTTTTCGTCCTAGACTGAAAGATTTCTGATACACCTCAACGGGTAGTAGGGTGCCTATTTTCGGATATCAACCGGTCGATATCGGATAGGGCTATGCGGACGCGCCGCCCCAAGCGGATGACCGGAATGCGCCGCGCTGAAATCATGTTGTAGACGGCTCTCCGGGAAATCGACAACATTACGGCGCAGTCAGCTACCGAAACGAGCTGCCGCTCCACTGGGCCCGCTTCCTTCGAAGGAAACCGTTTGCCGTTCATATCTCATCCCGTGAAACCGGAGCGGCCTGAAAATCAGGAAACTGGAGTATGCGGGCAGCGCACCCGTGGCACAGGCACTTTTCCCAATCGGCAACTGGAATGATGTACCAGCGCACCTCGCTGGCCTTCCCACACCCAACGCACATGCCCCGGAAGGCAGGCGTGATGGACGCGCTGAGGTTTTCAGGTATGGGGGGTGGCGCTTCGGCCCCCTCGATCATGGCGTGCGCGAAGGGGGCGACCCCGTCACCAGGCCCCAGCTCAGGCAGCCCAGCTGCATCCCTGGCGTGCCTTAGGCACAGGATGGAAAATCTCCCATCACCGGGGTCGTACCCGACATCAACGACGTCTGCACAAATTTCGCAGCCAGCTGTCGGCCCCATGGTTCTGAACCCGATGCTTGGAATCTCAAGGGGCCAACCCCAGCGGTCCGTGGGCAGATCATCAGGGGCGGGATTCGTGGTTGGAGCCGGGGCGGCCGTCATGACTTCGGAGGCCTCTGCCTCCACGTCCCCGAGGCTCGACGGCTCGATCCATTCGGACAGCACGCTCAATGGAACTGGGGGCCTACAAACTCCACAAAGGATCGCGTCATGGACGCTCCGCC
>CAZPLZ010000021.1:0-25126 GCA_964587525.1 uncultured bacterium | reverse complement strand
CCAGCTCCGAGAGCTGAGCATCCGGCGGGGCGGCGAGCAGATCACGCAGCTCGATCGCGCTCAACAACTGTCCATCCTGGCCCACCACGAACAGCATGGACGCTGGCCCGGCTGACCCGGGGCGCAGGACAGCCTGGTATTTTTCAAGCGCCTGCCGGGCGGTGAGTGCCCCCTCCAGGGTGACCACCTGCGGGTGCATGAGGCTGCCAACCGTACCTGGTGGGTACGTATGTACGTGAACGGGCTCGCTCGCGCCTGTCTTGGCCAGGAAGCGGTTGAGCTGCTTCAGCGTGCGTGGCGAGAGGCGGTGGATGAGGAGGTTCAGCGGCGACTCTGGGGGCGCGGTCTCGCGGTCTCGCTCGAGCGCTTCCAGGAGAAGGGCCTGCCCTTCCACCTCGAGGGTTTCAAACAGGACCACCGCCTTGCGGCGCGTCAGAATTTTGAAGATCAGCAGCCGCTCGTCAGGCGAAAGTGCCTCCCAGCCCTCGGCGAGGTCCAGCGGGTTGATAAGGTTCAGCATCTGCCGCAATTCCTTGAGGGCGTTGCGGCGCAGGAGCTCTTTCAGTTCCGGGACAAAGAGGGCGACGGTGCGTGGCTGCTGCAAGGGCATGAGAGAGGGAGGACTGTTATTTCGAGCTGCGCGACGGCGGCGGGGTACCCGCTACGTCAGCAGCGGGTCGCGCGGCTACCGCAGGGGTCTCGGCCGGTGAAGCGTCATCTCCGCTCGGAGATTTCCACCCTCCGGTTCTTACTCCAGGTTGTTTCGTCGGATCCGATCACTGCGGGACGTGCCCGGCCGTATGACGTCGGATACATGCGGCTTTCGTCCACCCCCAACCGTTTTAAGTAATCCCGAACCGCGTACGCGCGCTTCCAGCCGAGGTCAATGTTGTATTCGTCACTGCCGCGCTCATCGCAGTGTCCATCGATTGAGAGCTTGACATCCGGTTGTGCCAGCAGTTGGTCGACGGCCCTTTTGAGGGAATCTCTACCGGCTACTCTTATCCTGGACCGGTTGTAATCGAAATACACCTTCTCAAATGACAGGGGCTCGGCTTTGACCTCTTCCTTGGGCTCTTCCTTGACCGGCTCGGGTTCATCCTTGACAACAGATTTTGTTGCGCAGCCCGCGGCGATGAACATCATAAGAACGGCTATGCCAATGCTCGCGGCCTGCTTTATCGTGCATTCGGGGGACACCATGTTCGCCTCCTATATCGATTCATATCTACGAACGACCGACTGAACAGAATGAGTTATTCATGGTAACGCAGGGGGTGTCAAAAATCAACCGCCGCCCACGGCTTCGATGATTTCAATTCTGTCACCGTCGGCCAGTGTCTGCTTGGGCCATTCGCCGCGCGGTACCACCGCCGTGTTCAGGGCCACGGCGACGCGAGATGGGTTGATGTCAAGCTGTTCAAGGAGGGTCTTTAGGGTCGCCCCTGACTCCAGCTCTTGCGGTTCACCGTTAAGGGACACGCGCATGGTCAAACCGGTCGATGCTGTACGGCGCAAGCGACAAGGGGAGCTCAGCGCCAGTGATGATTGATCCAAGGAGTGCCGCCGTGGCCGGCGCCAGCAGGATGCCTTTGCGGAAGTGCCCGGTCGCCAGGAGGAGGCCGTCCCAGGGGGTTGGACCCAGAATCGGAAGTCCATCTGGGGTCCCAGGACGCAGTCCCACTCGGGCTTCCAGAAAACGGGCATCTTTCAAGGGCGGATAGAGCGTGAAGCCTTCGGCCAGCAAGTCGTGGATGGCCTCTGCGGTCGGCCGCACATCGTAGCCGACTTCTTCAACGGTGGCGCCGATCAGGATGTGACCATCTCGTGGGCGGGGCACCAGGTAGGTTCGCCCGGACAGCAACACGCGGGCAGGGATTGTTGCGGCTTCCATGACCAAAAGCTGTCCTTTGACCGGCCTCACCGGGAGTTTCAAGGCAAGGCTCGCCAGGGCGCCGGCCCAGGCCCCGGCCGCATTGACGGTCCAGCGGGCGCGGAACGCTCCGGCGTCGGTCTGAACGCCTTCCACCCGTTGGCCATTCACAAGATAGTTCGTCACGGTGATCCCGCGCATGACCCTGACGCCGAGGCGTTCCAGGGACAGCAGCAACGCCTTGCACAGCCGGCGCGGGTTCACGTGGTGATCGTCCGGGAGTTCAAGGGCGCCAGCCAGGCCAGGTGCCAGGTAAGGCTCCAGCCTCAGCCAGTCCGCTTCGCGGGTCAGGAGGTGGGAGCCTGGGAGAGCCGCCGCCTGGGTGGAGAGCTCGGCGAGCTCCTCCGGGTTCTTCGCGAGCGCCAGCGTGCCAGACTCGTTAAGCTCGATGTCGTAGCCAGTTTCCGCATGGAGTTCCCGTGCCCAGGCTGGATAGAGCGAACGGCTGTGTGCGCTTAAGGAGGCAAGGGCTGGCGGTTGAGGCGCTGGATAGTAGGTTTCGAGCATCCCCGCGGCGGTGGCGGATGCACCGGCACCGGGCGCATCTCGCGTGAGGACCAGGACCGTGTGTTTCCGGCGCGTGAGCTCCCGGGCCACCGTGAGGCCGATGACGCCGCCGCCGATGATGAGGACATCCGGGTTCGCCATGGGGTGAAATCCCTCGGTTCAGTATAACGTGCTCGACTTATGCTTTGACTCGTCCTGAAGGGGCCTGTTACGGTTGTTGACAAGGATGATCGCTCTTCTCTCCGTCATGATGATGGCTGGTGCCATCTGGGCCGGGCCATACGAAAAGGGGGCCAGGCTCGAAGCGGAGGAACGCTATGACGAAGCCCGCGTGCAGTATGAGAAACATCTCCGGCGGCACCCCGACGACCACGCTGCGAAAGCCAAACTCATCCACGTGATGATCAGCGGCAACGCCTTGGAGGAGGCTGAGGAGCTCTTGCAGCCTGAGCTGTCCCGTGCTCCTGAAGACCCGGGGCTCTTAAACGAGCTGGGACGGCTGCGGTTCAACCAGGGCCGGTATCCTGAGGCGGTCAAAGCGTTTGAATCGGCCACCGCCAAAGACCCGCAGATGCGTGATGCCGTTCACAACCTGGGGATTGCCCTGCAGCAGAATGGGCAGCTCGATCAGGCCCGCGAGGCGTTTCAAAGGGCGTTGGCTCTTGCCCCGGGGTTTGTCAAAACGCTCAATGCCCTCGGCGCGCTCGAGGCCAGCCGCGAGCGATATGATGCCGCCGTGAAGCCGCTTAAGGAGGCGGAGAAGCTCGCGCCCGGCGATTTTGAAACACTTCACAATCTGGGCATTGTGTACGGGGAGATGGATGAGCCGGAGCGATCCGCGGAATACCTGCGCAGGGCGGTTCAGGCTCGGGGGGACAGTGCGGAAGCACGGAACAATTACGGGCGCGTGCTGACGCGGCTGAAAAAATATTCGGAGGCGGAAACCCACCTTCGGGAAGCGATGCAACTGAACATCTCTTTGGCTGCGCCCCGCTTTAACTTGGGAGTCCTGTTCGAAGAACAGCGGCAACGGGAGGCGGCGGAACGGGCGTACGTGAAAACGCTCGCGTTGGACCCGCACTTCGCGGAGGCTGCGTTCCGCCTTGGCAACCTCGCGCTGTCAAAAGCCCAGGACGCGCAGCGCGAAGGAGACCCCGAGGCCGCGAAGGTTCATATGGAAGCCGCGTGCACTCAGTACCAACGGGCTGTGAAAGAGAATGCCGAGTACTCGGAGGCCTACTACAACCTCACGTTGACCTTGTTGCAACTTCAGCGCTTGGACGAGGCGGTCAAACAGGTCCGTGCCCTTGTGAAGATTGCCCCTGAAAACTCGCAGCACCAGTTCTTACTTGGGACGGTGGAGTCCCAGCGCAACCGCCTGACGGCGGCGGAGAAAGCCTATTCCACCGCGCTGAAGCTGGACCCCACATGCGCGAACTGCAAGACGAGGCTCGGCAGCCTGTTCTTCCGGGCAGGCGAATTGCCCCGCGCCGTTACGACCTTCCGGGAGGCCCTCAAGCTCGATGACAAAAGTCTGGAAGCCCAGTACCTCCTCGGTTTGGTGCTGTTTCGCCTGGGCGAGCTCCCCGAGGCTCGAAAAGCTTTTGATCGCACGCTCACGTTGCAGCCAGACCATCTGGACGCGCTGAACTACGCAGCCAGCATCAGCATCCGCCAGCGGAGGATGAAGGCCGCCGCGTTATACATCGGGCGCGTCGTTGATCTCAACCCGTCGTATCTGCCGATCTTTAGGACTGCCGAGCTTTTGTACGCGCAAACCGGGGAAGTCGAAATCACCGGATCCGAAAGAACGGTAAGCGTCCTGTCGCAGTACCTTGTGGGATTTCGGAAGTTTTTCCAGGATTTTGACAATGTGCGTGCAGCGTTCAAGCGCATGATCGAGCTGGAGCCACGTTGCACCGCCGCCCATATGAAGCTGGGCATTCTGTACATCTTGAACGGCAAAGACCGTCAAGGACTCAAGGCTCTAGCCGAGGCGGAGAAGCTGGCCCCTGGCGACGCCGAGATCTATTACGCGACTGGAACTGCCTACTACAACTTGGGGGATCGGGATCCCATGGGCCCGAGCTCCCCTTACTATCAGAAGTCCTTCGATTTCTTTAAGAAAGCGACCGCCGCCTCACCGGTGTACGCCGATGCCTACTGGGGGATGGGCAGCGCGCTGTACAAGATGGGAAAGTACGAAGCTGCGCTCCGCGAGCTGGAGCAGTGTATCAAACTGAACCCTTTCTTCGCGGAAGGCTACAACACGTTGGGGAGTGTCCTGGCGCGCCAGGCTAAGCTTGCCCAAGACGCTTCGAAGAAGACCGCCCTGTTGACCGGGGCGCGGCAGGCCTACCAGCAGGCGCTGCGCGCGAATCCCAATGCCGAGAACGCCCACTATAATCTGGGTGTGGTCCTCCAACTGCAGCGCGAGTGGAAGGAAGCTGTGGCCGAGTACGAAGCCACCCTGCGCCTGAACCCGAAGTTTTCGCTTGCGCAGTACCAACTGGCCCGGCTGTACATTGATCGCAAAGGCTGGTTTGACCGCGGGCGTGCGGAGAGGGCGTTCAAGAAGCTGCTCGAATTGGAGCCTGGCCATTGCGAGTACCGTTACGATTTCGGGGCGTTTTACTTCAACACGCGCAGGTATGAGAAGGCGAAGGAGCTGTGGCGCAGGACGCTTCGGATGTGTCCCGAGCACAAACCAGCGCGGGACGGCATCGAACACCTGATCGAGCGGGGATATTGAAGAAGACCGAAGAGGCCCTGCGCCTCAAAACCCAGACGCTGGAGGCGGTGTTGCACCTGGGGCGCGCCCTGGCCTCGATCAAGGATTTAAAACAACTGGTCGCTTCGCAGATGGTGCCTGAGCTGGTCGCGTTGCTCCACGCCGACCGCGGCAGCGTGTTTCTGATCGACCACGAGAGGCAGGAGCTCTACTCGGTGGTGGCGCTGGACTTGGAGATCAAGGAAATCCGGGTCCCGGTTCAAAGGGGCCTGGCCGGTTTCGTCGCCCGCACCGGGCAGATCCTCAATGTGCCAGATGCCCACCGGGACGACCGGTTCAACCCCGAGATTGACCGGAAAACTGGATATCGCACCAAGAGTGTGCTGGCGGCCCCGATGGTGGACCCGCAGGGACGGCGGATCGGGGTGATCCAGGTTATCAATAAAAAAACGGCCTCAGCGTTCACCCGCGAGGACGAAGAGCTGCTTTCCGCCATCGCGTCCCAGGCTGCGATCGCCATCATTAACGTGCGGCTCGTCGAGGAGCAGAGGCAGATGTTCGAGAGCTTCATCACCACGATGGCTGCCGCACTCGACGCCCGGGATTCGATGACCGCTGGTCATACGCAACGCGTGACCGAGTACGCCATTGGCATCGGGCGCGCGTTGGGCCTGGACCACCAGCAGCTCGAGCGCATCCGCATCGCGGGCACACTGCACGACATGGGAAAGATCAACACGCCGGATGCGGTGCTCAAGAGCACAAGCGACCACCTGACGAAGGAGGAACGCAAGATCATCGAGCAGCACGCCGCGTACACCCGCGTCATTGTGCGGAACATCAAGCTGCCGCCCGAGCTGGCAGGCCTGCCTGAGGAGTCGGCGGGGCACCATGAGCGGATGGACGGCTCGGGGTATCCCGATGGCCTGAAGGGGAAGCGGATCCCCTTGGTGGCCCGTATTCTGGCGGTGGCGGATGTGTTTGACGCCATCACCTCCAAGCGCCATTACCGGGAGCCGATGTCGATCGATCAGGCCCTTAAAGTCATCCGTGAGGGCAGCGGAACCCACTTCGACCCTCAGTGCGTGAAGGCGTTTATGAAGTACTTTGAGCAGGAGCTTAAGGACCGCTTTACGGTGCGCAGCAACAGTGGGGGGCGAGCGTCACGGTAGCAACATTCGGCTATACTTAAAGCAAATCATGAAAGCCATCGCGTTGCTCTCAGGAGGCCTGGATTCGTGTCTCGCCGTCAAGGTGATTCAGGAGCAGGGGATCGAAGTCCTGGCGTTCAATTTTCAGACCGCCTTCTGCCAAACCGGCTCGAAGGGATCCTCCTGTGGGGACGCCACCAAGATTGCGGACTCTCAGAAGTTCAGCCTCAAGGTGATCCACATCGGGCAGGAGTACTTGGACATGGTGGCCAAACCCAAACACGGCTGGGGGAAGAACATGAACCCGTGTATCGACTGCCGGATTCTCATGCTGAACAAGGTCAAGGGGTATATGGATGACACCGGGGCGAAGTTTATCATCACCGGCGAAGTGCTGGGACAACGCCCGCTGTCGCAGCACTGGCGAGCCATGCAGAGCGTGGAACGTGAAAGTGGCCTGGAGGGGCTGCTCCTGCGCCCCCTCTCCGCGCGTCTGCTGCCGCCGACGATTCCCGAGATCAAGGGCTGGGTGGACCGGGACAAGCTGTGCGCGATTCAAGGGCGCTCGCGGAAGGAGCAGTTCGCGATGGCGAAGAACTACGGCGTGGAGGATCCGCCGACGCCCGCGGGTGGCTGCCTGCTCACGGACCCGGCCTACTCTGACCGGCTGCGGGATGTGCTCAAACACACCGGCGGCCTCACGGTTCACCTTGCGCAGGTCATTAAATATGGCCGGTATTTCCGGTTCAACGAGAAGGTCTTCGCCGTGGTCGGTCGCAACGAGGATGACAATTTCCATCTCGAATCCCTCCAGCGGGACGATGAGTGGAAGTTCATGCCGGTGAACTGTGTGGGACCGGTGGCGCTGGGCCTCGGCGACTTGTCCTCGGAGCAGCGGCGCGCCGTCGCGGCGATCGTGGCGCGCTATTCCGACCGCCCGGCGGACGGGACCGTCCAGGTGGAAGCCAAGCTGGGAAAGACCGGCGAACCGGAGCTGCTCTTCGCCTCTCCTTCAGAACCGGAGAGTGTCGGCGCCATCCGGGTCTGATGTTTATTTTAAGGGAAGCGCCTGGAGCTTAATCTGGCCCTGTAAAGATTCGAATTCTGGGTCCTTGTGCACCAGCTCAGCCTGAAGCCGCTCGGCTGTTGCCGCGATCCAGGCGTCGGCAACCGAAAGTTTCGTTGTAGCTTTTATGCGCGCCGCCGCAAGAGAAAGCGGCTCATCGCTCTCAACGACATGCAGTGGGAGCTGTTTCAATTCTTCTAGAAAGCCTTTTCGTGCCGCGGCTTCCCCTTGCTCCTGCTGAAGGATATAGACATATTCCATCAGGGACATGAAGGAGATGTAGACACGTCCCTTGGTGCCCTCTTCCCTCAGCAGCCGCTCCACTGTGTTGGCGCCTAATTCATCCTTTTTAAGGCAGAAGAGGGCTGAAGTGTCGAGAACCCAAGACCTAGATTTTTCGGGCATCCTCTCGGCGGGACTGGAGCAGGGCTTCCGTCAACCTGACCCCTTTGGATGAGCCCCGAAAAGCACGGATCGGATCGTCCGGAACTGGCAGAACGTAGATGACCTTCCCATCTTCAACCCACTCCAGCTTCTGGCCGGGCTTGAGTCCAAAACGCTTTCGGATCCTAGCCGGGACGGCGGTCTGTCCTCTCTCGGTTAGGGTGGTTTTCATGCTTTCAGTGTGACTGCTAAAAATTAATTTGTCAAGCAATTTTTAAAATTTAGCATGTAAATTATTCTTAAGGCGCCTGATATAGTGAAATGAGGGGAATTTTAATGGACGGCGAACTCCAATCCAAAATCAGTCACCTGCGCGCCCTTCTCCGTGAGATGGGCAGCGTCCTGGTGGCCTATTCGGGAGGGGTGGATTCTGCCCTGGTCCTCAAGATGGCCTCCGAGGAGTTGGGAGACCGGGCGCTCGGGGTCATTGGAGTGTCTCCGAGCCTGGCGACCGAGGATTTAGCGCAGGCACGTGAAGCTGCACGGGCTATGGGTGCTCGCCTGCGGGAGTGTCAGACCCGTGAGTTCGAGAATGAGGACTACACAGCCAACCAGCTCAACCGCTGCTATTTCTGCAAGCAGGAGCTCTACACGCGGCTGTTCACGCTAGCTCGTGAGGAAGGCTACGCGGTGATCGCGGACGGGTTTCATCTCGATGACCTCGGCGACTACCGGCCAGGCCAGCAGGCGGGGAGGGAGCGCGGGATCCGTAGCCCGCTGCGCGAGGCAGGGCTCCGCAAGGCCGAGGTGCGGGAGCTGGCGCAGGCGCTGGGCTTGCCCGTGTGGGACAAGCCGGCGAATCCCTGCCTGTCATCCCGTGTTGCATTTGGCATCCGCGTGACGCCGGAGGTGGTCCGCATGGTGGCAGAGGCCGAGCGGCGCGTTCGTGCGGTCATGCCAGGACTTCTGAATCTTAGGGTGCGCCATCTCGGTGCCGGGGCGCGCATCGAGGTGGAGCCGGAGCGGTTGCCCGATGTGGACCGGGCCTTTCCGCGGCTGAGCGCGGCTCTTATGGAGCTGGGGTATCAGACCGTCACGGTGGACCGGGAGGGGTACCGGCGCGGGTCGCTGGTCAAGCAAGCAGCCATATGACAAAGGACAAGCGGGTAATCTACATGGACTGTGCCGCGACCACCCCGATGGCGCCGGAGGTGTTCGCCGCCATGCAGCCTGTCCTGTGCGAGGTGTGGGGCAACGCCTCCAGCGCTCACGGGTTTGGGCAGCAGGCGCGCAGGCTGGTCGAGGAGGCCCGCGTGCAGGTGGCGGCCCTCATCGGCGCTCAGCCGGAGGAGATCATCTTCACCAGCGGCGCGACAGAATCCAACAACCTCGTGATCAAGGGGGCGCTGGAGTCGCACAAAGCCAAGGGCCAGCATCTGGTCACGACCACCATCGAGCATCCCTGCGTGCTGGAAGCGTCCCGGTACATGGAAAAGCACGGCTGGAAGGTCACGTACGCGAGGGCGGATGAGCAGGCGTTGCTGGACCAAGCTGAGGTGAAGAAAGCTCTGAGTGAAAAAACCGCCCTGGTGTCGGTCATGCTGGCCAACAACGAGGTTGGCACCGTCGAGCCGGTGGCTGAGATCGCCCGCCTGGCTCGGGAGCATGGCGCGGCGACACATACGGACGCTACCCAGGCGGTGGGCCGGATCCCCGTGGACGTAAAGGCCCTGGGGGTGGATTACCTGTCGTTGTCAGGCCATAAATTTTATGGTCCGAAGGGAGCGGGTGCGCTCTACGTGCGGCGCGGTGCGAGGCTGACGCCGCTCCTGCACGGCGGCGAGCAGGAAGGCGGCAAGCGCTCCGGCACACTCAATGTGCCTGGGATCGTTGGGCTGGGCGCGGCGGCGGAGCTGGCTCAACAGGAAATGGGAGAGCGCGTCAAACATGTGCAGGCCTTGCGCGACCGCCTTGAGCGGGGGATCTTCGAGAAGATCGAGCACTGTCGGTTGAACGGACATCCCACGCTTCGGCTTCCGAATCATGTCAACATCAGCATTGATTTCGTGGAAGGCGAGGCCATGATGATGAGCCTGGACCTACAGGGGGTGGCCTGTTCCACCGGATCGGCCTGCAGCTCAGGCTCGCTCGAGCCTTCCCATGTGCTCACCGCAATGGGGTTTGACTCAGCCCGCGCGCACAGCTCTCTGCGGTTCAGCCTGGGGACTGCCAACACGGAGCAGGACGTGGCGGACGTGCTTGAGATTCTTTCGAAAGTTATCAAACGTCTGCGCAGCATGTCTCCGACCTATGAGGATTTCATGAGAGGGAAGCCGAAGGAGCGCACGCATGCCGGTGTACAGTGAGACGTTGCTCGATCACTTTCACCACCCGCGCAATGTGGGTGAGCTGGCCGGTGCCACCGCCGTTGGGGATTCCTCGAATCACACCTGTGGGGATCTCATGCGGCTCTTCCTCAAGATCGAGGGTGGACGGATTCAGGAGGCGAGATTCATGACCCTGGGCTGTGCCGCGGCGATTGCGGCTGGCAGCATGCTCACCGAGATGATCAAGGGCAAGACGGTCCCGGAGGCGCTTGCGGTCACCAATCAGCAGGTCGCCGACGCGCTGGGAGGAATGCCGCCAGAGAAGGTGCACTGTTCCGTGCTCGCCGAGCAGGCCATGCAAGCCGCGTTGAGCAATTCCAAACCGCCCCGCCTGAAGTAAAAAGTGCCAGAGCGAGAGCGAATTGTCGCGGCGATGAGCGGGGGTGTGGATTCTTCTGTTGCCGCCGCATTGCTCCTTGAAGGGGGGTACGAGGTCATCGGGATCACCCTGCGGGTGACCCCCTGCGCGGAGGATGGGAGCGAGCACCCGGACCTTCTGCAGGGGCAACGCTGCTGCACGGCACGCGATGTGGACGATGCGCGCCGTGCCGCGCAGGTGCTGGGGATTCCCCATTACGTCCTGAATGTCAAGGAATCGTTCCGCCGCGACGTGATCGATCCGTTCATTCAGGCGTATGCGAACGGCGTAACGCCAGTCCCCTGTGCGCCCTGCAACCACATGGTGAAGTTTGGCGCCCTGCTGGAGCACGCTTGGGGCGTGGGTGCTGATACGGTGGCCACGGGCCATTATGCGAAACTGCAGCATGGACCCGCGGGGGTCAGGCTCCTGAAGCCGGCGGATGTGCAGCGCGACCAGACATATTTCCTGCACGGGGTCAGCCGCGAGCAACTTTTGCATGTGCGCTTTCCGCTCGCTGACATGAGGAAAGAGGCGGTGCGCACTCGGGCGCGGGAGATGAGGCTGGCGGTGGCGGACAAGCCGGACAGTCAGGAGATTTGCTTCATTCCGGATGGCGACACCCAGGGGTTTCTGAACCGCCATCTGGGCTCTCGCCCTGGCGACATCATGGACTTTAAAGGTCGAGTGCTGGGACAGCATCAAGGGCTGCATCTGTTCACGATTGGCCAGCGCCGGGGGCTTGGGCTTTCCACGGGTTCGCCGCTGCATGTGATCGCGTTGGAGCCTTTGACCAACACGGTCGTGGTTGGACCGGAGGAGGAGCTCTATGCCCCAGGGTGTCTCGTGGACCGCATCAACCTGATCAGCCCAGCGTGGCCGGAGGACGGGATCGAGGTGAAGATTCGCTCGCGGCACGCTGGCGTCGCCTGTGTGGTGGAGCCACTGGCTGAGGGGCGCGCGCGTGTGCGGTTCGCGTCTCCCCAGCGCTCGGTCACGCCTGGGCAGGCGGCGGTCTTCTACCGGGGAGACGAGGTGCTGGGGGGAGGGACCATTCTGGCGGCGGAGCGTTACGCCGCGGCACCTGTTTCTATATAATGTGAGGCTCTCCAAGATGAACATCGTTGCAGCCAACGTTGGGAGTTATCCCCGGATCGGCGATACGCGGGAGCAGCATAAATTACGCGACGCCCTGGCGGCGCTTGATCGGGGCGAGATCAAAGAGCAGGACCTCGCTCAGGTGCAAAACGAGGTCGTGCACGAAGTGCTGGCCGAGCAGGCCAAAGCGGGGCTGGATGTCGTTTCGGATGGGCAGATCCGCTGGTCTGACTCGGTTTCGCATGTGATGGGGAAGTTCGACGGTGTCAGCATCAATGGCCTGCTGCGCTACTTCGACACGAACACCTATTTCCGCCAGCCTCAGATTACGGGAACTCTCGCGGAGAAGGGGCCCCTGATCGCCGACGAGCTCAAGTTGGCGCAGGCCTTTAGTTCCAAGCCGGTGATCGCGACCATCCTGGGCCCGCTGACCTTGAGCCGGCTCTCAGTCCTCAAAGGCGGACCGTATCACGGTGCGAACCAGCTCATGGATGCTCTGGTCCCTCTGCTCGCCGCCGAGGTTGAGCGGCTGGCCACCGTGGGGGCTGACGCGATCGTGATAGAGGAGCCCTTTCTGCTGCGCGAACCCGCGGCGCTGCCGCAGATGGCTGACGCGCTGGAGGTTCTGGCCGCTCGGAAAGGGTCGTTGAGGCTCTGGCTCTTTCTGAGCTTCGGGGATGCTGCCCCGCTCTATGAAAAGCTGCAGGGCCTGGCGGTGGATGGCCTGATTCTTGATTTCACGTATTCCAGAGCGATGGCGGACGCCGTCGCCACATCCGGCAGCCAGCTCAGCCTGGGTCTGGGGGTGGTGGACGCGCGCAACACGAAGCTTGAATCTCCGGCCCGGGTGGCCAGCTTCGTTGCCCGCCTGCTCAAGAAGGTGCAGGCTGAGGTGGTGGGGCTCACTCCCTCAAACGGCCTGGAATTCCTCCCGCGTTCCCGAGCCTATGAGAAGCTCGCTGTCCTGGCGCGCGCTCGGGATTTGCTTACGGGCGCCGGTCCTTCGCGAGCCAAGCGCTGGCCCGCACTTCGCACACGAAAGGCCGCGAAGGTTCGGAGACGGAAACCAGCCTCTCGTCGCACCGCCAGAGGGAAGTCCCGCCGCGGCAGGCGGAGGAAGGGATAGGCGTGTTCAGGGAAAAGCTTCAGGAACTCAACGTCACGGTGCCGCTCCTCCCTACCACCACGGTGGGCAGCTTTCCGAAGCCACCGTCCCTGGTAAAGGCCCGCGCGAGCCGGCGCCGGGGTGAGATCAGCCAGGAGCAGCTCGACGAGCAGGCACGTGAGGCGACCGCCTTCTGGATGAAAACCCAGGAGGAGATCGGTCTGGACATCTTGGTGGACGGCGAGCAGTACCGCGGGGACATGGTGGCGTACTTCGCCGAGCACTTCAAAGGCTTCAAGGAAGGCGGCTTGGTCCGCTCCTACGGCAACCGCTACTACCACAAACCGATCATCACAGGTGAGATTCGCTGGCCAAGGCCGATCACGGTGGAGTGGTGGAAGTACGCTCAGAGTCTGACCAGCAAACCGGTGAAAGGCATGCTGACCGGGCCCTACACCATCATGGACTGGTCCTTCAACGAGCATTACCCCAATCGCCGCGCCGTGGCCATGGCGCTGGCTCGGGAGCTCCGCAAGGAGGTCGAGGCCCTGATCAAGGCGGGGTGCAAGATCATCCAGGTTGACGAGCCTGCGCTCTCGGTCCGCCCGGAGGAATTACAGGTCGCTATTGACGCGATGGCGGTCGTGACCGACAAGCTGCCGGCCTATTTTCTCACGCATGTGTGCTACGGGGCGTTCGAGTTTATCTACCCCAATATGCTGAAGATGCCTGTTCAAAACTTTGATCTGGAGATGTCCAACAGCGAGCTGGACTTGCTTCAGCTCTTCTCGGCCTCCCCGTTCAATAAGGACATCTCGTTCGGGGTGTTCGATGTCCACTCGCACCATGTGGCCGCGCCCGAGGTGGTCAAGCGAAGAATCAAAAAAGCGCTTCAGGTATTGAAACCGGAGCAGATCTGGGTGGACCCGGACTGCGGGCTCAAGACCCGCACGGTGGACGAAGCGAAAGCCCAGCTCACCTCGATGCAAGAGGCGGTCAACGCGGTGCGGAAGGAGCTGCCTTGATCTGTCTTGCACTTGGTGTTATCATCCCTACCTAATTCAATGCGCATTCGGGACATCTTGAAGGATTCAGCCATCATCGTCGGGCTCAAGGCTGACACCAAGAAGGCCGTGCTTGAGGAAATGGTCTCGGTGTTGCACGGGCAAGGGGCGCTCACCGACAAACAGAAAATGCTGGAAGTGCTGCTGGCCCGGGAGAGCTTGGGATCCACCGGCATCGGGCAGGGCATCGCCATCCCCCACGGCAAATCCTCGGTCGCGAAGGAGCTGGCGGTGGCCTGTGGCATCTCGAAGATCGGCGTTGATTTCGATGCGCTTGATGACGACAAAGTCTACGTGATCTTTCTGCTGGTCGCGCCTGAGGACCAGGCCAGCCAGCACCTGAAATCCCTTGCGCGGGTCTCGGCCCTGCTCAAGGACAAGTATTTCCGCAAAGCGCTCATCAATGCCCAGGGATCCGAAGACGTGATCCGGGTCCTGGATCAGGAGGAAAAAACCCGCACAGTCTGAGAAGGAACACTTTCGTCCATCCCCGCCACCCTGGTAAACCGATACAATGGGGAAAAATCTATGAGATTACGCATTGAAACGCTGTTCAACGAACTTGGCGGTTCGCTGTCCTTAAGGCTGGTCAGCGGGCGCGCGGGGCTACACCGTGCGATCGAGGTGCCGGATCTGAACCGGCCGGGTCTTGCCCTGTCGGGGTTTCTTGATTATTTCCCTTCCGAGCGGCTGCAAGTCATGGGCAAGACTGAAGTGACGTTCTGGAATTCGCTGGATGCTGGGACGCGGCGCCAGCGCCTGGAGGGCATCTTTGGCAAGGGCAAGCCGGCCGGTTTTATCGTGTGCCACAATGAGGATCCGCCCAAGGATCTGTGCGCCGCCGCCGCGCGTACGGGGGTGGCTGTCCTGGCCACGCCGGTTCCGACGACCAAATTTGTCAGCGAGTTGACCACCTACCTTGAGGAAAAGCTCGCGCCCGGCGTCACCATGCATGGATGCCTGATGGACGTGTTTGGGGTCGGGGTGCTGCTGCTCGGCGAGAGCGGCATCGGGAAGAGCGAGTGTGCCCTCGCGCTGCTCGACAAGGGCCACCGCCTGTGCACGGACGATGCGGTTGAGATCCGGCGCACGTCGGAGAAAACCCTGCTGGGCACCGGTACCCGCAGGCTCCGGCATCACATGGAGATCCGCGGGCTTGGCATCGTTGACATCCAGGGGCTGTTCGGAGCCCGTGGGGTGCGGGAGCGCAAGCTGGTGGAGCTGGTCATCCAGCTGGTGCCTTGGCAGCCGGGGAAACACTATGACCGGACGGGCCTGGAGGAAAGAACATACACGATTCTGGATATTCCCCTCGCCTTGCATGAGCTGCCGATTCAGACCGGGAGAAATCTGGCGGTGTTGGTGGAGGTGGCGGCGATGAACTGGCGCCTCAAGCAGACGGGCGTCAATTCGGCGGAGCGGCTCAACAAGGAGATCCTGCGAGACCTTGGGCGGGGGGCGGCTGCGGCGAAGCCGCCGGCTACCCGCCGGAAGCGCCACGAGGAGCGCTAAAGAGGCCATGGGATTCAAGATGAGCCTCCCTCGGTCGGTGGTTCACTTCCTCTATCCTGGCATCAGGCTGAAGCGATGGATCTTTCTGCTGTTGTTCAGCGCCATCGTGTTCGCGATCGGGACGTCCGGCGTGCTCGGGACCGCCTTCCGCCACCGGCACTTTCGCATCGAGCCGCTGCAAAAGGTGGAGAAGGAAGTGCGTCAATACTTCAAGCAGTTGCGCCCGATGGACATCTGGCTCATCGTGCTCGGCGGCATCGGGATGCTCTTCGCCGTGCGGCGGGGGTATTATGCGATTCTGACGGTGTTCTTTCCCAAACGGGAACGGCAGTTCATGAAGATGGCCTACGAGCACGCCCGGCGCAAACGGGGTCCCAAGATCACCGCGATCGGTGGGGGCACGGGCTTGCCGAACCTGCTGGGGGGGCTCAAGGAATACTCTGACAACCTGACGGCCATTGTGACCGTCACGGATGATGGCGGCTCGTCCGGACGGCTGCGGCGGCAGTTCCGGATCATCCCGCCCGGGGATTTCCGTAATTGCCTGGTGGCGCTGGCGGAAGCGGAGCCGCTCATGGGCAGCCTGTTTCAGCATCGGTTTACGGGCAAGGGCGAGCTGCAAGGCCACATGTTCGGCAACCTTTTCCTGGCCGCGCTGACGGAGGTATCCGGAGATTTCTCTCGTGCGCTCGCGGAGTCCAGCCGGGTGCTGGCGGTTCGCGGCCGCGTGTTGCCCGTGACGCTCGACTTGGTCATGCTGGCGGCCAAGCTCAAGAACGGGAAATTCGTCCGGGGAGAGAGCCGCATCGCCAAGGCGGGTTCTCCCATCGAGCGGGTGCATCTGGTGCCCAGCCGGGTGCGTGCCAACCCTGAGGCGGTGAAGGCCATTGCACGGGCTGACATCATCGTGTTGGGACCGGGCAGCCTGTACACGAGCATCATCCCCAACCTGCTGGTTCCGGAGATCCGTGAGACGGTCGCGTCTTCCCGCGCGCTCAAGATCTACGTCTGCAACATCATGACCGAGCCGGGGGAAACGGACGGGTACACGGCCGCAGACCATCTGGCGTCGGTGAATAAATATCTGGGGAGTGGAAACTTTGATACGGTCGTGGTGAACGTGGAAAGGCCAGCGCAGCGAATGCTGGAGCGCTACGGGCGGGAAAACGCGTACCCGGTCGCCAACAACGAGGAACAGTTCAGGGCCATGGGGCTCTCTGCGGTGAAAGCCAAGGTGCTGGCTCCCCGGAGCGCTTTCATCCGCCATGACGGCGCAAAACTTTCCCGTGCCATCATGAGGTACGCGGTTATCTAGTGTGATCCGTGCCTGCCCGTGAGGTCGAAATTGTCAACAAACTCGGTCTGCATCTGCGCGCGGCAGCCTCGTTTGTGCAGCTCGCTGACACATTTCCCTGTCATGTTTCGCTTTTCCGAGACGAACAGCGAGCCGATGGCAAGAGCATCTTGAGCATCCTCGCCCTGGGTGCGCCGTACGGCTCGAAGGTCACCGTGGAAACCTCGGGGGACAAAGCTGACGAAGCTCTGGAGGTCCTAGCGAAATTCATCGCCGACCGGTTCGGCGAACCAGAATAACTGCGATTTCAAGTCTCTTGAAACTTTAGACTTCACGCTTACTTCGATAAGCGCAGAACGTCAAATCACCTTACAATAGAAGGCATATGAAGGTCCTGAAGGGCATTGCTGTGGCGCCGGGTGTTGCCATCGCCAGGCCGTTTCTCCTGGAACGGGAGGGGTACTTTTGCCCCTTAAGGAAGACCGTTTCGGCAAGCGAGCTCGGGCGCGAGATCAGGCAGTTCAAGGAGGCCATTGCCAAAACGGCGGATGGCGTCCGGAAAACCCGCACCCGCGTTCAGGCCAAGCTGGGAAAAGGCCACGGCGCGATCCTCGACGCCCACCTCATGATCCTGAAAGACCCCCTGCTGGTGGAGGCCACGATCGAAGAGGCCAAAAAGCAGCGGGTGAACATCGCGTTCGTGTTTTACCAGACGGTTCAGAAATTCTCCCGCGTCATGGCGAGCTTGGGCGATGAGTACCTTCGCGAACGCACCAACGACATTGAAGATGTGGGCTGGCAGGTGTTGAAGAACTTGACCGGTGGAGAGCGCCGCACGCTCAAAGCGCTGAAGGATAAGGCCATCGTGCTGGCGGATGACCTGTCTCCCACAGAGACCGCCGACATCCCGCGGGACAAGGTGGTGGGGTTCGCCACCAGTGCCGGAAGCCGCACCTCGCACACCGCCATCGTGGCGCAAGCCCTGGAGCTGCCGGCACTCGTCGCGGTCACTGAGCTGCGGAATGTCGCCGTTGGCGATGGGCTGATCGTGCTGGATGGGCAGGAGGGGGTGCTGATTCTGGACGCCGACGAGGCCACGCTCAACCATTACCGCCGCCAGCAGCGTGTCGTTGACCAGCGCCGCAAAGACCTCAAAAAGCTCACGCAGCTTCCGACAGAAACGCCGGATGGCCGCCGGGTGTCACTCCTGGCTAATCTGGAGTTGCCCCTGGAAGTGCAAGCGGCGTTAAACGCGGGTGCGGAGGGGGTCGGGCTCTTCCGCACCGAGTTCCTGTTCCTCAATCGGACGAGTCTGCCCAGTGAGGAAGTTCAGTATCATTGGTACAGAAAGATCGTCCAGCAGATGGCCCCCCGTCCAGTGGTCTTCCGTTCGCTGGACCTGGGCGGGGATAAATTCCTGAGCGAGTCCGGCGACGCGAGGGAAACGAACCCCTTTCTGGGATTGCGGGGTATCCGGCTCTGTCTGGCGAACCAGGAGCTGTTCCGGGCCCAATTGCGGGCCATCCTGCGCGCGAGTGCGCTCGGCAAGGTTGAACTCATGTTTCCGCTCATCTCGTCCGTGGAGGAATTTCGGCAGGCCTGCCGCGTTGTGGAGGCGGTGAAATCGGAACTTAAGTCGGAACGTGTGAAATTCGATGAAAAACTCCCGGTGGGTGTGATGATCGAAACACCCTCGGCCGCCCTGGTGGCTGACCTGCTGGCGCGAGAAGCCGCCTTTTTCTCGATTGGAACCAACGATCTCATCCAGTACGCGATCGCGGTGGACCGGGGCAATCAGAGCACGAACTACCTCTATGAACCTCTTCACCCTGCGATTCTGCGGCTGCTCCGGATGACCATCGAGATGGCGCACCAGGCTGGCATTCGAGTGACCGTCTGCGGGGAGATCGCCGCTGACCCGCTGGCGGGCGTCCTGCTCCTGGGTCTGGGGCTGGACGCGTTCAGCGTGAGTCCAGTGTCGGTCTCCGAGACCAAGCGCATCATCCGCGCAACGCCGTATGCCGAGGCTAAGGCGGTGGCTGAGGAGGCGCTGACGCTGCCCACGGCCCAGGCAGTCAAGGAGCTGGTCCGGAGCCGTATGAGCGAGCGCGTTACCCGGACCGCCTGATCCCCCATCCAGAGAACGAAGACTCTAATCTCACGCTCCGTCCGCGCGACCGAGGCGGCGGGGGCGGCGCTGGCGGCTCGACTTCAGGCGGGGGACTGCGTGTGCCTGATAGGACCGCTGGGCGCCGGCAAGACCAGCTTCGTCCGGGGGGCGATGCGGGCACTGGGGGTGAAGGGGCCGGTGCGCTCGCCGACGTTTACGCTTGCCCACGAGGCACGGGGCCGGGTGCCGGTAGCCCATCTGGATTTCTACCGGCTCACGGTCCCCGCCGAGCGGCGGGGGCTGCTGGACTACCTGGATGGAAGATTCGTAGTGTTCGTGGAGTGGGCGGACCGGGACCGGGCGTACTGGCCGCGCCATGCCGTCACCGTGACCATTGACCGGCTGCCCGGCACCCGCCGCCGGATTTATATAAAATTTCCAAAGAATTTACCGCTTTCTTGGTCGTGACTGATACGACCCTCCCCCTCCCTCCCCCCTGCCCGCTGTGTGGGGAACACCAGTATGTCCGGGAGCGTTTTTTCCCCCAGGAAGACCGCTGGCCGACGAAGGAGGTCGTCATCCTGTCTCGCTGCACTTCCTGCGGGCTGAAGCGGTTCATGCTGCCGTCCGGTGGACTGCCGGGCATGCGCACAAGGGGAAGTCTGACACCGGTCAGCCTCAGACGTCTCCTCAGAGCCATGCGGAAACGTGGGGAGCGAGGTCTGGTCGTTGTCCCGACCGGGACGGACCCGGTTTGGGAGGCGAATGTGATCCAGTGGAGTTCGTGGCCACGGGGCGAGGCGTTGGATTGGCTTTTCTTCCTGTTCAGCCTGGAGGAACGGCTGGATGCTTTGGATGTTCTTCGCGAGGCTCGAGGCAGGCTGAAGGTAGGTGGAATGCTCTTCGTGATGACGACGAACAGTTCGTCCTGGCTGATGAAGCTCATGGGTATCACCGGTCAGCCATACGAACCCACCCGCCAGCGTGTGCTGTTCAACCGGCGCACCCTTCGCGTTGCGCTCGAACGTGCCGGCTATCCTGTCGTCAGGGTGGCATGGAAACCTCTGCGCACTTACTGTGTTGGTATTGCACACCCTGCTTAAAGAATGAAAAAACCACTGCGCATCCTTGGCCTTGAAACTTCGGGCACTGTGTGTGGGGTCGCACACCTCTCGCTGCGCAAGTTACCTGCGACGTATACGGAAGCGCTCCGGGATGGCACCTGCGTCATGCAGGAGCACGCATCCGAGTTTTCACGGCATGCGGAGATCATGTATCACCTCTTGAACAGGGTCTTCAGGCTCGCTCACTCCCGGCTGGACCGTGTGCACGTGATCGCCGTGTCACTGGGGCCGGGGTCGTTCACGGGGTTGAGGGTGGGGCTGGCGGTGGCCAAGATGTTTGCGAAGTTTGGCGGCGTTCCCCTGGTCGGTGTACCGACGCTGGAAGCTCAGGCTGCGCAGGCCGCTTTGAATGGCGACAGCTCCCGGTACCTCACGACCCTTGATGCGAAGCGCGGTGAAGTGTACGCGGCAATGTACCGTGTGACGGCGAAAACCTTGAGACGGGTCAAAGGCCCCTGGGTGTGCGATCCCGTGGAGTTAGCTCAGCAACTTGATGCCGGCGTCCGGCTAGCGAGCGTATTACCCCGCGCCTCCACGGTGGCTGCGCTGGGGGCCATGCGATTCTTACGGGGTCACCGGGACAACCCTGACCGCCTGGTCCCGTTGTATGTCCGGCGGCCCGCGGCGACGGAAAAGCTGCGCAAGGGGCTCCTCAAACCGCAACCCCGGTAATGGAGATTGTTCCGTTTCAAACTGAGCACTTGGAGGCGGTGACGGCGCTCGAGAGCGTGATCTATGCGGGGCACGACCCCTGGAGCAGAAATGCCTTTGCCCAGGAGCTTTTGACATCCCACAGCCTCTGGCTGGTGGCTGTGGACGAGGGGGGGTTGGTGGCGTATGGAGGCGGATGGGTCGCCAGGGGTAAATTCCATCTTTTGAATCTCGCGGTGGCCTCGGCCCACCGTCGCAAGGGCATTGGTCAGCAACTGATGGTTGCCCTTATGAATCAAGCGTTTCAGCGCGGCTGCGAGGCGGCAACGCTGGAGGTGCGAAGGGGCAACGAGGCTGCCCGTCAGTTGTACGAGAAGCTAGGGTTCAGGGTCGAAGGAGTGCGCCGGAGTTATTACACCAATGGCGAAGACGCGGTCATTTACTCTCTTGAACGGTTGAACGGACAGCTCTGCTAGAGCGGTTCGCGGGCGGCGAAGCCTTCTTGGAGCGAGTGCCAGAATTTGATCTCATCCTCGCCTTCCAGCCAGCAGAGGTAGACGAGGACACCGTCGCGCCGGGTGTAGAAATCTACGAGTCCGCGCTCGAGGTCCTTCAGCTCGCAGCCTAGCGAGTGAAAATCTTCCAGTTGTTCCTCGAACGTTTCCATCTTTTTCAGCAGTTCCGCGTTCAACTTGGTGATGTGCTCACGCGCTTGGTCAGAGAGTTTGCCCTCTGTGTCGAAGCCGGTCATCTCCTCGATATCCACCTTGCCTTGCAAGTCCAGGATTTCCCGGTGTGTGACACGCATCTCGGCTAGCCGCGCCTTGATGGATGGGAGCAGCCGGTTGGCCGACTCGACCGTGAACAATTTCAGCGGCGGTTGTAGGTTCATGGCCAGTCACCATTATAATCCAGCCACGACTGTGTTATAATTGGCGCTCCTGTAAAAATGATGACACTGAGGATGACGCTCGTTGTGGCTGGGCTGGCTTGCATGTTGGCCACCGGTTGCGCGACCAAGCGGGCTGTACGCCCCGCGGTAGACACCGCCAAGCCCGAACCGGTTCAGGAGGCCACGGCTGAGTCTGAGCCGGTTCAGAAGGCTATCGCTGAGCCAGAACCAGTTCAAAAGGCCGCCTCCGAGCCTGAGCCAATTCGAGAGGCTGTCACTGAGCCTGAACCGGTCCAAGAGGCCGCTGCTGAACCTGAGCCCGTTCAAGAGGCTGCCGCCGAGCCGGAGCCACTTCAGGAGGCCGCTGCTGAACCTGAGCCCGTTCAAGAGGCTGCCACCGAACCTGAGCCGGTCCAAGAAGTTGCTGCTAAGCCTAAGCCAGTTCAGGAAGCTACCGCTGAGCCTGAAAGAATGTTCACGTTCTCCCCTGCGGGTGCGCCGGAGACGGGTGGGCGCGCCGATGCGGGTACCGAACAGGGTGTCCCCACGGTGGGGACCTCGGTGCCGGTGGAGTCCGGCAGCGGAAGCTGGCGGTGGCTCATCCCGTTGCTTGCTCTGCTGGCCTTCGTCGCTGTCCTGCTGGTCAGGAAAGGGAGTAAAAAATCTCAGGTCCCGCAACCTTCGGTGAGTCCCCCTCCTCCTAGCACCCCTCCCGTGACTCCCACGCCGTCCTCGCCCCCTCAGGTGAGTCCCCCTCCTCCCAGCTCCCCTCCCGTGACTCCCACGCCGTCCTCGCCCCCTCAGCAGCAAAATCCCTGAAAATACGGGATTCTTGAGCTCATACCGCCCCGTCAGAGGGGGCTGTGCAACCCCCGCCGGGCCGCACGCTTCAGGAGGCGCCGGACCTCCTCCGGTGGCAACTGCTCCTTGAACATGCCGGCTTCAACCCGGTCCACGATGCCGTAGCCTCCGGCAGCCTGTTGTAACGCCGTGCGACGACGGCTAAGCGCGGTGTCTCGGCCGGCTCGCTGATCCTCTTCCATGAGCGCGATCCAGCCCTCGATGCCCGGAAGCACGTGCGTGCTCCGCCGCCGGGAATTTTGGACGAAGCGGAAAAGATAGAAGTGC
This sequence comes from uncultured bacterium, assembly GCA_964587525.1. Classification (GTDB taxonomy): domain Bacteria; phylum Oederibacteriota; class CAKKQC01; order CAKKQC01; family CAKKQC01; genus CAZPLZ01. The sequence goes on along the minus strand of CAZPLZ010000021.1, from coordinate 2,631 downwards.
CCCGTCAGGATCTCCGGCCGGGTGGACTCCCACACCGGCTCGGCGTGCTTGCGCCAGAATGCGGCCCAGAGTTTCAGCTCTCGTTCGGACCAGGGGTCAACGGTGAGCTGTCGCCTCATGTAGAACGCTCCCAGCCGGTTGTACAACAGGTGCGTCCACCCTTTCTGCCGCACTCGTTTGAAAACCTCGGCTGAAGATCGGGAGGCTTTAAGCAGGGGAAACGGCGGGAAGGCGACCTTCATGTACCCTGCGACATCCGTGCGGTGAGCCAGGAGGGCTCCGCGCCACTCGCCGTGAAGGAGGATGACCGACCCGGATGGGATGCGGGCGTTGACGAACTCTGCGGCCTCAGCGAGCGCGGCGAGCATGCGGGTGCGGTAGTGCCCGGGGGATTCAAGCCCGAGACCGGCTCGGGAGGCTAATGCCAAAGGGTAATAAACGATAAGATGCAGGGCCTGGAGTGCTAGCGCTGCGTACAGTCCTCGCCTGATCCAGTCGATGGACCATGCCTCTCCATGGCGGCGGGGAGTCAAGAGGGCCATTGAGATGAGCAGGATTCCAAGGGGCATCGCGACGATGCCGTACCGGGGGTGAGGAGGACCCAGAGCCCAGAAGAGCATCAAGATCCCGAAGCCCGCGCCGGCTGACCGGGTGAGGGGCGTCCATGACTTGATCAACAGGAGGGCTGGGAGAAAGATCGCCCAGCGAGTGAAGGTTTCTTCCCCCCCGGTACGGCTGATGAACTGCTCGAGCGTGCTCCATCTGGTGATGGGGGATGGGTGAACGTGTGACAACGTGAAGAGAGATGGACTGCCAGAGAGCACTGGACCAAATGGCGACACGGGGTCGCCAAACGACAGCCAGTTGTGGGCCAGCAATGGAAGGGCGGCGGCCAAGAAGCCGGCCAGGAGATTCCTCAGCACTTTCAGGCTGAGCATCCGACTGACAAACATGGCGGCGCCGATCGCGGGCAGGACTGGCCCAGCGGTGTATTTGACTAAAAAGGCGCATCCGCAGAGCCAGCCGGTTACCAGGCCATTCGTTCTGCGGCGAAGACCGGCGCCCTGGCTTGCTAAAAATGCAGACAGCCCCATGGCGCAGACTAAAAGGTCGTTTTTGGCAAAGATGGCCTGCCCGCCAAAGAGGAGGCTGGAGGCCAGGAGCGCGGCTGCGGTCCAGGCTGCGGGTGAGGGAAGTCCCACACGCGCCAGCCGGTACAGTACGGCTGTGGCAAACCCAAGGAGGAGCGGGTTGAACCAGCGGGTCGGCAGCTCACCGCCAATGGCCGTGAGCGGCACCAGCACCATTTCCCAGAGGGATGGGTAGCGATCATAGTGGTTGTAAACCCGGGGGACGTGTTTGTGCAGGAGCAGCGTGCGGTGCCCTCGCTCATAGTGGTACACGAGCGGGTCCACGCCGGTTTCCGGAGCCAGGGCCGCGACGGTGATAAAGCCAAGCGCGATGAGACACACGGCCTGTGGCCAGGTTGTGGGCATCAGCCGGATGGTTCTGAGCTTGCCCCATGCGGTCTGGGCGATCCTGGAGCGCCACAGCAGGAGCGCCGGTGCCAGGGCGGTCACGGTCAAAATCGGTCTTGCGGCCAGGCCGCAGAGGGCCAGACCGAATATGATCAATCCCATCAGGCCCCATCCGAGAGGTAAGGACAAAAGGAGTGCCAGTCTTCTGTTGCGGAGGAGTCTCGTTGCGCGTGCCAGGTGCCATCCAAGAGACCAACACGACAACTGGTAGATCAGGAAGACGATCAGCGAGGCCGCACGGGATCCCCACAGTTGCAGGAATTCGCCGGGCGTGGAGGATCGGATCGGGATCAGATATTGGGCTAAGCCCTCGCTGAGGTGCGGGAGAGATTTCAGCTCATGGAGGCCAAGGCTCCAGATGAGCCACAGGAGCACGATGGCGGGGATCAGCAAGCAGTTAAGACCGCTTGAGGAGATCTTTGAGAATCAGCACGGTCATGAGGACGAAGCCGATGGAAAAGGAGATGCCTCCGAAGATGGAAAGCGGCTCGAAGGATGGGCCAGCGTATTTCTGGAGCCACCAGGATACAAGGTCAGCCAGAGCGCCCAGGCTCGTTAAGGAGATGCCGAGGACTTTGAGGTGTTCGGGTACGCGCGTGCACAGGAAGATCGCGCCGAGCAGCAGGTACATCGTGCCGTGCCCGAAGGCGTGCTGGTGGCTCATGCGGAAGAGGTGGAGCGGCTTGGCGAACCGGAAATACTCGGGGTTGCCACTGAACGTTACCTGGGTCACCTGCCAGATCGCCCCTGCCGCGAAGAGGTGCGTCAGGGCGATGGCGATCAGGTAGAGGAGGATGAGAAGTTTGGCGCTGCCCGGTAGTGTGGCTAAACTTATGCCCGGCCAGGATGCCCGGCCGGGCGCGTATCGGGGGACGAGCCGGGTGAGGAGAAGGGAGGCGGCGACGGGGGCCAGCCCGATGACCCATCCCCACCAGGCGATCTCGTCACTGGGGATTTCAACGGCGGGAGCGTCTCCAGCGCTTCCAAGATTGAGCGCAGCCACCCTGGAGTGTTCCCCCTCACCTTAATCCTCTCCCCCCTTCGGGGGGAGGTCGTCTGCGGGCCCCGTTAGAGGCGGGCCCGCCTCTAACGA
>CAZPLZ010000020.1:0-25932 GCA_964587525.1 uncultured bacterium | reverse complement strand
CTCACCAACGTGTACACCGCACACACCCCCACCGCCACCGCGAGGCTGACGTGCACCGGCCAGCCCAGGGTTTCGAACATCGCCCCCATACCCGCCAGCGCCGTGATCGGCAGGGAATAGACGAAACACGCCAGAGCCCCCGTGACCCGCGCCCCCTTGCCATAATGATGCTCCAGCACATCCGGGAGTGTCATGAATTTGTATCGCCGCAGGCGTTTGGTCACAAGATACGCGGCCAGGAAGATGGCGATGTAATACGGCCGGGATTCCCAGAACCACGCCACCAGCCCAACGTAAAAACTCCGTTCGCTGGTGGCAAACGTGACATCCAGCTCGTAATAGGTGCTGACCAGGGTGCAGACCAGCAAGGGGGTGGTGAGCGCCCCGCCAGCCAGGAAGTAGTCCTTGAATCTGCGGATTTTTGAGGCGAGCACCATCCCTAAGCCGATCATCGCAGCCAGATACCCGGCGATGATGGCGTAATCCACCCCGTGCAGATCCACGACCCTTTATTCTAGTCGATCAAAAAAAACAACCGGAGCACCTTACCTTGGTAGCTCCGGTTCAAGTCCTACTTCGTGAGGTGTTTTAGAAGCGCCGGTCCCCGCCGCCTCCACCGCCGAAACCACGGGGTTCCATCGGTTTGGCCTCATTCACTTTAACCGGCCGGCCGCCCAGCGAGCGCCCGTTCAGGGTCTCAATCGCTTTCCTCGCGGCGCCTTCGTCGTCGATCTCGACAAACCCAAAGCCACGGGAACGATTCGTGAACTTGTCGCGCAGGATCGTGACCCGGTCGGGCTGTACGACCTCGTCGAACCACGCCTTTAAACCTTCTTCAGTCGTCTCAAAGGGCAGATTGCCCACGTACAACTTAGCCACCGTATGGCCTCCTTCAATATTTGACTGGACTCAGAGCACGCTCATCGGAGAGAGGCCACGGGGCCTTATACGGGCTTTGTTGCGGCCTTTTGTCACCTACAGAAGCAGTCTGAATTCCGATCCGCCAGCTTGGCGCTTTCAGCGCCCCGCTACGACGAATTGCAGAGATTGTAACACAGGGTGTTGATCATTACCACCCCAGGGCGTAGGCCATAGAAAAACGCGGCGAGGCCGCGCCCTCAATAACGCCATTGGGATTCATCCGGATGGCCAGCACCCGGCCGTGGGTCCAATCGCCGTCCACCTGAACTTCGTGCCCGCGGTCCGTCAGCTCCTGCCGGACCCCAGCCGGGATCCGCCCCTCCACCGCCATCACGTTGAGCTGCGCCTGGCGCGGATAAAACGACGAGGGGAAGTGCATGGTATGAACCGTGGGGGCGTCGATCGCTTCTTGCAGGTCCATATCAAACTCGGCCACGTTTAAGAAAAACTGCAATGTCCACTGGTCCTGCTGGTCGCCACCCGGGGTGCCAAACACCATGTGTGGACAGCCATCCTTCAGCGCCAGTGAAGGGGTGAGCGTCGTGCGCGGCCGCTTGCCCGGTTGAAGGGCGTTTGGTCTCAACGGGTTAAGGTAAAACATCTGCCCGCGCGTGCCCAGGCTGAATCCTAAACCCGGAATCACCGGTGAGGACTGGATCCAGCCGCCACTGGGTGTTGCGGAAACCATGTTGCCCCACCGGTCGATGGCGTCGCAGTGCGTGGTATCGTGAGCGTGCAGCCGGGTGTACGCGTTGTCCGCCTTCACGTCCACAAGGTCGTGCACCGGCGTGGAGCCTTTCCCCCCTCGCACGTCTCCTGGCCGCAGCTCCCGGGAGGATTCGGCGCTGACGAGGCCGCGGCGTGCGGCATTGTAATCCCTGGAGAGCAGAGCCGAGAGCGGCACCTCGTCAAAATCAGGGTCGCCGTAGTACGCCTCCCGGTCAGCGAACGCGAGCTTCGCGCACTCGATGAGGGTGTGCAGGTACTCCGATGAGTTGTGGCCATAGGCCTTGAGATCGAAACCTTCCAGCAGAGCGAGCTGCTGAAGGAACACCGGTCCCTGGCACCAGGGCGGACATTTGTACACCTCCACGCCCCGGTACCGGTACGAGACCGGCTCCTCCAGTTTCGCGTGCCAGCGGGAGAGGTCGCCCCGGGTCATGAATCCCTTGTGCGCGCTGCCGGTCACATCCACCACGGCGTGAGCCGCCACAAACTCCCCGATGCGGGCTGCGGTCTCGCCCTGGTAAAACTCATCGCGGGCCGCCTCGATGCCGGCGATCCGGCTGCGGCTCGTTGCATGCTTCTCCGCCTCACACATCCGCCGGAGCACACCGGCCCACTCCTCATTGCTGAACAGCTCCCCCACGGCAGGCGGCTGCCCCTCCCTGAGATAGAGCTTGGCGGTTGAGGGGTAGTCCTTCTGATACCGCTCAGCGTGAAGGAGAAGCTGTTCACGCAGGGCAGGATACATCGGGAACCCCTCCTCGGCCAGCTCGATGGCGGGCTGTAGGACTTGCTCGAACGTCATCGTTCCAAACCGGGCCAGCGCCTCCGCCATGGTGCCCACCACCGCCGGGACTTGAGCGGGCAGGAGGCCGTCGCCAGGGATCAGATCAATCTGGTTCCGTCGGAACCATTGAATCGTCATCTCCTCGGGGGCGCACCCCTGCCCGCTTAAGGCGTACACCTTTTTTTCTTTCGCGGAATAGATCAGGGTGGGAACCTCGCCACCCAGTCCGTCGTTATGCGGCTCCAGCAGGCACAAGGCAAACACCATGGCCGCGGTGGCATCCACCGCGTTGCCGCCTTGCTCCAGCATGCGGAATCCCGCTGCAGTGGCGAGATAATGCCCCGCGGTCACCACACCCCGCGTGCCTTGAATAACCGGACGCGTGGTAAAGGATGCCATTCACGCCCGCCCGCTGACTTTGCCGCCGATTACTGCGGGTACAGCAGCGGATTCAGCGGGCTGGCGGCCACGTCGCCAGGTTTCAGTCCCGGGAGCCAGGTCTTGAGATCGTTCTCCCGGTTCGGATGGTCCACCTCGCCCACCCGCACTCCATCGGCGAAGTAGATGATGGTCATAATCTCGCGCATCCGGCTGGTCTGGTTCGGTGGAGCACTGTGCAGGGTCCACCCGGAGTGGAAAGAAACGTCCCCCGCCTTCATCGCCCCGTTGCTGGCCACCGTGTAGCCCTTGTCCAGGACATACTGTTTGAAGATTTCATGCGACTCATCCGAGATCGCCAGCTTGCCGATGTAGCCCGCCCGCTGTGAGCCAGAGGCGAACCCCATGGGGCCCATCTCCGGCGACACATCCACCAGCGGCATCCACATCGTGATGGTGTTGTTCGTGTCCAGCGGCCAGTAGAACTGGTCCTGATGCCACGGGGTGTGCCCGCCCCCCGGCTCCTTGAACAGCGCCTGGTCATGGTAGAGGCGGACGCCGGAGACGCCCATCAGCTCGGCCGCGATTTTCGCGAACCGCCGCGCTTGAACAAACTCTGCGATCCCCTCATCCTTCGTCCATAGGTTCATGATCTGGAGGAATGCCTTGCTGTACGTGGTGTCGCGCTCTTCAAGCGGTCTCACCTCTATCTTGTACTTCTCCACGCCCCTGACCAGCATGGGGCGGTACACGGCGATTTCTTCATCAGATGCCACCCCGCGGAGCACAACATGGCCGTCCTTCCGGTACCGCTCGATCTGCTCAGCGGTCAGCGCGTAGTCTTCGGAAACGCTCGGGAGCGCGGTGCGGCTACCAAGCATAGGCTTCGGGGGCACGGCCTCCCGGACCCGGAAAGATCTCGTCCAGGAGCCGACACGTCTTCGCGGAGAGGTTGAGCGTGAGGGCGCGCAAGGTCCCGTCGAGCTGCACCTTCGTGCGTGGCCCGATGATCGGCGCGGTGACAGATTTTTGCGCCAGCAGCCACGCCAGGGCCACATGGGCGGGCTCCTCGCGCAACTTGGCACAGAGCTTCTCGTACGCGGCAATCTTGGCCCTGTTCTTCTGAACCCGTTCCTGCATGTCTTTGGATGAGCGGCGGCCCTCCTTGAGTTTTTTCAGCACGCCGCCGAGAAACCCACCGCCCAGCGGGCTCCAGGGAATGATCCCCAGCCCGTAGGCTTCACAGGCTGGAATCACCTCCAACTCGATCATGCGAGCCGTGAGGTTGTAGAGGCTCTGCTCAGACACCAGACCCATGATGCCACGCCGCCTGGCCGCTTCATTGCCCTGGGCGATGTGCAGGGCGGCGAAGTTGCTGCTCCCGACGTAGATCACCTTGCCCTCGCGGCGGAGCTGCTCCATGGCCTGCCAGACTTCCTCCCATGGCGTCTCCCGGTCCACGTGATGCATCTGATAGAGATCAATGTAATCGGTCTTGAGCCGGCGCAAGCTCGCCTCGCAGGCACGCCGGATATTGAGCGCCGAGAGCCGGGACTCGTTCGGCCAGTCGCCCATGTGGCCGTAGACCTTGGTGGCCAGCACGACTCTTTCCCGCCGGCCGCCGCTCAGGGCAAACCAGCGTCCGACGATCTGTTCGGTGACGCCTTCCCCTCTCTTCCCGCCATACACGTTGGCGGTGTCAAAAAAATTGATCCCGTGCTCCAACGCGCGATCCATGACCCCGAAGCTGTCGGTTTCGCTGGTCAGAGGGCCAAAATTCATGGTGCCCAGGCACAGTCTGCTAACTTTCAGGCCTGTCCTGCCGAGTTTTGTGTATTCCATACCCCCATAGCATAACAAAGAAGACGGCCTCCCAAGCCACTGTATAGGCGAGGGGGCACCGTTGCCATACCGCATCCCAAACCCGCATAATGTGCCCGTGACTCAAGTGGCTGCGGTCCTCGCTCTCCTGCTCCTCGCCGGATGCGCCACCACCCACAGCCTCACCCCGGTCGCGCTGGAATCCACCCCGGCGGTTCAATCACACCGGGATCCATCCCTGAAGCCGTCCGCATACGCTACCTTTTCGGTCTTTCCGTTATCGAAGGTTAACCCGCAAGCCAGCTTGCAGGATGCCTCGCTCAAAAAACCGATGCTCTTCATGCTCCGCAACGCGATGGAGAGCCGTGGATATCAATACGTTCACCTCAACGAGACCCCTGATCTCCTCGTCACGCTGGACGCCTCGACCACCGGCGGATTGAAGAAGCCGCCGCGCACACTGCTGCCGCCGGACCTGACCCCTGGCGGCATGATCCCACAACCGCAGGCGGTCGCCAGCCTGTTGAATGACGATTCCGCGGCCTACGGCTGGGGAACACTGAATAATCTTTCGTTCTCGTCCCTCGAACCGCTGCCTGAGTACCCACCCCGGCCCGGCTCCCCGCCGGCTCCTAAGGCAAACGGCTACACCTTTACCACGCTGACCATCAGCGTGATTGACCCCACAACATTCACGGAAGTCTGGGCCGGCGCCGGGGCGGGAATTTCCCGGACACCTGATCTCCGCATCAATAGCCAGTTGGTCCTGTGGGCAGTGATCCACCAGTTCCCGCTAGCCTCCACACCGGAGCTGCTGACCAGCCCCGCCAGCATCTCTGGCCTGGAAATGGAGATCTTCACCAACGACGGAACGCATTACTTCCCCGCCGTGACGGCGGTGGGCAAAGGCTCTTCTGCCTGGAGAAGCGGGCTCAAACGGTGGGATATGATCATCGCTGCGAAGGCCGAGACGGTGGCTGGCCAGTCATATGCGAAATTCCGTGAGAACTTTGGTGGCCCGGTCAACTCCAGCCTCTCCATGATCGTGTGGCGGAACGGCGAGCAGGTGCACGTGTCGGTTCCGCGTGAACAGGCCACCCTGTCCTCCGACATGGTCTCATCTTCACCAAGAGCAGCAAAAACGCCATCGTATCTTTGGATTCCCCGGACGAAGGTGAACAGCCGGTACACCGTTCCAGCCTTCGGCGCCGTGATCCTGGCCACCCTCGTCGTGGTCGCGGCCACTGGCGGTATCACACTCTGAACGCTGGCTACCTCCCCACGGCCGTCCTCGCCTGCTTGATCGCGGCCGTGAGCGCAGCCAGTCGTAATCCGCCAACGCTGCGAGAATCGCTCGATGACCTGGATGTAAGTGCCAACTGGATCTACGACGACCTGGAACTCGCCAAGCGGCTGAGCCGGAAGAGCGGCAAGCCCCTCTTGGTCACGTTCCGCTGCGTGCCATGCGATGCCTGCAAGGTGTTCGACGCCCGCGTGAAGAAAAACCCCAAGGAGATCAAGGACCTCCTTGCCCAGTTTGTGTGTGTGCGCCTCATCCAAATGAAAGGTGTGGATCTGGACATCTTCCAGTTCGACTACGACATGTCCTGGGCCGCTGTCTTCATGAACGCGGACGGCACCGTGTATGGCCGGTACGGCACCCGCGCACCGCACAACCCCATGGCCTACAATTCCATGGCGTCGCTCAAGCGCGCGATGCGTGGCGCGTTGGAACTACACCGGGAATATCCCGCCAGCAGGGATGCGCTGCAAGGCAAGCAGGGCAAGCCGGGACGCTGGCGCCGGCCCGAAGACATCCCGCCGCTTCAGGACAGGCGGAATAAACCCACGACCCCGGAAACCTGCATCCACTGCCACATGGTCTATGACGCCATGCGCAACACCGCCTATGACGAAGGGTCCTTCGACCTGAAATCCATCTGGGTCTATCCCCTGCCGGACAATGTCGGGATGGTCATAGATGTGGATGCGGGAACCCAGATCTGGAAAGTCATGCCGGGCTCCTTTGCTGACCGCGCTGGGCTTAAGGCCGGGGACGAACTGATTTCCCTCGACGGGCAGCCGCTGCTGTCCCAGGCGGACATCCAATGGGTGCTGCATCATGCCCCGGCGAAGGCGCGGATCCCCGTTGTGGCGGTGCGCAACGGCCATACCGTTGAAGCGGTCCTGGCCCTGCATGGAGCCTGGAAGCGGTCCGATATCTCCTGGCGGTCCTCCATGTACAGCTTGCGTCCCAAAGAAGGATTCTGGGCGCCCGAAATCAGCGAGGATCGGAAACGCGAACTGGGAGTGGCTCTTGACGAGCTGGCCCTGCGCGTCAAATGGATCCCGGATTGGAGCACCGCCCACGAGGCAGGGCTCAAGGAAGGCGATGTCATCCTCGAGGTGGATGGCAGCCGTGACCGCCTGATCCCGCGGCAACTCGCGGCGTATGTCCGGCTCGAACACCAAGTGGGCGACCAGCTCAAGCTGACCGTGCTGCGCGGTGACCGGCGTCTTGATCTCTTGCAACATCTAAAATAACAGGCCTCCTCCCGGACACCCCTTGCTCCTTATCAAGCGCGTTCTCGGCAGCCTGCCGGCCTGTCTTTTCGTGATCATGCCCGCGACCGGCTCTGCCCTTCAGGTTCCCAACCCCTCATTTGAAGTGGGCCGCAGGACTCCGGCCGGCTGGACATTGGAGGGCGGCACAGGACACTGGCTGAAGAAAGGCGCAGCCGCAGGCAAGCGTGCGATCGCGGTCACCGGCTCTGGCGAGGACAACAGCTACTGGCGATCGGACCAGATCGCGTTTGAACCTTCCGCCGTGTATCAGCTCCGGTTCCGGGCCCGCAAACTGGACGGCTCTGGTGGGACCCCGGTCACCGGGCCGGTATTCTGCAACCGTGACCTGGGCGGCATCCCGGCTGAGTGGCAAAGCTACACGTCTATATTCACTGTCCCCGTCGCCCTCGATGACGGCAACAACTGGCTACGGTTCGGGCAGTGGCACATGACGGGCTCCGTGGCGTTCGACGACATCCAGATTGAACGGGCTGCGCCGATTTACCGCAAGGAAGAAGATCTTACCCTTGGCGAGGGCGAAACCGTCTCTGGGCAACAGTATGAGTTTTTGGCGCCGTTCGGCTCGATCTCCCGGAACCACAGCCGTCCGCTCGCCTCCCACCGCTGCGGGTTCAACACCCACCGGTGGGTGTTTGGAGCTGGCAGCGAAGTGGTCTACCGCCACCGCGTAGGATCCCGACGGCAGACCGCTGCCACGGTGGGAGTCACCGTCAACTATTACGTGAATGGCGAGCTGGTGGTGGAAGCCTCAAAGCGTGGCCGGAAGTGGACCGAGCTTGGCATCATCAACCGGCAAGCCGGAGGGAGTTTCCCCCTCCCGGCGTCCCTCCTGCCAGCAAAGGAAATCTGGATCCGGCTCCGTGCCCGGTCGCGTCAGGCCCTGGGCCCCGACTCCGATCCAGGGTCATTTCAAGTGAATATGTATCACTATCAAGCCACCCTTGAGGGGCCGCCCGTAGAAGTCCAGGGAGCCACCCGCTTTGTGACCGTGACGAAGGAAGACCCGAGGCTGAAGGTCGCCATTCAAAGCCTCGGCGAGGGGTTGCCTGGGGAGCGCAACGTCATCGTCACCTCGGTAACCAACCTGACCAAGCAACCGATCACCGCACGGCCCGTAGCGGCAGTGACCCTCAATGGTCAGGAACAAATGCAGGTGTCCACCTCGGTTGTCCTCAAACCTGGAGCACAACAAGTCCGCATCCCCTATCAGGTGTCCGGCTCAGGCCAGTATGACCTGCGCCTGTCCTTCGGCGGTGATATCACCTACCAGGCTCAGACCTCGTTTCGGGTCGCAGAGTTGTACAACGCATCGTACGGCAACCGGCTGCCGGCTTCCAGCGATGCGGTGGCCCTGTGGTGGACCTCTTCCGGCTGGAAGATCAGCCAGACGCGGCCACCCCCGGGACCGGAAGCTGCAACGCACGCCATGGTGATCCGGGCGGCGAGGAATGAAACCGAGGCGGCGCAGCTGGTGATCCGACCCGCCCAAGCCTTACGCGAGTTCACCATCAAACCAGGCATCCTCAAAGGGCCTCAGGATTCACGGATCCGGGCCAGGGAGATCGACGTGCTCCGCGTCCGGTACGTGAACGTAACGAAACCCACGGACGCGACCAGCGTTGCCGCCCCCTGGCCCGATCCCTTGCCGCCGCTGACCAAGCCGCTCGACCTTTCAGCAGGAGACAACCAGCCCTTCTGGGTGCGGGTGCATGTTCCGCGCAACGCAAAGGCCGGCATCTACCTCGGAACCCTGACGCTGCGGGCGCATCAGTACCGGGCCGAGGTCCCCATCTCAGTGGAGGTGTTCGATTTCGAGCTGCCGGATCGCATGAGCTGTGTGACAGCTTTCGGGTTCAGTCCGGGCAATGTCTGGCGGTATCAGAAGATCACCGATCCTGCTCAGCGGCGCAAGGTGCTTGACAAGTATCTGACCAGCCTCGGCGCCCACCACATCTCGCCGTATGACCCCGTCCCGCTCGATCCGTTCCAGATCAACTGGCCACAGGCAGGCGAGTGGAGCGGCGGCATGCGCGACCGTGAAGAAAAACACGCAGGGAAAAGCTCGCTCTTTGTGGAGGACGCGAGCTCTTCCAGCCAGCCGTCCGCTCACTACAGCCCGATCATTTCTATCCCTGCCCGTGGACTTAATCTCAAGTTCTGGTACAAGACAAAAATTGCGGGCCAGCAATTCATCGTCGCCTTGAATCACTTCGACCGACAGGAGAATTGGATGACTGGCCGCAACAACAATTTCTTGATCGAGGGGGATGGCACTTGGCGGCCCTTCGATCAAACCGTCACCGACTTCCCTGAAGGAGCCAAGTCGGTGCGCCTGACCCTCTACGCCAGCGTCTGGGCGGACGACGGCACGCCCACAGGAGCGGTCTGGTACGACGAAGTCTCCCTCACGGATGCAGGAACGGGCAAGGAGCTGCTCAAGGGCGGCGGATTCGAACCGCTTCCGCCCAAATCACTCAAACCCGAGATCGACTGGACCGCTTGGGATAAAGCCATGGAAATCGTCTATGACCGCTATCACTTCAACTCCTTCGCCCTGCCCATCCCTGGGATGGGCGGAGGAACCTTCCATGCCCGTTACGAGCCCAGCTTGCTGGGTTATAGAGAGCACACGCCTGAGTATCAGACCGCCTTTCGCGCCTGCGTCGGCGCGATGCAAGAGCACTTACGACGGAAAGGCTGGCTCAAGGATGCCTTTGTCTATTGGTTCGACGAACCGGATCCCAAGGACTACGAATTTGTCATGAACGGGTTCAAGAAGCTCAAAGAGGCGGGGCCGGGCATCCAGCGCATGCTGACCGAGCAGCCAGAGTCGGAGCTGGTGGGCGGCCCTAATCTCTGGTGCCCAGTCACCCCTGAGTATAACCACGTGAAGGCGGAGGAGCGCCGCCAGGCCGGAGAAAAGTTCTGGTGGTACGTGTGCACCTGGCCTACGGCTCCGTACACCGGACTGTTTATCGACCACCCGGCCACCGAGCTGCGGGTCTGGCTCTGGCAAACCTGGAAGCGCAAGATTGACGGCATCCTGATCTGGCAGACCAACTACTGGACCAGCAACGCGGCCTATCCCGATCCGGACCACCCACAGAACCCGTACGAAGATCCCATGGGCTGGACGTCCGGTTACAGCACACCCGCCGGCACCAAGTCACCCTGGGGCAACGGCGACGGCCGGTTTATTTATCCGCCGGAGGCCGCAGCGAGCGGCCGGCAGGCAGAAACCGTGCTGGACGGGCCGGTGGACAGCATCCGGCTGGAGATGCTGCGGGATGGCATCGAGGACTACGAGTATCTCGCCATCCTGCGCCGTCTGCTGAACCAGCATGGCAGCAAGTTGGCGAAGGACAAAAGGAAAGACTACGCTGCGCTGCTTGAAGTGCCGGAAGATATCACCAAAAGCCTGACTTCATTCACCAAGGACCCCACCCCGATCGAATCCCGCCGCCGCGCCATCGCCCAAGCTATCGAAGAGCTGGCGGAAATTTAGAAATTTAGCTCGACGTCATCGGTGTAAAGATTCAACAGCCCTCCAGGAAGGTGCGGCTGAGGTTGAAGCCCTGCTTCTCGGTGGCCTCGGCGCCGTTGAAGTTGGCATCCTCCAGCTCAATGGAGACACAGCCAGTGTAGCCGTGCTCTTTTAAGATTCGAAAGGCTTCAGACCAACTCATCACGCCGTGGCCGGGGATCGTGTACCGCCACCAGCGTGAGCCGAATGGAATTTCCTTGGCAAAGGTGGGTGGCTGCAGGTTGCCGTACTCGTACAACCCTTCCGGAAACAGCTCGGTGTCCTTGCCGTGCACGTGATAGACCCGTTCCACGAACTCGCGCAGGAACCGGAGCGGATCGATTCCCATCCGGATCAGGTGGGACGGATCATAATTGATCCCCATAGATTTCGAGGGGCATGCCTTGAAAAATTCCCGGTAATTTTCCGGCGTGCAGCACAAGGCGCCCGGACCAGGCCAACCTTCAATGACTAACCGGGCCTTGTTTTCCTCGAGCACAGGTGCCAGGGTGCTGAAGCTTTCCACCATGTACGTGAAGTTCTCAGCGCGGGGAAGACTCGGGGTTTGCGGAAGCATGACCAGAAAATGATTAACTGGTCCGAACGCGGCACACGCCCTGATGTAGTCCCGATTCCGGTCCACCGCATTGGCGCGGTGCGCCCTGTCCGACGCGATCATCCCGCTCCACTCCAGCAGGTCCACCGAACCCAGCTTCAGGCCGGCGTCCAGCACCGCCTGGCCGGTGATGTTGCCATCCCGGCCCAGATCCACCGCACCGAACCCATTTTCCTTCGCCCACCGGATCACGTTCGCGGGATCCTTCTGCCAGTCAGACCAGCCGCGGCGGAACCCGATCACGAACCCGCCGGTGCGGGTCCGGGTCACTTGCCCATCTCGCGGAGTTTCTCCAGGCACTTTGCCACGCACTCTATTATAATATCCATCTTCACAGGGAACTTGTTCTACCATCTGTGAGTTTACTCTTTAACAACGTTAAAGGAACATGAGGAGGAAGTGATGAACAGAGACAGTTGGATTTCACGATTCTTGATCGCCACCAGCCTGCTGGCGTTCGCCAGCCTGGGCCACGCCGCCGAATATGTGATCGATCCCGTGCACTCACACGCTGGATTCACCATCCGCCACCTGGTGAGCAAAGTCCCGGGCCAGTTTAAGGAACTTGAAGGCAGTTTCACCTTCAACCCCAAAAAACCGAAGGCCTCGACCGGGACGTTTACGATTCAAGCGGCCAGCATCGACACCGGAAATGAAAAACGCGATGGACATTTACGCTCGGCTGACTTCTTCGATGTAGAGAAATATCCTACGTTGACCCTCAAGAACGTCAAGCTGAAGCCGGTTAAAAAGGAGAAAAACAAATATACCTTAAAGAGCGATCTGACCATCCATGGGGTAACCAAGCCGGTCACGTTCGAGGTGGAGCACCTGGGCACGATGGGCGACAAAATCGGGTTTACCGCCTCCGCCACGATCAACCGGAAAGACTACGGGGTGGCCTGGAACAAGGTGCTCGAGGCCGGTAGCCTGCTCATCGGTAACAACGTGAAGATTACCATTCATGTTGAGGCAACAGAAAAGAAATAAATTAACAGGATGCGGAAAAAGTCCGGCAGGACGGGTCGGAGGGGACTGAGCGGTCGCTGGCCGACCGGTACGGAGTCGCGGTGCGTTCAGGTCGCAGCCGGACGACACGGTCACTACGGGCCAGAAACTCAAGCCAGATCGGCGTCCGGATGCGACGGTCTGCTGAACGTGCCAGCCCCTCGACTTCGCTCGGGGCCCTGAGCGAGCGAAGCGAGTCGAAGGGCGACGGAGTAGTGCGCAGCGCAGGTCGGCCCCGCGACCGCGAAGCCCCTCCGACCCGAACGGGCTTTGGGAGGACTTTTTCCGCAACCTGTTAAGCTAAATCGCCGGCATCACATTGCCACCGCAGACTGGAAGATAGGCGCCGGTGATGAACCCGGCCAGATCCGAGGCCAGAAACGCGACGGCGTTGGCAATGTCCTGATCCGTGCCACGGCGCTTCAGCGGCACGGGGGCCTCATAGGTGGCATTCCGTTCGGTGCCCTTCTGCCGGTCCGTGTCGCTGATCATCCACCCCGGGGCGATCTGGTTGACGGTAATCTGGTGACCCCCGATCTCCTTGGCTAGAATTCTCAGGACCCCGTCCATACCGCGCTTGCCTGACACGTAGGCCGCCTGGCCGGCAAAGGCCTGCATCGAGCACTCCGTGTTGATGCCGATGACCCGGCCGCGCTTGTTGGCGATCATGCCCGGAACGAAGGCCTTCGCCATGTAGACGTTCTGCATCACGCACGACTCAAACTGGCCCGCGAAATCCTCGGGCGCCTGCTCCAGAATGGTGGTCCACTTATACTGGATCACGGCATTGTTTACGATGATGCCGGGCTGGCCCAAACCCTGCTGAATCGTATCCCGCATCACCAGGATTGACTCGTATTTCGTCACGTCGGCCTGAACCGCCAGCGCCCGGCGGCCTGAGGTTTTGATCTCGGCGCACAGCTCGTCCGCTTTTTCCCGATTTTCCAAATAATGGACTGCCACATTCGCACCGCATTGAGCCAGGGTACGCACGATCGTCCGTCCGAGCTGTCCCGTCCCACCCGTCACCACCGCGATGTTTCCCGACAAATCAATATTCATGAGCAAGCTCCTTTACGTTCCAGCAAACTGCCACATGATGGCGGCAGCCTGATAGACAACGTCCACACTGAATCGCTCTTTTGAATCTTTGATCAAGACGCCCTCACTTCCCCTCACCTCTGCCGCGGGGAGCGCTTTTTTACAGCCTTTGAAGAATACTCAAGCTGGTACGAGGACCGTCCACTGCCCGGCTTCTGGGTAAGCGTCAGCACGTACACCTCGATCCCGGATGGCACGGCCACCGTGAGCGGCATGGGCTTCGAAGACATCAGGTTGACCAGTCTCTGGAACTTGACTTTGACCTTCTGAAACTCCCTGGTGCCGTTGCGGCAGTACAGCACGATCTTGTTGTCAATCTGCTCGGTCCGGAAATCAACCTTCCCATTGAGCGGAACTGTCTGCCAGTGTCGCTCCAGCTCTGCCTCCACGAGCCTCTCACCCAGCACCGCCTCGAATGGCTCGCTGTCAAGGTGATAGGCGTAATACCATCGGCTTTCCTCAATCGTGACCGGCTCGCCACCCTCGCTGAGAAAAGCCGTCGGCATGGTCGTGCTGCTTGCCCAGGTGGCGCGTCTGACGGCGAAATGCAGGTGTGGCCCGTTCGTCCGGCCTGTGTTGCCGCTGAACCCGATAACCTGCCCGGCCTCAACCCGGTTCCCGATCTTCACGTCGACCCCATGCTGTTTCAGATGGGCGTAATCGGCCCAAGTCCCATCCTCGTGCAGGACGCCGATGAAGTTAGCCTTCCGGTCGAACTTCCGCCCCCGCCCGCCTTCGTTGGAATCATCCTTGAGCTTGAAAACCACGCCGTCCCGGGCCGCACAGACCGGAGTCCCTTCCTCCATGTTGAAATCCAGACTGTACGATTTTTTATGGGTAAATTTCCCCAGATAGCCTTGACCAACCAGGTGTTTGGTCCCGTGTTCGAACGGCAGAACGTAGAGATAGCTCCGGTCCGGCACCGCGTTGGGATCCCCAGGGCTGGACTTCATGGACACGCTGTATCCCGTTCGCCGGCCAAGCTTGATGACCGTAAGAGAGAACAAGTCAACGGTCTCCCCCGGCGGGACGACGACCCGTGCCGGTAGCTTCACAGACGCCCGGTAGTTGATCAGCTTCTTGAACTTGATGACAGCGTGATACGGCATGCACGGGTGAGCATTCTCCCCCACGAAGACAACGGTCTTCCCTTCCTCACGCGTGGAAAGCTCGAACTCGCCCTCCGCCGAAGCCATACCCGGGAGCGCCAGCCAGACCGCCAGCGCCATCGTCAGCCGGTCAGGCCATACCATGAGTGCCGTCAAAGATCGCTGGTCACGCCGCACGGCTCTATTCTATGATGAGGCAAGGATGACCAGCCAGGACAAGCATAACCCTCAGGAATGTATTGAATCGTTCGTTCGGAAAGCGCTCGAGCGTACCGGTGCCGAGGAAGAGGTGATTTATCTCCTGATAAATCCCTACCGAGAGGTCAGTTTCGTACTCCCCCTGCGCCGTGAAGACAAATCACTAGCCGTGTTCCACGGTTATCGCGTGCAGCACGATCAGAGCCGTGGACCGTTCAAGGGAGGACTGCGGTATCACCCCAGCGTCGACCTCGAACACTTCCGCGGCCTGGCCTCAGCCATGACCTGGAAAGCCGCTGTGGTGGATGTCCCCTTCGGTGGGGCGAAAGGCGGTATCGATTGCAATCCGCACGATCTCACCACAGGCGAACTGGAAGTCCTGACCAAACGTTTCGCTGAACGGTTGACCACGCTCTTCGGCCCTGACCGGGACATCCCGGCCCCGGACATGGGCACCGGTCCAAGGGAGATGGCTTGGATCTTTGAAACCTATGCCAAGCAGCACGGCAACGTGTGGGCCTCAGTGACGGGCAAACCGCTGCATCTCGGCGGGTGCCATGGCCGCAGGGAGGCCACCGGCCGCGGTGTCTCCATGGTCACGGCCTGGGCCGCGGAAGCCGCCGGGATCCACCTCAAGGGCGCCAGAATTGCCATTCAGGGATTCGGCAATGTGGGCAGCCACGCGGCCAAATTCCTGGCTGAAGCGGGCGCGCGGATCATCGCCGTCAGCGACTACGCGGGGGGAATTTTCAACGATGGCGGGTTCGACATCGAACCCATGTTCGCGGCCGTGCAAGACCGAAGCCGGCGCGCAACGGTCTCAAGCCTCGCGCCAAGCGCCAAGGCGATCAGCAATGACGATCTGCTCAAGCTGGATGTGGACATCCTGATCCCGGCGGCCGTCGAAAGCGTCATTCACGGCGGGAATGCCAGTTCGATCCGGGCCCGGATGATCGTGGAGGCGGCCAACCTCCCCACCACCTGCGAGGCCACGCTTCTCCTCGAAAAACGAGGCATCACCCTGATTCCGGACATCCTGGCCAACGCCGGCGGGGTCATCGTTTCTTATTTAGAGTGGGTGCAGAATCACCAGCACTACCGCTGGGATGAGACCCACGTCAACGGTGAACTGGCAACAATCCTAGGTAAAGCCTGGACGAACGTACGCGAGCGTTCACAGAAGGAACAATTCCCCTATCGGGATGCGGCGTATCTGATCGCGGTTGAGCGCGTCATGGAAGCCACCTCCCTCCGCGGCTTTTAGACCCGGCCAACGACGTTCAAACTCCAACGTCCTGCTACTTCTTGCTATCGTATTTTGACCTGTCGGGGGTAATCCGGCGGCGCTCGCCGGTGATTGTAAACTCAAATGGCTTGCCCCCGCACGCCTGGATAATGGAACGCTCCACCACACTCGCCGTTCCCAGGTCGTCGAACCGGAAATGATCCTTGAGGATCGGGGGCGCGTTCATGATGAACCGCGGCGGCCCTTTCACATTCGGGCTGGACGAGTGCAGTATGAAGGGATGGAGGAAAACGACCGTGCCAGCCTTTGCGCAGAGTTCGCGCTGGGCCTTGAAGGGCACCACCTTCCTTGCCTCCTGAATGACTTGATGCGGATCTAAGCCCTCTGGATGTTCCTTGAGCATCTGGCAGATCAGCGGATAGGAGTCCTCTGAGATCACGGTCGCTCCGCCTTCCGGTTTGATATCGGAAAATACCTGGATGGACAGCAGCCCTTGCTCCCGGCTGTCGAGAAAATGCTGGAAGAAATCCCCGTCGATGTGCCAGCCCTGGTTCAGTCCCGGCATAGCCCAGGGCTGGTCCCGATGCAAGCAGACATTGACGATGAACCCGCCCCATGTCCAGACATCGATGTGACCTCGCCCTACGAGGTCCCCAGCCGCGGCATACGCCTTGGGGGCGAAGTCCTTAGCTACGAGGCGCTCTCTTAACCCACGGTGCATCTTGGCGAAACCCCACTCGAGCGGTTTCGCTGGATCCAAGCCCTGCTCCTCCATCCATTGATTCCGCAGCTTGGCCGCGGTGTCCGCGCTGAAGCAGTCCTCCACGGCACACCACCCTCTCTCAATGAACTGATCAACCTGCGCTTGCGTCAGAACCTGATAAGACATGGGGTTATTGTCCTACGCGAGTAAATATAATGGAACACATGACCGCTGCCTCCCGGACGACGAAGACCTACTTTGCCTACGGCTCTAACATGGACAAGAACCAGATGGCTTCCCGCTGCCCCCAGACGACTTTGATTGCGCCCGGGATGCTGCCGGGTTACCGGTTCATGATCAACAGCCAGGGATACGCCACGGTCATCCCGGAACCAGGAGCGACGGTCTACGGAATCCTGTGGGCGCTCAACCACCCTGGCGAAAAAGTGTTGGATCGCTACGAAGGCGTTCAGATTGGCGCATACCGGAAGGAGACCATCAACGTCGTTGATCTCTCAAGCGGGCAACCCCGCGCCGCCCTGATCTATATTGCACAGGACAGCCATCCCGGCAAGCCCAGAAAAGCTTACATCGATCTTATCCTGGCCTCAGCCCAGCGACACAAGCTTCCCGAACACTACATCCAAGAACTTCAGTCATGGAAAAAGACAGATGAATAAAAACGAGTGTTAGGTACAATGAACCCGTGGATTTTCGTGCGGTGCTGGAAATGCTCGCCTCGGAGTTTCATGCCAAGGAAGTGCATTACGCAGTGACAGGCGGCCTGGCGGTTGGCATCCTAGGTGCCCCACGGTCCACGCTCGATGTGGACCTGCTGGTCCAGCGGAATGATTTGGTGAAAGCCCACACCATACTCGAACGGCTTGGGTACAAGCGGATCCACCGTACAGACAATGTCTCACGCTATGAGGGCGCCCTGGTGCAGCAAGGGGTGGTGGATTTGCTTCACGCGTTCCGCCCGCACAGTTTGGCCATGCTGAAACGAGCCAGGCGGCGCAAGCTACCCGGCCTTGGCATCTCCCTACCGGTGCTTCAAGCGGAAGATGTCATCGGGCTGAAGATTCAGGCGATCGCCAATGACCCGGCCAGAAAAATTCGAGATGAAGCAGACATCGAGGCGCTCGCCAAAGCTAACCAAAAGCGGTTAAACTGGCGTAGGATCATGGAATATTACGAGATCTTTGGCATGACACGAAACGGCTTGGAATTGCGCAAGAGGGTGCGACGGGGATGACTCGTGCAGAACGAAAGAGTTTGTTGGATGAGGCACGCAGTTCTCTCACCCGCAACGATTACAGGAAACTCAAACCGCCGAAGCTTGGCCACGGTCCCGGTCACATCGGCTTTTCCACCTATCTTGATTTCCTGACCACGATGAGCCGTTTCGCTTCTGGCCGCCGCCGTCCACCAACCGGCACCCGCTTCAAACTCTAAAGAAAAACAGTTCTCGAAGCGGAGGGAGATTTAAAACAGCTAGCCGTCGTGAATCGTGGTCTTATCCGGAGTGTTGTCCGCGATGATGTAGTAGACCAGATCGGTCGTTCCGGTATTTGTCATCTGGTGCGGTTCACCCGGCGGGTGCATGATGCAATCCCCAGCATGCACCTCCGTGAGCCCATCGGGATTTCTGACCTGGCCGGAGCCATTCAGGATGATATAGAACTCCCACATCGCAGAGTGCGCGTGATAGGGCCAGTTCACCGCCCCTGGCGGTAAGGTCACGAGCTCGGCCTCAAAAGGCTGCTTCACTCCCGAGGAGATATCTTGACTCAACCGGTGATAGGTCCCCTTGGACCGTTCCCACTTCTCTTCTACTTTCACCACGTCCCCAGGACGGATGAGCTTCATCTGTTCAGCGCCCGGTCAGTGGCTCATTAAGCCTTCCAGGCCTGCGAATGATCGTCGCGGACCAGGGCTAGATCCGCGGCTTGGGCGTTCAGATCTACCTGGGCCACGGTTTTGATTCCGGGGATCACGCAGCTCACAGCCGGGTTCTGAAGGCACCAAGCCAGGGCCCAGGATGCCATCTCCACACCTGAGGGAACTTCCTTCCGCTTGATGTCTTCAACCTGCTTGATCGTAGCGATCATATTCTCCTTGGTCCACCAACGTCCGCGCACATCATCGGCGGAAAAGGAGGTCTCATCCCCGGGCTTGTACTTGCCGCTTAAAAACCCGGAGGCTAACGGCACGCGCGCCAGTACGCCCAGATCCTGCCGCCGGCAGGAGGAAAACACGCGTTCTTCAGGTTTGCGGTCCAGCCGGTTGTACACGACCTGGATGACCTGGGAGCCCACCTCAGTCGAGGCATCAGTCTGATGAAGATTGTCATTGCTGCCGATCGAAATCCCTAAATGGCGTATTTTCCCAGCCTTCACCTGCTTGCCCAGTTGGGCCCATAGCTCCGGATTGTCAAAGACCCCATCCCCGCCCGAGTGAAATTGGTAGAGATCGATATAGTCGGACTGCAAAGCTTTGAGCGAATTCTCTAACTGTTGCAGGACTTCCGCGGGTGACCAGTGATCGGTACGGTTGAACAGGCCGTGGAACTTGTGGCCAAACTTGGTGGCAATCACCCAGTCTTTGCGCTGGCCCTTAATGAAATTTCCAATGAAAGATTCCGAAAGGGTATCGCCGTAACACTCAGCGGTATCGATAAGGTTGATACCCTTGTCTTTGGCGCGACCTAAGAGTTGGTCCACCTCCGCCTGGGTAAATGTCTTGCCCCATTCCCCGCCGAACTGCCAGCTCCCAAAGCCAACGACCGAGACCCTCAGGCCTGTTGTCCCCAGCCTGCGGTATTTCACACGAACGTTCTCATGTCGCCCACGGCATTGGCTCGGGCTGAACGAACGTCGAAGCGAGCGACACGGGTTTGCCGCTCTGGGAAGCGGAGGTGCTGACCGCATTGATGACCTCTACGACATGCGCGGCATGTTCAGCCGAGGCCCGGTGCGGGCGATTCTCGGCCATGGCGTCAACTTGCTCTTTCAGCACGCGTGACCATTCGACCGCATCGCTCGCGTAGGCCGGTTTTCTGACCAGCGTCACCGGCTTGAAGCTCTTGCCCCATTCCGCCACCTGGAGTTTTGAATTGAAGCCGAACCAATTCTCCATGGACAGCGACCCTTTGTCGCCATGGAATTCCATGCACTCTCCCTGCCTGGTGTTGTTCGGCTGCACATAGAAATTGGCCGTCAGCCTCAGCAGGATCCCATTGGCAAACTCGATGGAGGCCACGAAGCAATCTGGGGTTTCGAGCTGATAGGGGGTTCCATCCTTGGTCACACGGTCCCTGAGGAGGATTTTTCCATACGCTGACACCTGCTTGACTGGCCCAAAAAACGCGGTGGCCAGCGCCAGGGGATAGACGCCCACGTCGTACATGGGCCCACCCTTATAGAACACGATGGGCGCCGGGTGCCAGCTCTCGATGCGGCCGTGGTTGACCTCGGCATAGATCAAACGCACCTCACCGATGCGGCCTTCGCGCATGAGTTTCCAGGCGGTTTGCTGGGCTTCTCCCATGAACGTGATGGGGGCGCAAGACACCCTCACCCCTTTCTGTTTGGCGAGTTCTACAATTTCTTTGGCTTCCTGGTACGTGGTCGCCATGGGTTTTTCGCTGTGCACATGCTTGCCGGCGTTGATAGCCTTCAAAGTCAAAGCGGCGTGCTCGGTATACGGCGTCAGATTGACCACCAGATCGACCTGAGTTGAGGCCAGCAGATCATCCACGGAAGGGTAAGCTTTGCCACCGAATTTGGCGACGTACTCTTGGGCCCGCTGGGGTATGGCGTCTGCAGCCCCCACCAGCTCAAGCTCCGGATAGAGCTTGAACGATTTGGCGTACGGCCCCGCAATATTCCCACAGCCCGCCACCCCGATCTTCAGTTTTTTTCCAGCCATCTTCGGGCGAGGATTCTACACTAGATCACAGGCTTCGGGCGGCATCCAATGGGCGTCTTTCCCTTCCCATTTCACATTGCATCCGACGGGATTGGTCTTTTTGACACTCAGAGCTTTGCCCGCCAAATGCTCCCCCAAACATCTCTCAAGGTCGTTCACTGTCATTTTCTCGGCTTCTCTCGGATTATCAACACCCCGGCCGGTGTAAATCAGTTTCCTCTCTTGATCAAAGACATAGAAATGCGGCGTTCTCAGGGCTCCATAGGCGCGCGCGATATCCTGCGATTCATCATAGAGATAAACCCAGGGAAACTTGTGAGTACGCATCCGATCCTTCATATGGGCAAAGTCGTCTTCAGGATACGTGTTTTTGCTGTTGGAATTGATGCCGACAAATTTAACGCTCTGGGAAGAAAATTTCTCGGCTGTTTTCCGGGTTACCTCATCTGATCCGGTCACGAAAGGGCAATGGTTGCAGGTGAAAAAGATCACCAAAGCCTTGGCGTCCTTAAAATCGGGCAACTGATAAGTTTTTCCATCGGTAGCAGGCAATTTAAAATCCGGGCTCTTTTGGCCAATATCGAGTGTGAACGCCATTTCTGTTCTCCTTATTATTTTGTGTCTGTCAAGTAAAACGAGTATACCATCTTGAGAAAATTCTAACAGGCCGCGTGTCGGACTAAGCCTTACTTTGCGGACTTCTTGAACCGGGACTTACCCAATCCTCTCAATAGTTCAGTACTGTCCACCTTGTACATCGCCGCAACACGAAAGAGCGTGGTTAAGGAGTGAGGTCGTCCGGCTTCAAGTTGCTGGTAATGGCGGACGGAAAAACCGTAGTCAATCACGTCTTCTTGCACCATACCGACCCTGACTCGAATTTTTCTGTATCGCTTCCCCAGCTTGCGAAATGCGCCCCTGTACGGATGTCCCATAGGAGCCAGAAATAGCGCACCACGCTCAAATACACCACGTGCAAATTAACGTAAGCGGTGTTACACTACTGAGATGGTTGGCGGTCAAAACACGTACGAATCGCAGAATCTTAGGAGCGATGGGCGAGGTGGCCGGCCAGCTCGCCGGCTCCACATCCTGTGCATTGACGACGAGCCGGGTATGCTTGACATCCTCAAAGACGTGCTTGAGCATGAAGGCCACACTGTTGAAACCGCTTCGGACGGCCAAGCAGGCCTGGATTCATTTCGTGTGGCCCGGGAAGCCGGTCAACCCTTCGATACCGTCTTGACCGATCTGAATATGCCCGGCCTCCGCGGAGACAGCGTGGCGGCCAGGATCAAGCAGGAGTCACCCGCCACCCTGGTCGTCATGCTCACTGGCCTGGCGCCATGCCTGACGGCCGAAGCAACGACTTCGCGCGCGATTGACTATCTTCTCACCAAACCGGTAACCATCAGCGAACTCCGGCGGGTCTTACTTCAGTAAGGGAAAATCGCTTGTAGCGATTTCTCCTCGAAATCGCCCGTCCCTTTCAGCCTCTCGAGATCCACACGGTCCCTATGGCCAAGGATGTAGATCGTCATCGGCTTGTCCTTGAAGCGCTGCGCAAAATTCTCTAGCTCCGCCAACTTGTACTTCAAGGCCTTCTCGAACCGCTCAGGGCGCGGGTCGCCGCCAGTGATGCCCTGTTCTTCCCAACGGAGCACGGTAAAGGGGATATTGCGAAATCGAATTGGATTGGTCCGGTATCCCTCTTCGATCGCTTTGGCGGTCTCAGCGAAACGCTCCTCCGACAGGGGAGGCTTATGCAGCAACTCATGGAGCAGTTCGGTAGCTTCGATCGTTTTGTCCGCCTGGCAGCCCAGTTGGCCGTAAACTTGGTTGTCGTCACCTCTCCAGCGGCCTGAGGAGTAGCCGCCCCATGCGGAATAAGCCAGCGCCCGCGCCTCTCGGATCTCCTGGAAGATGACCGCGCTCATGCCGCCGCCCATGTAGCTGCCGTAATACTGGTAGTCAACCGCGTGCTCGGGATCGAGCACCTCGTCAGCGGCAAAGATGCCAACTTGAGATTGCACCATGTCCCGGTGCGTGAACAGCACCCGCGTTCGGGAGGGTCTGAGGTACTGCACAGATTTGCTTGCGGGCGGGTTTTTGTACTTGCGCCGGCCATCATCAATGAGCTTGGCGATCTCCCCTGGCGAGCGAGCCCCCACATACCAGACATTGCGCTTATAGCGCCAGAGCTTGGACAGCAGGGGGGTGAGCCGGCCGGTCTTGAGCGCCTTGAGCTCCTGGTCATTGAGGTCGTTGAGCACGCGGCTCTCCTGGCCGCGCCGGGCGAATTCGCTTAAGGCATGGTGGATGTAGCGCGGGTTCTTCTTGTTGTCCTGGTGTGCGCCGATCTTGACCTCGATCATTTTCTCCAGCGTGTCGTCGGCGATGTTTGGGGAATTGAAACGAGAAAATAACAGCTCCAGGGAAGGCCAGAGATTCTTCTCCAGGCCGCTGATACTGACCGACACCCACCGTTCGGCGGATCCATACGAGAAACTTGTGCCAAGGCTGTAAAGCTTTTTCTTGAATTCCTCGGCCGACAGCTCCCCGCCGCCAGAGAGGTCCAGAAGGTCCATGGCGGCACCAAGCTCTCGGTCGTGACTGGTTCCGATACGGAACCCAAAGCTCAACGCAAACAGGTCGTTGACCGGATTGGGGGCGGCGTAAAGTTTGCCCCAAGGATATTCGGTCGCCGTGTAATCGCGTCCCTCCACCAGCCAGCGCGGTTCAAGCGGTTTCGCAGGCATGCTGACGAGCTCTTTGAAGAAGTCGGACTGACGCGAAGTATCGATGTCCACCTTCGTGAACTCAGGTTTGGTGATGCTGGGAAGATCGGGTTTGGCGTCGCGGCGGAAGGCCACCACCCGGTCCCCGGCGAGGTACTTCCGGGCGACCTGTAGGATGTCGTCCTTGGTGATTTGGCGCAGCCGGTCCAGCCGGCCCGCCGTCCTGGGCCAGGTTTCGAAGCTCCAGAAGGAGGACGCCATCATGCTCACCCGCGAACTGTTGGATTCCAGCCGCCGTTTCTCGCCGACCTCGAAGTTCGTGATGACGGCGCGGATGTCCTCATCGGTAAATTCGCCGCCTTTGAGCTTGTCCACGGTCTCCAGGAGCAGGGCTTCGGCTTCCTCAAGGGTCTGTCCTTTTTTGGTCACAGCCCAGAGATACCAAGCTCCCGCGTCGTTGTTAAGCGAAGGGTAACTTCCTGCTTGCTTGACCTTCTGGGCCTGGTTGAGGGTTAAGTTGATGATCCCGGCCACCGAGTTGTCCATGATCATGTCCATCACCGTCAACGCATCTGCGTCCGGATGCCGGTTGTGGACTAAAGGCCAGGCGATGATGACCCTCTCCTCAGCCTCGTACTTGACCTCGACCCGCTCGACCCCCTTAGGCTTGGGCAGGTCCCAGCGCCGTGGCTTGGGCAAAGGGTTCGCCTTCCAGGCACCAAAGTACATTTGAAGCAGGGCGAGCATCTCCTTGCGGTCGAAATTCCCGGCGAGCGCGATGGCCATGTTGTTGGGAAGGTAGTGCTTGTCGTAATAGGCGTACATGTTCTTCAACGAGGGATTTTTCAGATGCTCAATGGAGCCGAGGACCGTCTGCTGGCCGTAGGGATGCACCTTGTAGAGCTGCTTCGCCAAGGCTTCGTTGATGATACGACCTGCATTATCGAGGGAGCGGTTTTTCTCTTCATACACGGTCTCGATTTCGGTCTGAAAGAGGCGGAAGACCGGATGCGCGAACCGGTCCGCTTCGAGCGTGGCCCACGCTGCTGCACGGTTGGCAGGGAAATTACAGACATAGGCGGTGTATTCTTGCCCCGTGAACGCGTTGACGCTGTTGAACCCCATCTGCCGGTAGGCCTTGTCCATCTCGTTGGGGATGGCGTAGGTGGTGGCCTTGATGTTTTCGGCGTCGATCTCCTTGTAGATCTTCTTTCGTTCATCCGGTTTCGTCGTTTCAAAGAGCTTCTCGTACAGGGCAAGAATGCGGTCAAGATGAGGCTGTTCCTTGGAGTGATCCAAGGTGCCCAGCGAGGTGCTGCCCTTGAACAGCATGTGCTCGAGGTAGTGAGCCATGCCGGTGCTGAAAGAAGGATCATGTTTGCCTCCCGCGCGCACCATGATCCAGGCTGCAACACGCGGCTCTTGATGGTTGGGACTGAGGTAAATGGTCAAGCCGTTGTCCAAGCGATGGACGGTGGCCTGGAGCAGGTCGTTCGCTAGTGGTAGCTCGAGGATCTCAGGCACCCTGGGCCAAAGTTGCGCATCCGACTTTGGTATCGCGACCGAGGCAGGGATGAGCCAAAGGACCGCCAGGGTGGTTTTGATCAGCGTGTTCATAGGACTGGTTTCTCCTTACACCGTGATGTCAAGCTGATGGAAGCCGGGAGACCGAGGCCGGCCCCTGGCTGATTGGCGAGATTTCTTTCTCTCTTTCAAGCACTGCGCGAGAACTTCCCTGAGATTTTCCTCCAGCTCAGCCATGCTGTAGCCCTGGGCCTCCGCGCCGGGGATGCCGGGAATAAACCCCGCATACCAGTGGGTTTTCGTATTCCATTGGATGTAGGCTGTGTAGGTCTTCACCTCAGAGCTTACTCATTCTACGGTAATATAACTCTTGCGATGGCAGTCAGGAAAACGCCATGAAACTCTCATTTAGCACGCTGGGGTGTCCGGATTGGACCCTGGAAGAGATCGCCCGGAATGCCAAGGCCTATGGCTACGACGGTGTCGAACTCCGCACAGCCCCAGACGGGAACCATCTCTCGCCACAAGCCCCTCCGGAAGAAACTCAGCGCGTCGCAGCGCTCTTTCGTGATTCCGGGGCGCCGGTGATGAGCTTGATGGCCTACACCCGCTTCGCGTTTCTGGACAAGGGAGAGATTGCCAAGAATCAGGAACTGATGCGGCAACTTATCCAGATGGCCAAGGCGATGAACGTACCCTTCATCCGCACCTTCGCCGGGCAACTCCCGCAGGGGGCCGATGCTCAGAAGATCACGCGCAACGTCGCCGATGCCCTTAAGCCGCTCGCCACCGAGGCGGCGGCGCAGGGCATCACCATCGGCCTGGAGACTCACGATGATTGGTGCGCCGGGGACCGCGTGATGCAGGTAGTGCAGAGCGTGAACTCCAAAGGCTTTGCAATCGTGTACGACATCTTTAATGCCTTTCATTCAGGCATCGAGTCATGGGACGTGACGTACGAAAAGGTCAAGGCGCACATCGTGTACTGCCACCTCAAAGACGGCTATAAAGGGCTGG
>CAZPLZ010000019.1:0-25999 GCA_964587525.1 uncultured bacterium | reverse complement strand
ACCGTTTGTGGCCCGGGGTGCTGTTGGGCCTCCTGCTGGTGGTGCCGGCGTGCACGGCGGCGTATCGTCAGGAGCCGTTTGACAGCAAGTGGCAGCGGGATCAGGACAGGCAGCCCATCCCTAAGCCCAATTCCGCTCACAACATCGAGAACTGGGAGATTGCGTACCATCAGATCCTCAACCCGCTCTATCTCGCGATCAACACTCCGGTGAAGGCGAGGGCGCTGGGCCGGCTCCTGGGCGTCGCGGGGCCCAAGGAGAGCGAGAACGTCAACCGCTGGGATGAGGTGCCGGATTCCAGTTGGTTCACCAACCGTCTCGGCAGGAGATCCCTCACCCCTGACGAGATTGCGAAAGGGCCGAGAACCGGTCCCGGACCCAGCACCGCCGGCCCGTGGACGGTGATCAAGGGCAAGGTGGACGGGGTTTCCCCGGGGTTCGTCATCAAAGATGCCGCCGGCGACGTCTACTTCCTGAAGTTTGACCCGCTGGGATTCAGCGGGCTCAGCAGCGGCGCGGAGATCGTGTCCACGCTCATCCTGCATGCGGCGGGGTACAATGTTCCGAGCAATTACATCGTTCATGTTCCCCGCACCATCTTCACCTTGAGCGAGCGCGCCACGACGAAGGACCGGTACGGCCGCAAGCGGGCGATGACCCAGGAGGACTTGGAATTCATCATGAGCCGCATCAACATTGGGGCTGATGGAACGGTGCGGGTGTTCGCCAGCAAGGGCCTTGCGGGGGTTCCGATGGGGCCCTTCACCTACGACAGCCGGCGCAGGGACGACCCCAACGACCGGATTCCGCACCAGCATCGCCGGGAGCTGCGCGCGTACCGGCTGTTCTCGGCGTGGATCAACAACAACGATGTCCGGGCGCAGAACACGCTTGATATGTACCAGGGCGAACCGGGAGAGGGTTTCATCCGGCACTACATGATCGATTTCGGCTCCTCCCTGGGCTCCGGCTCGATCCTGCCCAAGTCGAAGAAGACCGGATACGAGCACCGCGTGGACTATTCCGTCATGGTCCCGAGCATCATGCGGCTGGGGTTGAAAGAACCGTATTGGGAAGCGAATCAATCCAGCGAGATACCATCCATCGGCATCTTTGAGTCCGGGAATTTTGATCCCCGGCGGTGGCGTCCCGATCTTCCCATCCGCGCGCTCGCGCTGATGACGGATCGGGATGCTTTTTGGGCGACGAAGATCATCATGTCCTTTTCGGAAGGTGCGATCAGGGCTGTGGTGGAGGAGGGCCGGTATCCGGAGCCGGGGGCGGCGGAGTACGTCGTGCGATCCCTCCGGGAGCGACAGAGGAAGTTCGGGGAAATCTGGTACCGGCGCATGACCCCTCTGGATCATTTTGAGGTGCGCTCCCGGGAGCCAGAGGGGGATGTGCTGCACTTTCAGGATCTGGCGGTCCTTCATGGCATTGAGGATGGCACCGGACGGAGCGTGTTTTACACGGTTTGGCGTGACCAGCCTCACGCCAGGGACTCCCTCGTTCAGCCGCGCACGGTCGTGACCGATCGTCACCAGGTTCCCATCCCGGTCCTGGATGGCGGGGCGCAGGGGTCCTTCCTCAACATCCGTCTTGAAGTCGAGCAGTCGGGCCGCAGGGTCGGCAAGGGCGTCGTCGTTCACGTCCACCAAGCCGCTTCCCGGACACTCTTCATCACCGGTGTTGAGCGGTTGCGTTAATCCGGTGGAACTCACTCAGCTCTTCCGGAGAATCCGTTACCGCCCGTTCATCGCGCACCTGGTCATCATGAGGAGGTGCAACCTGTCCTGCGGTTACTGTAACGAGTACGACAAGCAGTCGCCTCCGGTTCCGCCGGCCGTGCTCAACGAACGGATCGACAAACTCCACGCCCTGGGGACGCTGGCCTTGACGGTGACGGGAGGGGAACCTTTGCTGCATCCTGGCGTGTTTGATGTTGTTCAGTACGCGAGAAGGTTGTTTGTGCGGCGGGCCATCATTACCAACGCCTACTTGCTGACTGAGGGGGTCGTGGACAAGTTGAACGAGTCCGGTTTGACGGACATGCAAATCAGCGTCGATGGGGTCATGCCCAACGATCTCACGGTGAAGACCCTTAAGCCCCTGAGGGAAAAACTGGCGATGGTGGCGAAGCGTTCCCGGTTCCGGGTGAACCTGAATTCGGTGATTGGGGCCGCACCGCCGCAGGAGGTCCTGGAGGTGCTGGAGTTTGCGAAGAGCCACGGTTTTAAATCCACGGTGCAGGTTCTCCACGACGGAAACGGCCAGATCAACTTGAGCGACGAGGAGCGGGAAGTCTATGAGGGCGCCAAGGCCATCGTCGATCCCCCTTTCTGGAATGTCGGGAAGAAGTACACCGATGAACTGATCGCCCGGGGGAGGGCGCCGTTCAAGTGCCGGGCCGGGTGCCGTTATCTCTACATCGATGAATTCGGGAATGTGTCTTGGTGTTCGCAAACCAGGAGAATTTTTCAGAAGCCCCTGCTGGAGTATTCGTTCAGTGATTTGCAGGAGCAGTTTTACAAAGAGAAGGGATGCGAGGACAAATGCACGGTTGGTTGTGTGCGGAGTGCCAGTGCGTTGGATTCCTGGAGAGCCTATGGCTCGAGTGGTTAGGTTCCTCAAGGGAGGTGTGATGTGACCGGGTATGCACCCGAACCGGCCTGGCTCGTCTTCGGCCTGCCCGCGGCCCTGACCGTGTGGTTCGTTGGCGGCATGTTGGCGTACGCCGTGTATTCCACCCTTCACGGCGCGTTCCGGGACCGGGAGCTGGAAAAACGCGGGTCCTTTTTCCTGCTTGGCCGGTGGCTCCGAGGGTATTTCGCCTGGTTGACCCGTCCCATGCTGCGCGCCCTCATATTGCTCGAGGTCCCGCCGTCAGCGGTCACGGGCCTCTCGGTCCTGTTCCCCCTGTTCTCCGGCGTCGCGGTCGCGACGGGAAATTTTTTTCTCGGCGGCTGGCTGTACTACCTCGGTGGGATCTCCGATTTCCTGGACGGCCGCCTGGCCCGCGCCAGGAACGCGCAGACTAAGGGAGGGGTGGTTCTGGATTCGGTGCTGGACCGCTACAGCGATGCGGCGTTGCTCGTCGGTCTGGGGTGGTTCTACCGGGAGAGCTGGGTGCTGTTCGTGGTGCTGCTCGCTCTCGTCGGTTCCGCTCTCGTTCCGTACATCCGGGCCCGGGGCGAAGCGCTGGGGATCCGTCTCTCAGAGGTGGGGTGGATGCTGCGCGGCCAGCGGGTGGTCGTGCTCGGAACTTGCGTGACGCTGGCCCCGTTTCTGGATCCCGGCGTCCTCGCGCCAACGGTGGCGATGCCACCGTATGCTCTTGCGGTGGCGGCGTTGGTGTTCGTGGCTGTCCTGACCCAGGTGACGGCGCTTCACCGTTTTCTCTATGTCCTGCGCGCGCTTGCACCCCGGTCGTTCGTCCGGCGGCGGCGGCAAAACCGGGCGGTCAGGGCGGTGTCCTTCATCTCGTTGGTGTTCGTCACGTTGGTCGATTTTCTCCTGATGATTTCGTTCGTGGTTCGGATGGGAATGTCCGTTCCTTTGGCGACGGTGCTGGCTGGTCTCCTGGGCAGCGTGTTGTACGCCGTCATGACGGATCTGCGCGGCTCGCTGACCGCGAAGCGGGTGGAGCGCGTGAGGACGAAGTACATGCTGCACAGCTTCGTCACCGCCCTCCTCAATGGATTGGGTGTCGCCGTGGTGCTGTTGTTTTCAGGCTTGGACTATCGTCTCGCTTGGCTGACCGCGCGCGCCGGTGTGTTTGGGGCGTGGAATATACTGCTTGACCACGGCCGTGATCCGGTTCTGCGGGGTCAGCCGTTGGCTCGTACGCACCGGGTCGGCTATAATGCACCACTTTGAACATTGAATGGAAAAAGGAGCCGTGCTCATGAAAAGGCAATTGAAGTTAGCCATTGCAGGCGTCGGGAACTGTGCGAGTTCGCTTGTGCAGGGACTGGAATATTATGGACAGGCTTCCGACAGCCGGTCTATTGGAATTCGGCATCCCCGGATCGGAGGTTACAGCCTTCGGGACGTTCAAGTCGTTGCGGCTTTCGATATTGACCGCAGGAAAGTGGGGAAACCTCTTGAGGAGGCCGTCTTCGCCCCGCCGAACTGCACAACGATCTTCCAGCCGCGCATTCAAAGCACGGGGGTGATGGTCCGTATGGGACCGCTCCTGGATGGCGTCGCGCCGCATATGGCGGAGTACCCTGACCACCAGACATTCCTCGCTTCAGATCAGGAATCATGCGATGTGGTGCGCGTGCTGCGTGAGACCGATGCGGAGGTGCTGGTCTGCTACTTGCCTGTTGGATCTGAACGCGCGGTACGCGAGTATGCCGAGGCGTGTCTGGAAACCGGCGTGGCCATGGTCAACTGTGTCCCCGTGTTTATCGCCTCTGATTCCGAATGGGCAGGGCGGTTTCGTGACCGAAAGATCCCGATCGTCGGAGACGACATCAAGAGTTAGGTCGGCGCCACGATTATCCATCGCGTGCTGGCCAGGCTCCTCGATGACCGGGGTGTCGAACTCCAGCACACCTATCAGCTCAATACCGGCGGAAATACCGATTTCCTCAACATGATCGAGCGCTCGCGGTTGAAGAACAAGCGCAAGTCAAAGACGGAGTCCGTTCAATCCCAGTTGGATATTCGCCTGGCCGACGAGAGGATTTACATCGGCCCCTCGGATCACGTCGCCTGGCAGAAGGACAACAAGGTGTGTTTTATCCGCATGGAGTGGAAAGGGTTTGGCGATGTGTCCAACAACCTGGAACTGCGCCTGAGCGTCGAAGACTCCCCCAACAGCGCCGGTGTCGCCATTGACGCGATACGCTGCGCCAAAGTGGCCAAGGACCGGAACCTCGGGGGCCCGCTGGAAGCCGCCTCCGCGTTTTGCATGAAGAGCCCCCCGCGCCAGATGCGGGATAGCGAGGCGTTGCAGCTTCTGGAGAGCTGGATCGCTGAGGTGCCGGCAGGGAGGGAGCCGGTCGTAAGCTCAGAGCCCGTCAGGAAGTAAGCATCAGGTTGCCCGGTACAAATCGCCTCTTCGCAGGCCGGAATCGCATACGTTGATTGATGGTCGTGTTCGAACGCTGGAGGTGGGATGCAGAGAGTAGGTCTTTTCGGTGTAAGCGCTTCCGAGATGAAGAAAGTCGCCCTGCTCTTCTCATTCTTCTTTCTCGTCATCGCGGCATTCTGGACCCTGAAGCCCATTCGCACGTCGAGCGTGATTAAAGCGTTCGGCTCGGACTATTACCCCTTGTTCAAAACCGGCGCCGTGCTGTTCATCCCGGTCGTCATTATGCTGCACTCGGTGCTCATGTGCTATTTTTCCCGTGAAAGTTTGGTGAAGCTGTTCACCACGGTGTTTCTCGTCGCCAGCTGGGTCTTTTGGGCCTTCTACGAGTATGCCCCCGGCCCCGTCGTGAAGATCGGATTTTATTTTTTCGTGGATATTTACATCACGGTGATGGTGACCGTCTTCTGGACGTATCTGAATGACGTGTATTCGTCCGGCGAGGCGAGGAAGTTTTACGGCGTGATCGGCGCGGGCGGGCTTGTCGGGGGCATCATCGGCTCCCTCGTGGTCGCGACGATGAGCGAGTCCTTGGGAAATCACATTATTCTCGTGGTGACCGTGTTCCTCGTGCCGATCTTTTTCATCATCCACCGTCTCAAGGGGATCGCGGGCTCCCAGGAGGCTGATACGAGGAGAGAGACGGCCGTGTGCGGGCATGAAGGAAAGACGCCGATCGCGGTCATGTTCGAGGGGGGAACGACCATTCTGGCTTCCAAGTATTTGATCTGTATCCTTGCCATCGTGGGAGTCTATGAGGTGATTTCCACATGGGTGGACTATCTATTTTTTGCGACGCTGTCGGACTCCATCGAGAGCCGGGACGCGATGTCAGCGTATACCGGAAAGGTATTTACCGTTGCCATGTTCGTCGCGCTCTTCGTGCAGGTGTTCGTGACCACCTTGGTTCACAGGCGGTGGGGCGTGTTTTATGGCCTGCTGTTTCTTCCGATGACGCTCCTGCTGGGGTCCGCCGCCTTTTTCTTTATGCCGATCTTGATGGTGATCGCCCTCACGATCGCCGGTGAGGCCGCGTTCGGGTATTCGATCAACCAGGCTTCCAAAGAGATTCTCTATGTCCCTCTTGGCACCATCGCAAAATACAAGAGCAAGGCGGTGATCGACATGTTCGTGTTGCGGGGGGGCAAGGCGGTTGGCGGAATCGTCCTGATTGCTTATACCCTTTGGCTCAGCCATCACGGGTTTACTTCACGGTTTCTCATGGGCCTGAGTGTGGCGTGTGTTTTCCTTTGGCTCGTGGCCGTCAGGCATATAGGGAGAACGTTCGCCGAAAAAGAACGGATGGAACAGGCACGGTTGTAGTTGCCCGGTTGGCGCCTCTTGAAGGGGGGCGCCTCGGCTGGGTGTCCAACCTGGTGGTGAGGTGGGTCTGGCTCGTCGTCCTGATGATGCCCACTCTCGCCATGGCCGCTCAATCCGGTAGCAGCAGCTCCGGTGTGCCGGCCAATCAGGCCCGGGGGTGGGAAATCGTGTCGCAGGCCGGCGCTCCTCACGTCGTCCTGCGAACATCTCGCCTTTTGCTGACGCCGCCCCGGTGGTTCATCCGGAATTTTTTCATCCCATTCGAGCACCTGGTGAGCTGGGTGGATGACCGCGCCGTTGTTGAGCGGGTTGTGGATTTCCTCTACAACGATGCGCGGACCGCCGGTGTGGTGCCGGTGGCCAACTCTCGCAACGAACTTGGCCCCTCCGCGGGCATCAAGGCTTTTCATCTGGATCTCCTCGGCCATGGAGAGGAGATTGCGGCCAGGACTGACTACGGAGGGAAGCATTTCCACCTGCTCGAGTTTGGATTCGAAAGCGTCCAGTTCGGCGGAGCGCCAGTTTGGGTGGAGATTCATCTCCGCCGTGAAGCGCATCCGTCCCTGCCGTTTTCAGGCTACGGCATGCATGGGCGGGGTTTTTCGGGAGGTTTACGGGACCCGCGGGATGCAAAGGTGGACACGCGATACAGCGAACGCCGTGACCTGGCCGCTTTGCGCACGGGATACGGATCGGCCAGTCGCGGGCGCCGGCTCAAAGCAGGCCTCTCCTGGATCTATACCCGACAGACCTTCAGCCGGTCGCGGAGGGCGTTATCAGGCACGCCTTCCATTGAGCAGGTCTATGACATCAGCCGCCTGGAGAGGTTTCAAGGTGGTGTGGACACGCACGAAGTCACACTTGATGTCGAAGTGAACCTCACCAACCGCCGGGGCCATCCCTCGCGGGGGACGACGTGGGAGGTCTACGTGGGGGGAGTTCCCCGGCAGCGGGGAGTCAGCTACCTCCATTACGGCGCCGTCACGGCCGCGTATCTCAATCTGTTTCGGGAGACGCGGGTGCTGGTGCTGAAGGGAGCTCTGGAGGCGGTGGACGAGCATCGCGGCGGCATCATTCCCTTCTCCGCATTGCCGCGGCTGGGCGGCGCGAGGACGCTGCGCGGGTACAAGCGAGGGACGTTCAGGGACCGGCAGGTGGTGTCCGGAACGGTCGAATACCGGTATCCCGTCCATGACAAGGTCTTGGGGGAGGTGTACGCGGACCTGGGGAGCGCCGGGCTCTCCTATCGCCAGCTCGGGAGCACCTGGAAAGCCGGCTATGGGTTCGGCTTCCTGCTTGGAGCCAAGGACGCCACCAATGTGAAGCTGGATCTCAGCTATGGGGACGGCTTCGAGTTTTTCGTCTCTTTTGATCCGGCGCGAGCGTTCCACGAACGGACGCGCAGGCTGTGACCTTGGCTGGGTCGATCTGGGTGTTGGTCTTGGCCTGCGGCGCGGAGGGCTTGTGGGCTGATGAGCTTCGGTTCAAGGACCAGCCCATCGTGTGGAAGGTGGATGACGCCCGGGACATCCTGGAGCCGAAGGAACTGGACTTCAAGAAAAGTCTTTACTACGCCAGAGTCTTCGGCACGCGCTGGCTGACCAGGAAACTCGAGTTGAGACGCAAGACCCTTGCGCAAAACACAAACGCGTTGGATGAAGTTCCTGACTCGACGTGGTTTACCAACCGGGTGGGAAAAGCAGTGCTTGCCGCCGAGGGTCTCGCCCGCGGCCCTCATGTCACGAGGCCTCCGCGAGTGCCGTTGATGATCGTACAAGGGAAGATCACCGGTGTCAGCTCCGGCTTTTTCGCCCGGGACGCCACCGGACGGCTGTTTCTGATGAAGTTCGGGGCCCCCGAGGTTGCGGCAGCGGAGCTGGCAACGGGTGTGATTGTGAACCGGCTCTTCTGGGCGATGGGATTTCATGTGCCGAGCGACAGCATCTTCACATTTCGCAAGGGTGATTTGAGGTTAAGCCCGAAGGCGAAGATCGAGAACGAGATGAAGGTACAGCGCCGGCTGACATGGGATGACATTGAGGAGATACTCTCGGCGGTGCCGCGGCAGCCGGACGGCCGCTATCGGGTATTGGCGAGCGAGTTCTTGCCCGGCAAGCCGAAGGGTGGCTTCCCGCTCGAGGGCCGCCGGAAGGATGACCCCAACGATGTCGTGGATCACGAGCACAGGCGGGAGCTGCGCGGCCTCAAGGTGTTCGCGGCCTGGGTCAGCCACACCGATATGAAGCGAGACAATACCTTGGACATGTATGTGGAGGAGGATGACCGGCACTTCCTGCGTCATTACCTGTTGGATTTCGGCCTCGCGCTGGGCGTTCACCGTCTTCACCCCAAAGGGCAGTATGCCTATGGGTGGGAGCACGCATGGGACTGGAACTACGCCACCCTGGGATTTTTCAGTCTGGGATTGTGGAAGCGGCCCTGGGAGGAAGAAGTCAGGCCTCCTTGGCCCTCGGTAGGGCCATTTTCCGCCGAGGGTTTTGATCCCCGACAATGGAAAGGCGCGTTTCCTTACTGGCCGTTTTCGGAGGTGCACCCCACTGACGAATTTTGGGCTGCCAAGATCGTTATGGCTTTTGACCGGTCCATGATCCAGGCCGCCGTGGCCGAGGGAAAGGTGGAACCCCCTGAGGCCGCCGAGTTCCTGGTTGAAACACTGATGAAACGAAAGGAGATCATTGGTCGGACATATCTGGACGTCGTGACGCCGCTTGATCGATTCACCATTCAAAGAACCTCGCTGTGTGCGGTGGACCTCAGCGTGTTCTACGGTCTGGCCGAGGAAGGTATGGTCGAGCGTTTATCCAGGGCTGATGAAACGACAGAGGAAATCCCGGTGGGGCCGGAAGGATCAGTCTGTCTTCCCATCTCGCCGGCTGCGGGGTATCGCATTGACCGGCTCAGGATCCGCAGAGGCGATGAGGTCACCCCGGTTATGCAGGTTCATTACATCACTGGAAAGCAGCCGAGAATCCTTGGCCTGGTTCGCGTGGAGCGCTAGACGACGGCCTTTGGCCGTTATGAGACCACGCTTAGAATTTGGTCGCGATGGCCAGCCCGCCCTTCCCGTTGTCCAGGAGTGGCACGAACCCGAGCCTGCCTCGCTGCGCTCTGTTGAAGCGGACCACCGCATTCCCCACCAGGGTGCCGATCATCGCTCCCGCCACGACATCTGAGGCAAAGTGAGCATCGTCATTAATGCGGGACAGGCCAACCCCAGTGGCGACACCGTACGTCAGCAACTTAACCCAGAGCTGATCGTAGTGGGCCGCAATCGTGGAAGCGAAAGTGAAGGCGGCTGTGACGTGCCCGGATGGGAAAGACGTGCTGCCTCCGAACGGTCGGAAGACATAGGGGTCTCCGTCTTCTGAAGGACGGCTCCGTCCCGCCACACCCATGAACGAGGAGGTGACGATACCGGACGCGATCAGGCGGGCTGCAAACGCGTCCAGGGCCACGGCCTTGGCTCTCTCATCTCGAACGATCAAGCCCGTCAGGTAAAAGGCGCCCATCACCGCGTACTTTGCCTCGAGTCCAAATGGATTGAAGAATTCAGCGATGTCATTACTGGTGCTGCTCCGGTGCCTCTGCGCCAGGTTGTGGATTGACTTGTCGGCGAGGGACACGGCTCCGATGCCGAGGATCGCCGCGCCGGCCCACGACCAGTTTCGCCGATCCCACCGAAAGGGGGAGCCAACGATGTGCCGTGCGTCCTGCCAGATACGCTTTCCATACTCCAATGACAAAGGAGATTCAACACGCTCTGCACACACATACTGACATGTGCCGGAACAAGCGAACACCAAGCACACCATCAGCATTCTCACACCCCGGCATCCCTGAAAGTATTTTTGAAACTGGCTCAGTTGGGGGGGATGACGGGGGCAAGCTCGTTCAGGCTCCAGCCCCGTGTCGTCGGATTGAAGGTATGACGGCCCCGATCAGCCAGAAACCTCTTGCCTGCGGCGTTGAGTTGCAAGTTGTCTCGCGCCAGCGCTGCCACCCACTGGCGTGAGGCCAGAAACCATTCTTTCACTGGAAGAAACAGAAACGCCACTCCCAGGGTGACGACAGCGGCGAGGAGGAGTAAAAATCTTTTCATGAGTGTTTAGCAAGTATAACCCGGACTATTCATGCGTTTCAAAGGACGCGAGCGTCCTGTCCTGAACGGCCAAGGGGAGGCGCAGGGAAACGCCGTCAGGAGCGTTCGACACCTTTGGAGCGAAAGACGTCGTGCGAAGTGAGTTCTGAAACGAAGCGCTACGTGGGGACGCTATGGTAAATTGGGTCATGCGGTGGCTGCCTTCTTTCGCTGCGTGTTGTGTCTTCATCAA
Organism: uncultured bacterium; assembly: GCA_964587525.1. Classification (GTDB taxonomy): domain Bacteria; phylum Oederibacteriota; class CAKKQC01; order CAKKQC01; family CAKKQC01; genus CAZPLZ01. The sequence continues at coordinate 15,226 of CAZPLZ010000019.1, read as the reverse complement.
TCGCTTCATGCAGCAAGAGGCGTGCCACTCCTTTTGTCTTCCTAAGGACGCTCGGTCGCTCAGTCTGTGGCCGGAACGGTTGTGGGGTCAGGAGCGAACAAGGCGAAATTCTTGAATAATCCGGGCTAGCTCATGAAGGTCTCTGGGACGCAGAGGCGGAAGCGGACAAAGATTGTTGCGACCCTCGGCCCGGCGTCCTCGTCGCAAAAAATCATCGAGGCGCTCATCCACAGCGGTGTGGATGTGTTCCGGATCAACTCCGCCCATGCCTCCCGCGGTGATTTCGCGACCTACGTGAGGAAGATTCGCGCCGCGTCGAGAAAGGCCGGCCGGTTTGCGGGGATTCTTCAGGACCTCCCCGGCCCGAAAATCCGGGTGGGAAAGGTGCCGGCGGAGCGTATGACGCTGAGGCGGAATGACCGGGTCTGGCTCGCCTCCCGCAGGGGGAGCTCCCATGCTGGGGTCATCCCGGTCGCTTACCCGTGCCTGACGCATGATCTCAAACGGGGCCAGTCGGTGTTCATCGCGGATGGAACGATCCAGCTCATCGTGGTGAAGGTTGAGAAAACGTCCGTGCTCTGCCGCGTCGCGACCGGCGGGGTCATCACCTCGGGCAAAGGCATCAACATGCCACGGACGCGCCTCTCCCTTTCGGCGTTCACGGCCGAAGACCGCCGCCATCTGGCGTACGGGGTGCGATCGGGCGTGGATTTTGTGGGGGTTTCGTTCGTTGGGTCCGGTGACGACCTGCGCCGCGTCCAGCGATCCGCGGGGAGGGAAGGGCGCAGACCGTTGCTGATTGCAAAAATTGAGCGCCAGGAGGCCTTGGAGAACCTCGGCGACATCCTGGCCTCGGCCGACGGCCTCATGGTCGCCCGCGGGGACTTGGGGATCGAGGTCTCCTTTGCGAAAGTTCCCGGAGCGCAACAGGAGATCGTCCGCCGTGCCCGCCGGGCTGGCAAGCCGGTCATCGTGGCCACCCAGGTCCTGGAGTCCATGGTGGAGAACCCCCGTCCGACGCGCGCCGAAGTGACGGACATCGCCCACGCGGTGGAGGAGGGTGCGGACGCGATCATGCTCTCGGGGGAAACCTCGATCGGGAAGTATCCGGTGGAGGCGGTCAGGACCCTGAGCCAGGTCATCCAGGTCACGGAGAAGGATTTTTCCGGATCACCGTGGGAGAGCCTGCCGCCCGCCAGCCATCCCTCGGAGTACATCGTCCGGGAAGCCTGCCGGATGGCGGCGGGGGTCAGGGCCAGGGCCATCATCGTTCCCAGTCTCACCGGCCGTACCGTGGCGCGGGTTTCGCGCGCCCGCCCCGCCGTGCCGATCCTTGCCGTCGTGCGGGAGGCAAGGATGCTTCACCGGCTCTCGCTCTACTGGGGGGTGGAGGCCCTGTGTACGGAGCAGCGGTTCCAGCTTGCGAAGATGGTTCCGCGCCTGCGGAAGTTCTTGCTCGCGCGCATGATGGTGAGAAGAGGCGACCGGGTGCTCGTGATCAGCGGCGGGCCGGGCGTGCCCGTCGGCGAAACCGGGATGGTCCAGATCGTCCAAATCTGACCAGAAGGCTACTTCCTCTATGGCGTCGCAGAAGCTCGGTCGTTCAGACTCCAGTCGTAAGGGAGGTAGGAAACGTCCCAGCCTCCCTCGACGAGGCTCCGGGCCACGTTCCGTGAGACAAACCGGGACAGGAAAACCAGCACCTCGGGTTCACCCGCCCCGAAATCGCTCCGGAACCATTTGAAGATCGATGAAATGCCCGCCGTGCGCTTCGAAAGGTCAAAGGTATTGCGGGTGCGATCGGCCAGGAATTTTTCGCCGGCGTCATTAAGCTGCGCCTCCAGGTCCTTCGCCCGGTAGGCTTCGGGTCGCAGCACGGGGCAGGAGAGGGAAGCGCACACCAGCGCGAAATGCACCCTGGAATCCTCATAGGTTTTCCGCAACATGCCATGCTCGATGTCGTTTAACGTGGATGATTCGCCCCAAAGGTGCACGACCGGCTGCTTCCAGGGGCCGCGGATCCAGCCGCCGATGTCCTTGATGCTCTTGACCGGGTAGTGCTCGATGATGAGCTGAAGCGTGTATGCGTTGTACGCGTTGATAAGGAAAGCCATCCGTTGGGACTTGGTCCACCCGTCGAATTCATCCTGGCTCACCGCAGCGAGGCTGGCGAGGTACCTGTCCAGGGGTTTCCGGTGTTTCTTCAAGGCGGTGTAGTTCACCAGGCCGTCTCGGATATGTTCAGCCAGCACCTCGGCGTAGGCCGCGTGAGCGTGATCAAACGTCTGGCCAGCTAGCGCAGTTTCCTGCCCGGGCGCACTTGCCTGGGCGTGTCCCCCACCAGGCGGGACCGTCATGGGGAGCACAGACACGATGAAGAGGAAGGTCCGGTTCATGATCGCCTCCAGCGCAGCAGGGCTGCCATTATTTTTTTGACCCTCGGGGTCAGACGGGTACGCATATACGAGTCGCCGAGCTTGCGGATCACCTCCGCTTGGGTCGGATAGGGATGAATGACGCTGGAAAGGGTGGCCGCGCCCACCCCGGCCTTCATGGCCAGGACCAGCTTGCCGATCATTTCGCCGGCATGGGCCGCGACGATGGTGGCTCCCAGGATCCGGTCGGTTCCGGTTTTGAGATGCAGACGGGCGAACCCGGAGGTCTGGCCGTCCAGGATGGCCCGGTCCAGATCCGCGAGGGGAACATCCAGCGTCGTGACGGGGAGGCCTGCTCGTTTCGCATCAGCTTCATACATGCCAACGTGAGCGACCTCCGGCTCCGTGTATGTGCACCAGGGAATGATGAGGTCCGTGGCCCGGGATCGCCCGAAGAAGAGGGCGTTGCGCAGCACGATCCGGGCCATGGCGTCGGCCGCGTGGGTGAATTTGTACACCGAGCAGATATCGCCCGCCGCGAACACCCGGCGGTTGGTGGTCCGCAGGCGCTCGTCCACCGTGACGCCTTGCTTGCCATAGGCCACCCCGGCCGCCTCCAGATTCAGCCCTTCCACATTGGGCGCCCGTCCCACCCCGATCAGCATCTCGTCTCCGGCCACGGACTCTTCTTTCCCCTCACGCTCAAAAATGATGACTTTTTCCTGGCCGCGGCGCTCCACTGTCTTCACTTTTGCATTCAGGTACAGCCGGATACCCTCCAGTTCAAACTGGCGCTGAACCACCGCGGCGGCGTCTGGGTCCTCCCGGGGCATGATGCGCGGGTCCAGGCTCACGATCGAGACTTCGCTGCCGAATCTCCGGAAAGTCTGGGCCATCTCGCAGCCGATGGGGCCGGCGCCGATCACGGTGAGCCGGGGCGGCAGGGCCGTCAACGTGAAAAGATTTTCGTTGGTGAGCGGGTTCACCTCGGCCAGGCCCGGAACCGGAAGGATGATCGCCCGTGCGCCGGTCGCCAACACGGCCGCGTTGAACTTCAGTTGGTGTCCGTCCACCTCGATCGTGTCGCGCCCGGTAAACCGCGCCTGGCCGAAATACACGTCCACCCCCAGCTTGGCGAGACGCTCCACCGAGTCATTGGTCGCGATGGACGCCCGCAGGCGGCGCATGCGCTCCATGGCCGCACCGAAGTCCACTGTTGGGCTGCCGGCGAGTCGAATCCCGAACTCGCCAGCGTTGCGGACTTCCGCGGCCACCCGGGCCGCCCGGATGATGCCTTTGGAGGGCACGCAGCCCACATTGAGACAGTCGCCTCCCAACATGTGCTTTTCAATGAGCGCGACTTTAGCTCCCAGTCCTGCGCCGCCCGCCGCCGTGACCAGGCCCGCTGTTCCCGCGCCGATCACCACCAAGTTGTACCGCTCGCTCGGTGTGGGATTGATGTGGCCGGGCGGGTGAACATGGCGGAGCAACGCGGTGTCGTACCGGTCGCCCTGAATGAGCTGCGGCCCCTCCACGTGCTGGGTCATGCCGGGTTGGCTTGCGGCTGAATGTCCGTCAGCGCTTTTTTGGCGATGCGAGTGACGTAGACCGTCACCGCGACCGTTGCGGCAAACCCGAGCACCTTGAGGGCGATCTGTCCTGGTGAACTCCCGCCCGCGGCGGCTTCACCCAGGGAGCCAAGGTACACATACATGAAGGTGCCTGGTAACATGCCGAGCAGGTTGGCCAGGACATAGGCGCCGGGGGTCACCTTGGTGACGCCCAGCAGGACATTGAGGATCGTGAAGGGAAAGACTGGCGACAGCCGCAGCAGGAAAACGATCTTGAAGCCCTCCCGGGCGATGGCTGAGTCGATGGCGTCGAATTTCGGATTGGCACGCGCCAGCGCTTCAGCCTTGGAGCGCAGCAGCGTGCGCGCCATGAAGGAACGCGCCCAACGCTCCCAGGTTCGCTCCCACGACGGCGGTGGCCACCCCGACCCACAGCCCAAACAGGAGGCCCAGTCCCAAGGTCAGGGCGCTGCCCGGGATCATCGCGACCGTGAGGGTCGCATAGACCAGGGCCATGACCGCAGGCCCCCAAAACCCCAGCGCTTCTACCCAGTGCCGCGAAGCGAGAAACCAAGATTTCACAGGCAGAAACAGAAAGCAGACTCCCAGGGCTACGACGACGGCGAGGAGTGGCAAAAACCGTTTCATCTTGTCAGCATGTATAATACTCGGTTCGGGTTCAAAGGTTCCGTGGGAATCATCCGGGCTCGAAAGGGGTTATGGCATGGAAGTGATGGTGAACAACCTCATGTACGGCCTCGCGATCGCGCTTGCGCTCGCGGGTGGGACGAACGCAGACACACCGGCTGGACCGGCGTCTCGCGAGTTTGAGCTCACGCTCGAGGTTACCCTTCCGGGCATAATTGATTCAAAGGAACATCTTCGGGTGTGGCTCCCCGTGCCGCAGGAGCGAAGCGCGCAAGAAGTGACGTTGGTAGACGTTGAGTCGCCCTACCGTTACCGGTTCACGACCGAAAAGGAGTACGGCAACAAAGTGTTTTTTGCCGAGGGGAAGAGTGCCAGGAAGCCCCAGACCATCAGGCTGACCTGGCGGGTGAAACGGCACACCCAGCGCGGGCTGGATTCGGCCGCGGATGACTCCCGGTCCGCCCCGGATGGCCGCGATCGAGCCAAAGGACTGGAGCCAGCGTCTCTCCATCTTGAGCCTCGGGGTCTGGTGCTTGTCAATGACGAGATCAGGGCCATCGCGGAGGATGTGACCCGTGAGAGCGGCGAGTCGCTGGCCAAAGCCCGGGCCCTGTATGATTACGTGCTCAAGCACATGAAGTACGAAAAAAACGGAGAGGGCTGGGGTCATGGCGATTCTGTCTACGCCTGTGAAGTCGGGAAGGGGAATTGCACGGATTTTCATTCCCTGTTCATGTCACTTTCCATGGTGACGGGCATCCCTTCCCGGTTCAACATGGGCTATCCCCTTCCGGACGAGGCCGAGGGCACGTTGAAAGGCTATCATTGCTGGGCCGAGTTTTACCATTCCCAGCATGGCTGGGTGCCGGTGGACATCTCGGAGGCGTGGAAGCACGCTGACCGCCGCGAGTTTTACTTCGGCACGCTGGATCCGAATCGGGTGCTCTTAAGCACCGGGCGGGATGTCCTGCTCTCTCCGGCACCGAACTCGGGAAGGCTAAACTGGTTTCTTGAACCTTATGCGGAAGTGAAAGGCCAGCCGGTGGGACTGCTCACCGCGACTTGGCGCTACCGCGATTTTGATTCCAACGAAGGAGGATAACAGCGATGGTTAAGATACGGACATTCGTTTCGATGCTGGCAGTTGCGGGCGTGGTGTGTGCGGTCCCATGGACTGCCCACGGTATGGGGGGCAAGGCCAAGGACGAGCACCCGGGTAAGGAACATCCCGGCAAACACGCAAAGGAACACCCTGGGGAGGAACATCCTGGCACCAAGGCCAAGGCGTTCACCGGGAACGAGATCAAGGCCGCGATGACAGCCCATATCGAGGCCTTGCAGAAGAGTGGGGGCGGGACCCACTCCATGCACGATGACGAACTCAACAAGGACTGGACATTGAAGTTTGTCAAGATCCACGACCCGGTTCGCATGATTGACGACAAGACATACTTCGCGTGCACCGATTTCAAGAGCACCACATCCGATGATGTCCTGGACCTGGATTTCTGGCTTGAGCCGTCCGGAGACGCCCTGAAGGTCACCGCAACCAAGATTCACAAGGTCAATGGGAAGCCGCGGTTCACCTATGAGGGGAACAAACTGGTGAAGGTGAAGGCCGGCAAGCGGGTGAGCAAGGAACGGTTAGCGGTTCTGGAAGGGTCCGCGATGGAGGAGGGTGGAAAGGAACATCCGGGCAAAGAGCATCCGGGGAAGGAACATCCGGGTAAAGAGCATCCAGGCGAGGAGCACCCAGGGACTGTCAAGTAACCTCCGGAAAGCATAGCAGCCCAGCCGCCTGTTCATGGTCGGCTAAAGGCGCCAGAACGCCGCCGTTCTGGCGCCTTGGCTTTTCCACCACGCCCAGCCGAGGCCGAGCCAGATCGCGCCGTGTTCCACTGCCGTGATGACAGCCTTCCAGGAAGCGGCGGCGGGCCCGGCTCGGTATTCAGCCAGAAAGAGCAGGTAATAGGCGGCGAAGGCTCCTGACAATCCTAAGACCCAAAAGCGCGGACGGCTTGCAGCCAGCGCGATCAGGGGAACCGCATACCAGGGAAACACCGCTTTAGCGGTCAGCAGCCAGGCGGCCAGAACCGCCATCGACCCTTTTAGTAGCCACTCCACGCAGGACTGCCCGTTGGCCGTGATGAGGATGCGTCGGATGAAAAACAGCATGAGCGCAGCCAACCCCAGGAGGACCAGGGCGGTGATAAATATCCGTACGGTGGCCGGGGCCAGCGGCCCCACGCCGGTGGCGAAGTCCAGTACCTGGCGCAGGCCAGCGTTCCGGTTCCATTGTGTAAGGTACACCCACAGCGACTCGGTGAGATTGCCGGCTCCCGCTCCAGCGAACGCTGCATATCCCAGGGAGAGGGTTCCCAGCACACACCCCAGGTGCAGTGCCCCCGCAGCTAGCCCTGAGCTCAGTCGAAGGGCTAGCCCTGAGCTCAGTCGAAGGGCTAGCCCTGAGCGAGAGGGCGCAGCGGACGAGTCGAAGGGTCGGCTGGCCAGCCTGATGCAGGCGGCGGCGCTTAAAAGGAGCACGGCCAGGGGGTAGAGCTTGGCGAGCGCGCTGGCGCCCAGCAGCATGCCTGAAGCCACCGGCGCGAAAAAGCGCCTTACGTGCGGATGCTTGGTTGAAGGCTTCGCCGACGTTGCGAGGGCGGCCAGACTGCCGATCAGCAAGGCAGTGGCGAGTGCGTCAATGTGAGCGGAATTGGCGATTTCCTTAAGCACCAGGGGATTCCAGAGGTAAACCACGAGCCAGGTGAGCGGCAACTTCAGCGAACGCAGTAGCGCCGCGAGTGCCACGACGGTGAGGAGGTCAGCCAGCAGGGCGACGGCGCGCTGCCCTCGCCAGTCCCAGGGGGTCAGCCAGCTCCCGAGCGCGAATGCCGCCTGCGCCAGCGGCGGATAAATGGTGCGCAACCTGGGATAGGAGACCCGCGCCAGCGCTTCCTGGGCCTGCGGGGTGCGCAGCGAGGTTATGAACGCGTCTGGGAGACCGGGGGCGTCTCCCCCGGCGGCCACGCGTTGCAATTCCACCGGGGTGACCGTGAACGGGTTGACGCCGTAGGTCAGGCACATGCCATCCGCCAGATAACGGTACGGGTCATCTTCCTGTATCAGGGACGAAGGCCAGAGGAAGAGTCGGGCCAACAGTCCGATCAGGAGGATCAAGCCCGCCCCTCTGCTTGACCGGGCTCTTCTGGCCACCCCGTAGCATGCTGTGACATACCCAGCCCAGCCGAAGATCCAGAGCGCCACGAACAAGCCAATCGGTCTTTGGGCATGAGCTTCCCCGTAAATAAAATCCTGCGAAAGCCAGGTCCAGACTGCACACATGATGAGGATTGGGGCTGCGCACGCAAGCAAGGAGAGGGACTTCATTGCCGGTGATACCAGCGGCCCAGCGCCTGCGGAGAAAGGCCCAGGAAGCGGTGAGCGAAAAGGATCAGCCCGTTGAGAATGATCTGCCGGAGCACCCCGCGCTGCTGATAGCGACGCGAGGAGACCTGAATGGGCCCGCGCAGGATGGAAGGGCGCGCCACCGTGCGCAGCCGGTCGGACAGGGCTACATCTTCGAGGAAACCTAAGACAGGGATGCCGCCGGCGCGCGCCAGCGCGTCGCGACGAAAGAAGATCCCGTTGGTCCAGACCAGGTGCCCAAGCCATCGGGTGCGGATGAGGTTGAGCGCCGCCTGGTACACCGAGAGCCATGGGGAAGTGGGGCGGTACGTTTTCTCAAAGCCACCCCAGATCGCGCCGGCGTTAAGCTTGCGGAGGCACTCCTTCACCGCGCCTGCGGTGAGCCGGCAATCGGCGGGCAGCACCAGCACGGCTGTTGAGCGTCCGCGCTGGACCCCGGTGCGGACTGCGGCACCCACCGATGGCCTGGCCACCGCGACCGTGATGGTGCGCCACCGCCGCCGCCGGGACCAGGTACGGCAGATCGCCTGTGATCCATCCGTGCTTCCACAGTCCACCAGCACTGCGTTGATGCGGACGCCCCGAGGTGCCCGCCACCCGTGGCGCGGTGGGGCACTGGGGAGGCTGCGCGCTAGGGAGGCGAGAAAGCCGGGCAGGATCCGGGCTTCATTGCGAATCGGCACAATGACCGACAGGCTGAGCGGCATGTTAAGATGCTACCCCACCACTCATGAACGCCCTGCGTGCCATGTGGAGCAACACGCTGATGGTTGTCCTCACAGCTCTGTCGGCGGCCCTGTTCGCGGCGATCCTGATCCCATTCAAAGTCTTGCCGATCATACCCGGTGTCACCGAGATCCGCCCGGCCAACGCCATCCCCATCGTGTGCTCTCTGCTGTTTGGGCCGGCAGGAGCTTGGGGCTCTGCCTTTGGCAATCTGATCGGAGATTTTTTCTTAGGTCTCGGCCCCGGCAGCTTGTTCGGCATGGTGGGGAATTTTCTGTACGGGTTCGTGCCGTACGCCTTTTGGCGCACGATGTTTGGAAACGAAACCCCGCAGGCAGGCCGCAAGGACCATTGGATGGGCCTGATCTTCATCTGCCTGGTTGCGAGCGCGGCGTGTGCGTTTTCAATCGCCTGGGGGATCGATGTGGTGATTCAGGGTGTCCCGTTTGCCGTGCTGGGGATCATCATCTTTTTCAACAATTTTCTGATGTCCATCCTGCTGGCGCCGCCGCTGCTGTTCGCGCTTCTGCCGCGCGTGAACACCTGGAGGTTGCGGTACACACAGGTGTTGCCGGATGAGGCGACCCGGCGACCCAAGTTTGCCTGGCTGGGAATCGTGCTCATGACGCTCGGTGCGGTGGGTGGGTTGGGCGGCGGTCTGATGATCGCGACAGGATTGTACGACGAGCCGCTCGGCGTCCCTCAACTCTTCAAGGCTATCCAGAGGGCAAGCGTGCCGGTGGCGGCGAAGGCCCCCCTGGCGGAATCCAAATCGCCTGCCGCCCTGAGACCTGCTGTTGGATCATCCACCGTGACCGTCCGTTCGTCGCAAACGCGCGAACCTGCGAATCCGCGGTCCGCCAGCCAGAAGGCCTTGGCGTTTGGACTGATTCCTGCGCTGGGGTTGATGGCGCTAGGCTTCCTGCTGCTGTAGAGAGGGTTAGATACCCTTTTCGATGTCTTCCAGTCTCGCCAGTTTGTGTGTTGCATCTGCTGACCCGGGGTTGATCGCCAGTGCCTGCCGGTACTCGGCTTTGGCGCGGGCCAGGCTGCCGCGCCCCATGAACCAGTCGCCTAACTGCAATCGGCGCTCCGTGCTCTCGTGCTTAAGCGGCATAGGATCCAGCGGGCCGAAAAGCTTCATGCGGACCCTGAGTCTCTTCGTTTCCTGTGGCATATAGCGCAGGCGCGGCGTGGTGAACTCCGGGTAGGGGAAATCGTCCGTGATGACTACAGCCCCGCTCGCGTAGCGCTCGATGTCCTTGGGGCCCCACAGGAAGAAGCTCAGGATCTCGGCGGGCGGGGAGATCTGGATGCGCTTGAGATCCTGGGTGAGGGCGGGGGAGGCGAGCCGTCGCTCCCAGTCGTCCATGTCCACTGCGATGCCCTCGATCCGCCCCATCAGGAAGGCGTCGCCATACTGGTGGATCCAGAACATGGTGTGCGGGAACACGCTCTGAAAGGTGCGCAGCATACCTTTCGTATCCTGGGGGGCAACGCGGTAGTAGTGGATCCACTGGAAGAACACCCCACCTGGATTTAAGTGTTGCCGAACGCTCTCGTAGAACTCCTTGGTGAACAGGTTCACCATGCCGCTCACCCACAGGTTGGACGGTTCGGACACGATCATGTCGTAGGTGCTCTCGTCCGTCAGCAGGAAATGCCGGGCGTCGTCCAGGTGAAAGTGAACCTTGAGATTGTTCACCACATTGTAGTTGTGATGCCTGAAGTACCGCGAGACAGCGACCTGGGCCGGTTCGATCTCAACCACGTGGATCTCCTCAACCTCCGGATGCAGGGTCAAACAGCCGGTGGTCGTTCCGGTCCCCAGCCCGATGACCAGCACCCGCTTTGGGGCCGGGTGGATCAGTGCCGGCAGGTGGGCCATCAAGATCTGGGTGTACATGTCCACTTTGCTGGTGGAACCGTCGGGCTTGCCGTTCACCACGAAGGACATCTCCATCTGAGACACAGCGCGCACCGCGATGCGGCCGGTGAGGCTGTCCTTTTGATAGATGATCTTGCCCATCCGGTGCGCTCCTTCGATTGGCGTGACGTTGCCCTTGATTCCGCCGGGCTTGAACCCATGCGGCCGGTTGTACATCCCGGCGTTCATGACTGACTTGTCTGGAGGGGGGAGTACAAACGACAGCGCCACCAGAAAAGGCACCGGGATGAGAATCGCCAGCATGTGCCTGGGGCGGGCGGCCGCGGCGGTCACGGCGGCTGCCAACAGAGCGAGTGACCCCAACACCAACAGGGTGCCGCTCAGTTCTAGCCTGGAGGGCAGGAGCACGAATCCGGCCAGCGGGGCCCCGATGACGGCCCCTATCATGTTGGCTGCGAACAGTCGGCCAATGGATGCACTGGAAGGCTTCGGCAGCGCCGCGGCGAGTGCGGGGAGGGTGTACCCAAACGCCGTGGTCAGGACAAGCGTCAGTGAAAGGATCACCAGGAAGTTGAAGAGCTGAAGCGTCCAGAATGGCAGCGCCAACCACCAGAACCGGACCAGCAGGGGCGGCAGCAGGTCCCAGAACGGCGTGGTGAGAGAGAAGAGCCAGACCACACCCTGGGCCACGGCGAACACCATCAATGCGCCGCTGGCGCTTTGGGGTGGCCACCTCCGGACCAGGCTGGCACCCAGGGCGAGCCCCAGGAGGTACGAGGTGAGGATGAGGGCGAATCCGTACACCGAGCCGCCGGTGATCATGAGGACGAAGGCGCGCGTTAAGGCGATCTCGAACGCCAGCGCAAGGAAGCCGGAGAAGGCTCCCAGCGCGTAGGGCACCCAAGCTGGCAGCGCCCGCCCAGGAGGAAGGTCCCCCTCTCCCTTACCCTCTCCCCCAGAGGGGGAGAGGGTAGGAGGGGGGCTCTCCCCCTCTCCCTTATTCCCTCTCCCCCCGAAGGGGGGAGAGGGTAGGGTGAGGGGGGACAATGCTGGCCAGCGCCAGGCGATCCAGAAGGCGGTGGCGGCGACGCCGGCGTTGAGTGCGCAGGTGAGAAAGAGCGTGACCTTCAGTCCCAGCTCCGGCATCAGGATGAACGCGGCCAGGACCGGTCCGCATGCGCCGCCGAGGGTATTGAACGCGTACAGCGGCCCCAGGGCGCGAGGTGCGGTGGCGGAGAGGGTCTGGACCAGCGCGGGGAGGGTGCCGCCCATCAGGATCGTCGGTGGCAGAAGCACGAGGAAGCAGAGGAAGGCGCGGAGGAGCGGGTCTTCTGAGGCGGCCGCGAGCCAGGGGAACCACGGCGACGTAGACGAGAACAGTGCCGGAGAGAGCGCCGCCAGGGCGGTAAGACCAATTTCTAGCACGGCGTACAGCATCAAAGCTGCTTTGGGAGAGCGGGTAACCGAGATCCGGCCGATGAGCCAGTTGCCCAGCGCGAGGCCGGCCATGAAGACTGTGACCACGGTGGCGGTGGCCGTGGCAAAGTTGCCCACCAGTAATCCTAGCCAGCGAGTCCAGAGGAGCTGGTAAATGAGCGCGCACATGCCGGAAAGGGTGAACAGAACCAGGATCAATCTGGTCATGGATCCCCCGTTTCCGCGCCGACCAAGCAGATGGGCAACGCTTCCGGCCCTTCCACGTGCATCATGATCTCTTCCGGCAGCTCCCCTAGGAAGCGCGAGGCCTGCACCCATTGGAACCGGTCGTACTGCTGCCGCCCGCGCGCCGTGCTTAAGACCACAGTTTCCCGGGCACGGGTCAGTCCCACGTAGAACAGCCGGCGCTCCTCTTCCAGCTCGTCCTGGTCGTGTAACGATGAGGCATGGGGGAGTAACCCCTCCTCCAGCCCGCAGATGAAAACGTGCTTGAACTCCAGACCTTTCGCGTTGTGCAGCGACATGAGGGTCACCAGCTCCTCGCTCTCACGCCACCGATCGATGTCGGCCAAAAGGGCCGCCCGCTCCAGGAACTCCGAGAGACTGGCCCCGGATTTCTCGGCCGTCTTAACGGCGTTGAGGAGTTCGCGTAAGTTGTCACGGCGGTCCACCGACAACCCTCCCTCCCGCTGATCAAGCCAAGCCAAGTATCCCGACTCCTCCAGCGCGACCATGAGCGCCGCGGTATAGCCACGCTCAGCCTTCTGGTTTGCCATGCGGTTGAGAAGGCCCAGGAAATCACGTACCGCCGGCCGCGCCCGGGACGGCAGGAGGGCCTGGAACTCGTCTCCCGCCAGCACTTCCAGGACAGGACAGCCTGCGCCTTCCGCCGCGCGGTGAAGCTTTGCCAGGGAGGCGCCACCCACGCCCCGGGGTGGCGCGCCCAGCGCGCGCGTTAAGCTGATCGTGTCAGCGGGATTGAGTAACAGCCGCAGATACGCCAGCACGTCCTTCACCTCCCGCCGCGCGTAGAACTTGACCCCCCCGATCACCGCGTAGGGCAGCCGGCGCAGCGACAGCGCCTCCTCTAGGACGCGCGACTGCGCGTGCGTGCGATAGAGGACGGCGAAGTCTTTGGCGCCGGAGCCGTTTTCCAGCCAGCGCTGGAGGCAACTGGCCACGAACCGTGCCTCGTCCGTCTCATCCAGCGCCTGATACACGGCTAGCGGCGGACCCGGTTCGCCTTCGGTCCACAGGCCTTTTGGCCGGCGAGCCTGGTTGTGGGCGATCAGCGCCGAGGCGGCCTGAAGGATCCGCCCCGTGGAACGGTAGTTCTGCTCCATGGTGATGACCCGGGCTTCAGGGAAATCCTGCTCGAACTCCATGATGTTCCTGATATCCGCCCCGCGCCAGCGGTAGATGGACTGGTCTGGGTCGCCCACACAGGTCAGGTTGCGCTCCGGGCCCGTGAACGCACACAGGAACCGGTACTGCGCTGGGCTCGTATCCTGGTATTCATCGACCAGCACATGGCGCACGCGTTCGTGGACTTGAGCCGTCACCTGGGGGTGTTCGGTCAGCAGCCGGGTCGGCAGGAGGATCAGGTCATCGAAGTCCACGCTGACCGCGCGCTCCTTGGCCTGCTCGTAGCGTTCGAAGACCTGGGCCGTGAGCTCTTCAGAGGCGCTGAGCGCCTGCTCGTGGCAGGCTTGAACCGACAACCCTGAAGACTTGGCGCGGCTGATGGCGTTCCAAACGGCGTTCGCTCCCCCGGGCACGTCGTTCCCGCGGCCGAGGGCTTTGAGTTCTCCCTTGACCAGGGCGAGGGAATCCTCCTCGTCCAGGATGACAAAGTCGGATGGGAGTTTGAGCGCGGAGCCGTACTCGCGCAGCAGCCGGGCGCCCAGCGCGTGAAACGTGTGCAGCCACAGGGCCTGGCTGCGCGGACCGATCAGCTGCTGCAGCCGTCCGCGCACCTCCTCCGCCGCTTTATTGGTGAAGGTGACCCCCGCGATTGATTGCGGCGCAACACCCCGGTCGGATAGGAGCCAGGCGATCCGGTGTGTCAGAACGCGGGTTTTGCCCGAACCGGCGCCCGCCAGGATGAGCAGCGGGCCGTCAGGCGAGGACACGGCTTCCCGCTGGACGGGGTTGAGGTGTGAAAGGATCGCTTCCAAGCAAGCGTCATTATAGCGGTGAAAACCACGGTGGGATAATATTAAGATAAGGGTGGTGGAGGGACACATGAGGGGGGTGGCTGAATTGAGAGGAGGCTGGGTGGCGATGCGCAAGCGAAAGAGGATAGTTCCCATTTCTCAACATCTATTTCATTTTGGATTCTCCCTGGTGCTCCTTGGAGGGGTGTTTCCCTGCGCCGCGTTCTCAGATGAGGTGGATGATATTTTCAAGCTCAGGGCTGGGAACCGGGACCGGGTGAAGCGATTCTCTGTGGAGGTGCTCCGCGAAATCCGGCGGCCTCAGAGCGCACCAGACCCAAAGACGATCACAGTGCGCTATAAGTTGAGGCTGGAAAAACTTCCCCCGCCAATCCCTAAAGGTTCTGCCTGCCCCTGGCGTATGGAGATCAATAGGGATGGACAGTGGGCTGAACTGAAGCTGGCGCCGGGATTTCACGATCATTTTACCTGTCTCGGTGAGCGGCTCCTGGGGGCGGGCCCCGCCAGAGGGCGCAAGCGCTTTGCCATCAAGGTGGTCAGGCACAACATGCCGATCTCTGGACCTGAGACCACGACGCTGGAGTATGTCCCGCTAGGTAAGGCTTTGGGGATTCACCGCATGGAAGAGGATGTGAATGTTGACGGGCTGCCCCTCGTCACCCGATTCTTCGATGACACGGGCAAGCAGATCATAGCGATCAAGTTCACAAAGCAGCGGAGGATTGACGGCGTGCTTGTGGTGGAGGCGATGGAGACTGTGAAACAGACGCCGGCGGGGGAAGAGGTGATCAGGACATCGTTTTTGAATTTGCACGTGGAGCGTTGAGAGTGAACAAGGGGGCGGTCCCCTTTTTGGTGACGGTTGCGCTCGCCCTCGCGCTGGTCGCCGTTCCGGTCCCAGGCTGGAGTCTCAAGGTTGTGTCTGGCAGCGTGGTACTCGAGCGTGGACCCTCTTCTACCGGGCCATGGATTCCG
>CAZPLZ010000018.1:0-26042 GCA_964587525.1 uncultured bacterium | reverse complement strand
TCCAGCCCGGCTGCTGTACGGCGGTGCGCTGGGGGAAACCCCGCTGATCTGGAAGCTGGCCAAGGCCTCGCACAATCCAGTAGAACTGCGCAAGAAGTTCAAGCAGCTTGGCGCTGACATCTTGATGTACAACTTCCCGAGCGCCGAATGGCTTAAGATCCGTTATCGCGTGTTCCCCTGGGACAAACGGAGCTTGAGGATGTACGTAGAATTTCTGAAGCGGTATCGGACACCGTTTTTACGGCCGGTGAACTGTGACTACGCAAACGGAGGTTTTTACGTGTTCCGGATCCTCCCGCAGCCGTTGAAAACCCCGGCGGCCGAGGTGTGGTTCACGCCAGGGGCTGAGCCGGTGTACGCGCGAGTGAGCATCCTCATGAAGACCGGCCGGCCGCAGGAGGCAATCGAGGAGTCCCAGGCACTGTTGAAACTCCTTCCGGACGTGGCCCACGCCTGGAACATGGCGGGGCACGTCTATCTGTCCCTGAAGGATTTTTCAAACGCGTACAAGTGCCTAAAGCGGTTCGGCGAAGCGGGCGTGATGGACAGCATGAACCTCCCCGAGTACGCCGCCGCCGCCGTCCAGGTCGGCCAGCTTGAGCTGGCTGAACGGGTGCTTCAGGACGCGCTGCCGCGGTATCCCCATCAGCGCAGCCTCATCCTGCTGAACCAGTCGGCGCTCTGGGCCACAAAGGCGATCAAGTTCTTGGGCGTGCGCCGCCTGAAGGAGGGAGAAGCCTTGCTCCACAAGGCGCGGAAGGTGCTGGGCCAGATTCCCGCGGACGCCATTCAGGAACAGAAGGATTCGCGCCGGACCACGCTGGCCATGATTTTAGGACTGCACGGCGAGTACGAGCTGGCTAGGGGGCATGATGGCCAGGCCGCTGAGTATTTCGGCGAGGCGTATCGGACGGCCCCCGAGATTCCGATGGCGAAACGGTGGAAGGAGTTGGGAGACCGGTTACAGCGCCGGACGTTCGGCACTGGCACGCCCTGACAAATTCCTCAATGGCTCTTGATGAATACTGTCTCGGGACCTCGCCGCAGATAGGTTGTGGCAAACGCATACGCGTACCACCTAAGGTACGCTGGGAGCCACTTCAGCGCTCTGAAACGGCTCTGCCCGCTGGTTCGTTCAAACCAGGAAGCCGGGACTTCTTCAATGTTCCAACCCAGTCGGTGGCACTTGACCATCAGTTCAAGACTGAAGGTGAACCCCAGTGACGATTCTATCTTGACGGAATCGATCACCCGGCGAGAAAAGAGGCGGAAACCGTTCGTCGCGTCATGCACCGGCAAACGCGCACCATGATACAGGGTAAACGAAGCGGCGCGCACGAGCACCGTCTTGAACCAAGGGGCACCCTCCATGCGCCCGCCAGGTATGAAGCGGCTTGGAACAACAATGTCACACCCGCCCTGAAGTCGCTCCACCAGGGAATCAACGATCCCCGCGTTAAAGGTGTCATCGGCTGGAAAGACGAGCACCGCTGGCGCCGTGCTCACCTCAAATGCCGTCAGAACCGCCCCATGGGCTCCGCGCCGGCGGTTCTTGATGAGCGTGATCTCCAGTGAACCGCTTTCATAGGACCTGAGAGCTTCCAAGGTGGTGTCGTTTGAGTGGTCATAGCCAATCAGGACCCGAAAGGGAGTTTTCACCGCATGACGGAGGGCTTCCAGGACCTCCACGATTTTTCCACCCTCGTTGTAGACCGGGATGATGATATCGAGGGCGTTCACCGGGTGCGAGGCTTCACCGCCCGTCCACGACTCGCGGTGCCGGCAAGGGAACGATGAACTTCCCCTGGTACCCTTTCTGGGTAAGCTTCGGGATCAGTTCATCGGCAATGTGCCAAGAGAGGAGCAGCGCGTAGTCCGGCTGATCCTCGAACAATCGAGACTCCTCTAACACGGGAATTAAAGTCCCCGGCATGTAGTTCCCGATTTTGTACGATCCCTTGACTTCAAGCACACACTCCAGCAGGCTATCGTCCAGCCCCACGTAGTTGATCAGCGTGCTCGCGCGGGAGGGAGCACCAATGGCATAGATTCGTTGACCGTTGTTTTTGATCCCAAGCAGAAGCGCGTGCAAGAGAAGTTTTGACATGGCCACTCTCGACTTGAACGCTTGCATCGATTCGACGGTCAGTCCTGCGCGCGTCTCCTCATCCAGCATGGCGGCAACGGACGGCCTCGCTGGATACCGGCCACCCCGAGCGGCATACACACGGATCGACCCTCCATGGGTGGGAATGCGTTTCGCGTGAATCACCTCCAGCCCATGCATCGTGAGTAAATACTTGAGGCTGTGCAACGAGTAGTAGCGCAGATGCTCGTGATAAATGGTGTCGTACTGAAGAGTTTCAACCAGGCTGAACAGATAATGCGACTCCGAGATGAAGACCCCATCGTCACTCAGCAATAAAAGGAGGTTCTCCACCACCTCGTGAATATTCTCCATGTGCGCAAACACATTCGTCGCCGTCACCACTTTGGCCGGTCCCTGCTCTGATCTCACCTTGTCTGCCGCCTCACGTCCAAAAAAAGCCATGAGGGTAGGAATGCCCCGCGCATTGGCCAAGTTTCCCATGTGGGTCGGCTCAATGCCCTGCACCCGGTGGCCACCGTTCTGGAAGTTGCCGAGCAGGGTGCCGTCATTCGATCCCACATCCACGATCAGGTCTTTGGAGTCCAAGGGCACCATGGTCCGGCACTCCCGGTACAGTTCCGCGAAGTTGTCGCGCAAGATCTTGGTCGTTCCGCTGGTGTACGGATACTCCGGAGGGAACAGGATCTCTGGATCGATGACCAGGCCGATTTGCACCAATTGACAGCGCCGGCAATAAAGCCACTGTGCCGGATAGGCAGGTTGCTCATGGGGGGGCTCGCCAACCTTCCGCATTTGGTTCACGGGCGGCAAATACCCCAGAAATAAGATCGGCACGAGGTCGGAATTCTCACAGATCTGGCAGCGCTCCACCACCACGCTGGATTTGGTCCCGGCTGCGAGTTTAAGTTTAGTCCTACTCACTGAAGCTGGTGACCTGGTGCTTGACCCTCTCGGGGGCTCGATGGGCGTTCTCGACATACCACTTGGCGACGATGGAAAGCCCAGCTTGGAACGAATACTTCGGTTGATATCCCAGGGC
The DNA here is from genome assembly GCA_964587525.1 of uncultured bacterium. Lineage (GTDB taxonomy): Bacteria > Oederibacteriota > CAKKQC01 > CAKKQC01 > CAKKQC01 > CAZPLZ01. Next base: position 22,893 of record CAZPLZ010000018.1, on the reverse strand, counting down.
CGCAAGCTTCGAAATATCGGGACACCGCCGGGGCGTTCCCCCTGGCGCTGGCCTGCCCGGAATGACCTCGACCTGCCGGCCAAAGTAGTTCCCGACCAGGCGAGCGACGTCTTCGATCGCGATCTCCTCCGTCGTTCCGACGTGGTACAGTCCGAGGTGCATCCCCCGCTCGATGACCAGCATCAACCCGTCGATCAGATCATCAATAAAGACAAACGATCGTGTCTCTTTCCCAGTTCCCTGTATCGAAAATTGTATCGGATGATTGGTGGCCTTATGGCAAAGCTCCTTCATCCGTAGCACGAATTGCGGGATCACATGCTCCCAGCCCATATCCGGGCCAAACACGTTGTGCGGTCGAAAGAGCAACACGCGCTTCATGTGCATTCGCCCGTAGTTGATCGCCATGATCTCGCTGATGATCTTGCCTGCCGCGTAGGAATACCGCGGGTTCCATGGATCAGGAATAGACAGGGGAACTGTTTCGTCCGTTGGTATCCTCGGAGGGGTCTGGTAGACCTCTGAACTCGACGCCAAGACCAATTCACCCACCCCCTCTTGGCGACACGCGTCAAGGACATTAACGATCCCCTTGACACCCACATCAAGAACAAAGTCCGGCTGTGTATAAAAATACTCAGTCCCGTTCACGAATGCCAGGTGGCAGACGCCATCCATGCCGCGCGTCGCTCGCTGGACGGCTTCGGCGTCCCTGATATCGGCTTGAACAAATTCGAGATCGCTAGCCACATCCGCCAAACGAGAAGCTGATCCTCTTGACTGGTTGTCCAGCACGCGGACGCGATAGCCATCCCGGATGAAACGTCGCACCAACGCCGACCCGATGAACCCAGAGCCCCCGGTGACGAGATACGCTTTCGCTGACATATCTTAGTCCTCGCTATGAAGGCTCATCCGAGGCCACCGACCCAGCTCTTGAGCTCGTGGGATTTCCGTGCCGCCCCCAGTAGCCTCTGGACCCGCAACCCGTCTCGAAAATTTGGGCTACAGGATTCACTGACCCTGATCCAATGGACGAAGCGCTCCACGAGCCGCGCCACGGCGGGAATCCGTCCATCTAAAGGAGAGGCTTGTTCTTGGACTTGGCTGACCACCTCGAGACGATTGCCCGCGCGTGTCCCGTGGAGCAGCCGAAAACCGGAGACGTAATCGTGAGTGGGGTTCTCCAAGACCAACGTTCCCTCATCCCCAAAAAACTCCACGCGATGTCCATAGCCAAGAAATGCATGACTGCTGATGGAAAGCGATGCGACCACCCCTGAGGAGCATTCGGCGCACAGCATGGCAACTGTGTCTGCGGTTCTCCGATCGCTGGGAGCCTTGAACATGCTGGCCGAAAGCCTGGCGATTCGTCCGAGAAACCACTCGAGATAATAGAACACGTGAGAGACAAAAAGGTATAAGGTTCCTCCCCCCTCCTCGAAACTGGTCTTCCAGGATAGCAGCCCTTTCCTGTTCGAATAGGTCTCCACGTTCCAGGACACGGCGACATGGCGCAGGCTTCCGATGCCACCCTGATCCAAGATCAATTTTGCCTGCCTCCACGGTTCGATCTCGGTGAATTCAAAATCCACCATGTTGGCGACGCCTGCCCGGTCGGCGGCGGCCACCATTTCTTCCGCTGCCTCTTCAGAAACGGCCAACGGTTTCTCACAAAACACCGCTTTGCCGCGTGCGAGGGCTGCCACAGCGATCTCTGCATTCAAGCGCGGCGGTACGGCAATCGTGATGGCGTCAATACGTGGGTCAGCGACCATCTCACGCCAGTCACCAAAGGCCAGCGGGACCCCGAGGCGGGAAGCAACGCCCGACGCCCGGTCGTATTGACTGGCACTCACGGCTGTAACTTCACAATCTTGATGCGCGCGAAAGGCCGGGATGTGCACGTGCTGGCCGAACCCGATTCCAATCACCCCAATGCTGAGCTGTTTCACCACGTATGCTGGACCACGTTCATGAGCGTGACGATGCACCTCGGTCAAAGAAATTCCAAATGTCGACCACGATTTTGCCATCCACCTTAAGGTTTCGGTAAGCGCTATGGGGAGCACACAGAATGAGGATATCGGACCGGCCCACGACCTCCTCCAGGGGGAGAATCCCAGGGTCGTCCTTCACGTACGGGTCGGTCGTCAGCACCGCTTTCGCATGAAAGGCTAGAATTTTCTTCAGTTTATAACTCAGCGACGAGCGCGGGTCATCATTGTCGGCCTTGAAGGCCATGCCGAGCAGGCCCACGGTCAGGGTTTCCAATCGGTGCGTTTGGCGAAGGTTGTCCAGAATGAATAAGGGCAAACCTTCATTGACGAGCATCGCGGCATGGCCCAGGCTGAACTGGTTTCGAAAAAAGGCGCTCAACTGCGCGGTATCCTTAAACAGGCAGGGACCAGCCGTCAGCCCGGCACGAGGGATATGGCCCGCCCGGGAATAGTTTTCCTTCAGCCCGTTCAACACCCGATAGTAATCCACCCCCGCAGAAGTTGTCATCATATAAAACTGGTTCGCGATCGCAAATTCGATGTAGCGGTAAGCGTTGCAGAACAATTTGGCAAACTCGGCCTCAATGGGCTTCAGCCGCACAATGTCCTTGGTAAGCAGTCCGAACACCCTGGCGGCGGCATGCTCCGCTTCAGGCGTGGTGCCGCTCACAATTTGGGGGAGTTTGGTGAGCTCCTCGATTGCGTGGCCCTGCACGATCCGCTCCGGACAGAAAGAAACCTTGACCCGCTTGCCCTTCGACCATAAGGACTTCGAGACCCAATCCGTCACGCCGGGATATACGCTGGACCTGATGATCATGAGCTGCTCGTCCGAAAGAAACGGAAACAGTTCATCGATACAAGCTTTGATCAACTTGAGCGTCGGACTGTGAAATTCATCGATCGGGGTGCCGATCGTGATCATGATGGTGGGGACACCGGCCAAGCTTGCCGGATCGTTGGTCAGCTTGAGGGTGTCCCTTGCAAGAACTTCCTTGAGCAGACCCTCAGCCCCCCGATCCATGAACGGCATGTTCCCCTGGCCGATGCTCTCGAGTGCGCTTGTATCGATGTCGTAGATCAAGACACGCTGACCACGCGTGGCAAACACAATCGCCAGCGGCAACCCAACATGCCCCGCGCCGCCAACGACACAAATATCTGCGGTATTCATCTACGTGAACTGCCAGCTTCCTTGCCTCACCGCGAGCAGGATCGCGGCGAGGTTGAGCGCGTGATTGAACTGTCCATCCTGAATATGCTTTGACAACTGTGCCGGGCTGCAGTGCACGACTTCAATCTCCCCTTTATCTGATAACAACGCACGGGCGGCAGGCATCACCCTTGGCGCAAAAAAGCACCACAACCGGTTGCCCAGGCGGCCTACATCCGGTGCAAGGGTTCCGAGAAGCTCTAACTCTTGAACCTGGTACCCTGTCTCTTCCAGTAGTTCACGCCTGGCTGCTTGCTCCGGCGACTCGCCATTGTCTATGTGCCCGCTGGGGAGTTCAAGCGTAACATGTTCCACGACCGGACGGTACTGTTTGACCAGCAGCACCTGTCCTTCGATGGTGGTTGCAAGAATACTCACGTAGTCGAGAGTCTGAAGGACATAGTAGGGAGATTTTTCGCCTTCGATAGTTTTCGATACAATGTCAAACCAAGGTGTGGAGAAAGCTATGCTGCTGTTAATCACACGGTTCATGGTAACGCCCCTTTTAAGAATCGCGAGCCGATCTTAAGTTTTACGCCCGCAACTGCATAATAGCGAGAATCTTTTGCGATGTAACTATACAATTGCATTACTTGCCAAGTCTCGAATAGCGCGTACGCACCTCCACCGACTTTTGATACTCTCGCGCGGCTTCTGATTCGCGGCCCAGCCGGCGCAGGAGCAACGACATGTTGTAATGCACCTGGGAAGACACCAGCCCCAGGGCCTGCGCCTTGCGGAACTCCTCCAGTGCCTCCTGGTTCTGACCCCGGTAAGACAGCACCTCTGCCAGCGCCTCGTGCGCCCTGGCCACCCTGGGGGCTCTGAGCACCAGCGCGCGTGCACTGGCCTCGGCCTCTTCCAGGCGCCTTCGCTGCAGCGCCACCATGGCCTTCCGGTCCAGGCTGGTCAGCGCCTGGTATTCCGGAGCGTGCACGAGCTTGAGCGCCGCGGTGCGCTCACGCACTCCCGCCGGCACGATCTCGTACACTTCGAGCCACCCGGCTTTCCAGGTAAGCTGCAGGTGGTCACCCCACCAGCGCTCAAACAGTTCCTGGGTGCGATCCGTTGGCTGGTCAAGTTGCCGGTACCCCACGGTGCGCCGCGCCTCGATCCCGTTGAAGAACACATGGGAGAGGCCAAACTGCTTCAACCTCCGGTTGACATCTGCCGGATTTGCAGATTCGGCGCAGACTGACAGCAGAACCGGAAAATCGAAGACGGTGGCCGCGACGAGCCTCCCCTGATAAAACGATCCCCTGGCCTCTCCCACGTAGAGCACCCCCGCCTTCCCAGGCAGGCCGCGGTTCATGGCCTCGCATGCAGCATAGGGCGGGCACGGATACGAGGGGCGTTCCCGAAGAAAGAAATCGCGTTCCTTCTCCAGCCCTAGTACGACACCCAGGAACCCCATGGTGGTCTGCGCGATCAGCAGCAGACCGAACAGGTTCACACTAGAAAACGCACCCACCGCGAGCAGCCCGGCACCGCGCGCCATTTTCCGCTGTGCGCACAGGTGGTTCAGATACACCCCGATCAACACGCCGAGTAGCGCCAGGCCTGGCGCGAAATACCGGATGATGTTCGACAGATTGCTCCAGATCAAGTAACGGCCCAGGACCGTTATCCCCAGCAGCTTGATCCGGAGGTCCACCCCGCGAAAGACCAGCAGGAGCGGCAGCATGGCCAGAAACAGGCCACCGCAGGCCGAGTTGTTCGAAAAACCAGCGATCTTGGTGAGATGCCAGGGATAGAAGAGCCACTCTTTCAGCGGGCGCCACTCGTACTCCCGGAACTCCCCCATCTGATAGGTCATTCGGGGAGGGGAGATGTGGAAGCTCTCGATCACGTTAAACGCGAAAGGATACACTGGGTTGTGGGTAAGGAGCCAGCTCTTAGCGTTCCACGGAGAGACAAAGACCCACACCACCGCACCGAAGACTGCAGCGCGCCAGACCCCACGCCATGACGGCTTGAATCCCCATCGCCGGATGAGCCATCCCAAACCTGCCAGGCCAGCGGCTGCGTACAGGACCAGAGCTGGCTTGGCCCAAGCGGCCAGTCCAGCGGCTTCCCGTATTTCCTTGATATTGCTGATGGTCCATGGGAGAAGCAGCGCCAGAATGATCCAGAGCCAAGTGCGCAACGCCTGGCGGCTGTCTGGCGCCGCCACCCGCAAGGCGATGCCCAGCGCAAGCAGCCCCACGGTCAGACCCAGCGTGTATTTGACCCCCATGCCCAGCCCGCCGAACACCGCAGCCAGCAGGAGCCAGTGCGGCTCTCCTCGTAACCGCTTCACATGGTCCTGGCGCTGGGTCCACCAGAGCACCACCCCCAGGACGGCAGCCATCTCGTAGAGCACCAGCCCGGCGTCAATGCCGGTCATCCAGGCGCTGCTGGCGATCAACGGGGTGGTCAGATAGATCGCGGCCGCAATCCAGCCAGCCCCGGCCCCACCCCCAATCCACGCCGCCATCCAGCCCACCAAGCCCGCAGCCGTGAAACTGACCGCCACATGCGTCAGCCGGGCGATGGAATCGTGGCCGAACAGCACGCCGATACTGAAGAGCATCTCGAAGGTGAAGGGGAAGTTGGAGAAAAAGTTGTATGGCAGGAAGGTCACCTTGTGAATTTTGGCCCAGTTGAACGGATCCGCAAGATGATACACCAGGGAGTCGTAAAACGCTTCGGGGGCCAGCCCCACCGCCAGGATGAGACCTGCGGCGGCCAGCGCCATCGCCGCAATGGCCTTAACGCCCCAAGACCCCGCAGGCGGAGGCACCAGCGCGCGCAATGAACCACGCTCTTTCCACAACCGGGTCGCTCCCAGGACAATCCAGGCCGCAGGCCATCCCGCGTACCACAGCCCCACCAGACCGCCGCCCAGCATGGCCAGGCCCAGGAGAGAAAATCCGGCGCCAAGCGAAAGCAACTCGCGCAACCCCCGGCTTGGATAGCTGAGCCTCAGCAGCGCCATCGCCGAAAGGCCCCACCCAAGCGCCGCCGCAGCGATGGCCACAGCCAGAATCAGATGCCAGACGTGCCGCCCCCAGACGGCCGCCAGCTCGCCTACGGAGCCGATCCCCCGGTACTGAGCGAAGCTGTATTGATCCCCCAATATCCTGAACGGCTCTTTGATACCCAGATCGCTCACGTGGCTTTGCAGGACCAGGAAGCTCCAGATCGCAAGGCCTCCCACAAGGAATCCCCACCCTCCCCAGGGTTTTGGACCTACGGGGGTGTCTTGAGGCTTCATGGGTTCACCACTTTGGTGGCTTGAATCTGGGCGTCTCCTTCCCATGTCACCTCGGTATATCCTTCGAATGTCCTGCGCAGCGTGAACGCATCAAAGCTTAAGGGCAGTGGCGGGCCGGCGGGGGCCGGACGCGGCTTAGGCAGTAATTGATACAGCGAAAGCCGGTTGAGGAGGCTGAACCGCTTCTTCATCCACCGGTCCCACAACCCCTGAATCACCGCCTGTTGCCTATCATCAAATTCGAGCATGGGATAGTCGTATCGGAACTTCATCCTAGAGGTTTCTGCGTGATTGAAGAACAGATGGGTCACCCCCCGCTGCTTAAGCCGCTTGGCTGCCTGGGCGGCATCGGCGGAATCCCAGATGATTTCTTCAAACACTTGACGATCGTACACACTGTGATTGATGAACGGCACAGGCCAATACAGCCCGCGGGTCTCCCCCACGACGAGCAACCTGTCGTGCCTGGTCAACCAGGAGTCAGCCCTTACCACGGCTGCGTGATACGAATTGAGCATCTTGCGGCTGAGAAATTCTCTGCGAGATTCCCGGCCAGCCAGCACTTCGACGGGGTCAAAGTACTTGCGCCACAGGATCGTCTGAGCCGCGAGGTTCGCGAAGCCCACGATGAAGAGCAACAGCAACCCGGCCTGCCGGACCCAGGGCCGTGCTTGCCCCACATCCCACAGCACCCAGGCCACCAGCAACCCCAGCAGGGCCCAGGTCGCCAGCAGGAACCGGTGAATGTGCGTACCCACCACCCACAGCCCCAGCGACAACCCAGCTACCGCGCCGTACACCCGTATGGGCATGGCAGCAGGAAGGTTGAGAAGGACCATCGGCGCAAAGAGCAGCAGCGAAGGGCCCACGAACGTTTCGCTGGTATTCCCTTTGCTGAGCACCCAGGGGAGGAGGAGCAGGTCAGCCTTCTTCTCCACCGCATACGAGGAGGATTGCTCCAGGAATCGCTTCTGCCGGGGCGGATCCCACTGCCGGCCTTGGCTGAAAATCTGGGTCGCATAGGGATAGACCGGGTTGCCCACGACGGCGGCGTTTCGTGCAAACCAGGGCAACATCCAGCAGGCCACGAGACCACCGAAGACGAGGAGACGCCGGCGGTTTAGCCCAGCGGACAGCCAGATGAGCCATGGGATCCAGAACACAGCGGTGTATTTCATGGCCAAGGCGGCACCGGTGAGGATGGCGCAGCGCGCGTTCCAGGATGGCGGCCCCTGACGGGCTTCCCGCGCCGCCAGACACGCCAGGAGAATAAGAAAGCACACCTCGATATCCACACTGGTCTGCATGGCGTTCAAGAGCAGCAACGGGCAGGCGGCAAAGGTACAGGCGGCCACGAACCCGGCCTGCGACCGGCCCTCACGGACCCCCAGACGCCAGATGAGCCAGACGATCAGGCAGAACAGCCACGGCCGCCAGGCGCGGACAACCGGTTCCCCCCCCAGCAACCACTGCCAGCCGTAGAGGATCTGCATCCCCAGGGGAAACGACGCGTGCAGCAGGTTGGGCAGCCCAATGATCTTGTGGTGCATGGCGAACAGCGCAGGGACCGCCAGATGATAGACCTGGGCATCATAAAACCGCTCTGGCGTGTTGCAGGCAGAGGTAAGCAGCAGGACGGCATACGCCGCCTCAACCGCCAGGCCGGCCATGATCCACCGGGTGATGCGTCCTTCCGATTCAAGACCAGCCGCGCGCACGGTGTCCCGCACAAACCAGAAGACCCATCCTCCAAGTGAGACCAAGGCCCAAAGGATCACCATATATGGCAATCCGGCTGCCTGCCGGGCTTGTCCCCACGCGGCCGCAGCCACCGCGACCAGGAGGAACAAAGACAACACCATCTCAGCGGAGATCCCGGCCAGCAGCCAGCCTGTGCCAGACGGCTCAGCTCCCCCCCGCCTCCACCAAACGTCCCTCCACAACCGGCAAAGTACCAGGAGACCCAGCGCGACCACGCCCCACGCCACAAGCGGAAACATAAGACCTGCCAACCCGAGACCCACCCAGAGCAGCACTGTGACCGCCATCCCCAGCCCCAAGCCCAACACCAGCCTCTCACCCCGGTTGCCGGACTCCGGAACCCGGACGAGACGCGCCAGAACCAGGCCAGCTCCCAGTGTGGCCGCACCCCAGAGGACGACGACGGTGTGGCCCAGTGCCACCCGCTTAAGGCGCTCCAGCACCAGGACCCAGGCAAAGTGACTTTGAGGCAACACGGGAGCGAAAACGTTGACAAGGCGCTTGAAATCTACCGGATTCGTGAAATAAAACTGATGCAAAATGATAAAGGCCCAGAAAGCAAACAGGGCCAGCCCCAGTCCCGGTGGCAGCCTGAACGACACTCTAGAGCGCATTTCAAAACTCCCTCGGGCCCGTTAGAGGCGGACGCCTCTAACGGGCCCGTGAGGGATAGGGGTTCGCCCCCCAAAGAAAGTCGGCCTCACCCCTTTCCTCCCGGCTGTTATTCTGCCCGCAGCTTTGAGGCTGGGTAAGAAGCTAATCGTCTCCACGATGGCCGCGCTTCCTGCGGCCTGACCTCCGCGCCGCCTTGACAGCGCGGAGGAGTTCGGACTTCGTCACCGGCTTGAGAGGGCGCTTGACCATCCCACTCATGCTATAGCATGATAAGTTTCGCCCACAAGGCAGGTAATTAGAGATGCCAACTGTCCGCATCGGCCGAGTTAAAATCGGCGAGAGCCCCAAGCTCGTCGCTGCCATCACCACGCCACAGCGTGTTTCGCAACTCGCCCAGGCTAAATCCTCCGGTGCCGATCTCGCAGAGCTCAGGCTGGACTATCTCGCTCATTGGCCGGAAGACCAAATCCTGAACGCCGTGAAGCGCGCGGCGCGCACCAGCGACCTGCCGTTGATCGCCACGCTGCGGACACCACGTGAAGGCGGCGCGCAGAAAGATGGTGTGGTGGCCGACGAGCAGCGGCGGGAAGCCCTATTCAAATCGCTGATGCCATACGTTCACGCGGTGGATATCGAACTGTCCAGCCCGATCTTGGGCGACGTGGTGGCTGCGGCGCACAAGCAAGGCATCGTCACCATCGTGTCCTACCATCATTTCCAGTCCACGCCGTCCCTGACCCGGTTGCGCGCCCTCGTGCAACTGAGCAAAGCCAAGGGTGGTGATATCGTGAAGGTCATTACCACGACCCGTACGCCCGTGGAAATGATCCGGCTGCTCTCGCTCCTCCACGAGCGGCCCAGCCAACCGCTGGCGGCTTTCGCCATGGGCAAGCACGCGATGCTTTCCCGGCTGATGGCGTTCTTCTTTCGGTCCAGCCTCCTGTACGGGGCGCTCCCTCAGTCAAACTCCCACCCGCCGGCCGCCCCCGGTATTCCTCTGCTCAGTGAACTGAAATCCGCCTTCAAACAGTTCCGTTTATCGTCGTAAGATCCGCCGACGCCACTCCCTCAATAATCTAAGGGATAACTTTATTCAGCGGGTACTCGACCAGCCCTTGGGCGCCAGCCGCTTTGAGGCTGATGATCAGCCGGCGCACCTCGTGTACATCGATCACGGTTTCCAGGCTCACCCAGCTTGAATCGCTCAGCGGCGAAACCGTCGGCCGCTTCATGGCGGGCAGGAGCTTGAGGATACGTTGTAAGTTCTTCTTGGGGACATTCATTTTAAGTCCCACCATCGCCTCGGCCATCAGCGCGCCGCGCAGGAGCATGGCGACCTCCTCGATTTTCCCCCGCTTCCATCGGTCTTTCCAGGCGTCTTGATTGGCGATCAGGACGGCCGCCGACTGCATGATCTCGGCCACGATGCGCAGGTTGTTGGCTGTCAGCGAGCTGCCCGTCTCGGTCGACTCCACGATCGCGTCCACCAGCTCTGGCGCCTTCGCCTCCGTGGCCCCCCAGGAGAACTCCACCTCGGCTGAGACGCCTTGCGACTTCAAGTATCGCCTCGTCAGATTCACCGCTTCCGTGGCGATGCGTTTACCGCGAAGATCTTGAATGGATCGAACCGGCGAATCCATGGGAACGGCCACCACCCACCGCACCTGGCCAAGTCCCTGCCGCGCGTAGGCAAACTCCTCGACTTCCCTCACGCTCACCTCCGCCTCGGCGACCATGTCCTGTCCTGTGATGCCGGCGTCGTAATGCCCGCTCGCGACATACCGCGGGATCTCCTGGGCCCGAAACATACGGGCTTCGATCTCAGGATCCATGGAGACCGGCACATAGGAGCGCGGCCCCACGAGGAACGGGTACCCCGCCCTCTTGAGCAGGGCAAGCGTCATGTCCCTGAGGCTTCCCGCCGGCAGTCCGAATGTCAGCACGCGTCGTTTCGTTTTCTCGCTCATCGGCCATAAATCTTATCACGCCAGAGCGGTGATGCTACACTCGAACTATGGAAGAACGTATCCGCCGCATTCAGGTGCTCCTCAAACGCGAAGGGCTGGACGGCTGGCTCTTCGCCGGATACCGCAACCCCGATCCGGTCCTGGCTGCGGCGCTCCGCGTCGTCGCGCCGGTTCACACGACCCGGCGCTACGTCTATTTTGTCCCAGCCTCCGGCGAGCCAATTAAGCTGCTGCACTCCATCGAGCGCAACCTGTTGGCAGAGTTGCCAGGCGCCACCTGGATCTACCACAACCGGTTCCAGTGGGAGCAGGCCATCGCCGGCCTGCTCGAGGGACACAGCCACATCGCCCTGCAATACTCGCCGCGGGGAGCTCTGCCAAGCGTGGACACCTTGCCGGGCGGCTGGCTGGAGCTGCTCCGCGAGCACGGCGCACAACCGGTCTCCTCGGCGTCCCTGCTCGCCGAGATGGCCACACTCACCCCGCAGGAAATCACCGCGCACGAAGCCACGGCGAAGACACTGACCACAGCGCTTCAGGAGGCCTTCGCGTTCATCAAAGATGCCGCAGGCCAGGGGAAAGAGATCACCGAGCTTAAGGTGCAGGCCACCTTAAGCCAGTCCATCAGGGACGCCGGGCTTGATCTGCCGGATCCCCCCATCGTGGCCTTCGGCGAACACACCGCGGACCCCCACTATGCCCCCGAGGAGGAAACCAACGCGGTCCTTCAACGTGAGGAGTTAGTCCTCATCGACATCTGGGCCAGGTCTCCTGGCCCAGACGCCGTGTACGCGGATCTCACCTGGATGGGCGTGCATGAGGAAGAGATTCCCCACGAATTCGAGCAACTCTTTGCCATCCTGTGCCGCGCGCGGGACCAGGGCTTCGCACTGGTGGAGCGGTCGGCGAAGGAGAAACGCCCGCTGCCTGGGGCGCACGTGGATGAACTCGTGCGCGGCTTCCTGGAAGCCGAAGGGTATCAGGATTACTTTATCCATCGGACAGGTCACTCCCTGGGCCAGGACGTGCACGGCATAGGCGTTAACCTGGACAGCGTGGAAACGTACGACGAGCGGCCTCTCCTCCCCGGCAGCGCGTTCACCATCGAACCCGGTGCCTATCTGCCCGGCCGGTACGGCATGCGAACGGAAATCAACGTGGTATTCCTGGACGGCGAAGCCCGGATCACCACACAACCGTTTCAAAAAAACTTACTGGCTATCCTCGCATAGCGATGGTCCGCGCCTATCTGGACATCGAGACGGCGTTCGATGAACGGCTGACGATCGTAGGTATCTACCGGGAAGACCGTGGGCTGCTCCAGTTGGTTGGCCGGCAAATCACCACCGAGGCCATCCTGGAATTCTTAAGCGGGGTCACTCAGCTTCACACGTACAATGGCCACCGGTTCGATCTACCGGTGATCAAGCAGATCCTCGGCCTAGACTTGCGGGCGTGTTTCCCGTGCCGCGACCTGATGCACGACTGCTGGCGCTTAAAGCTCTTTGGCGGGTTCAAAGAGGTGGAAAAACAGCTTGGCATCGGCAGAACAACCGAAGGCATGGACGGTCTGGCAGCCATGGAGCTGTGGAAACAGTATCTCGAACGGGACGACGATGAAGCGTTAAAGCTGCTGCTGCTCTATAACCGGGAAGATGTGGAGAACCTAGCCGTTCTCAGGGAACGCCTGGACGGGTAAAGTGGAATTGTGTGATATTCGGATCAAGGAGGATCGTCTCAATGATATTGACGAACTTGGAGTCGGTTCCGAACAAGCGCATCCTCGAGCACTACGGGCTGGTGCAGGGAAGCACGATCCGGGCCAAACATTTCGGCTCTGACCTTCTGGCCGGTCTTAAAAACATCGTGGGTGGCGAACTCAAAGGTTATACGCAGCTTCTGATCCAATCGCGCCAGGAGGCGACAAGTCGCATGGTCGCGCAGGCGGAGGAGCTCGGAGCTAATGCCGTGGTCAACGTGAGATTTTCCACCTCATCCGTTGCCCAGGGGGCGGCCGAAATCCTCTGTTATGGCACCGCGGTCAAAATCACCTGATGGAGTTTTAAGCGGCGTGGCTTGGAGAAATAGCTGTGAGTGAATGGTTCAGCTTTTCGGACTTTGGCGTTCCCATTGTTCTCCTGACTCTTGGCTTCCTTGCAGGCAAGTGGGCTGAATCACGTCACTATCGCAGCATCCGGGCACGGGAAAGAAAGTACATCCACATACCAGTTGTGACCACCAAGACCCTGGAGGACAAACGGTCAATTAAGGAAGCGAAGCTCGTGGTGGGATCTGTGGTGATCTCCGTGGACTACTACAAGCGGTTCTTGGCGTTCCTCAGGAGTATCTTTGGAGGCGAGATTCTTTCATATTCGCCTTTGATTGACCGCGGACGCCGGGAGGCTCTCCTGCGCATGCGGGAATCCTGCCCGGATGCCGATTGTTTCCTTAACTGCCGTCTCGAGACCGTCAGCATATCCAAGGGCAGGGGGAAGGCAACGGGCACCGTTGAGGTGATGGCTTACTCGACCGCGATCACGTTTCAAAAGTGAAATTTGTCCCCAAAGAACTGCGGGAGACCGCCGATACCTCCCGCGGGCAGAGCGATTGGCGGTCGTTTCTCAAAAACTCCCTTGCGGTCGCCGCCTTTTTCGTGTGTCTGTACATCCTCCTTGGCCTGGCCGCGGATCTCATCGCGAGCCACATCTCTGAACAGCTTGAAGCCAGGTTATTTTCCATTAAAGCCGGCATTGAAGAAAGCGAGAGTCCGGAATTTAAGCGCACCCAGCGCCTGTTTGGCCGCCTGCTTCAGCAACCTGACCTGCGCCCCCTCCCCTACAGGCTTTTTCTCTTCCCCGCCGACCACCCCAATGCCGTCGCCGTGGCCGGCGGCAGTGTCGGGGTGAGTCCCGCACTCCTCCAAAGCGTATCAGGAGACATGGGGCTGGCCATGGTGCTTGGGCATGAGCTCGGGCATCATCAGTTGAGGCATTGTGTGAAACGTTTGGGCCGCGCCTTGCTCTACCGAGGGGCCATGGCGCTCCTGTTCGGCGCGCAAAGACTCTCCGTAATCGACGCAGCTCTGTACGCTAGTGAAACGCGGTACTCGCGGCGCCAGGAACGGGAGGCGGATGAGTTCGGGCTCAAGCTGGTTCATCAAACCTATGGGCACACCCGGGAAGCTTTGGAGTTTTTTGAGATGATCCTCCGTGAGCACGAATCTGGAAATACCCGCTGGTCCACGTTTCTCGCCTCGCACCCGCACACGCTATCCCGCCTCAACTATCTGCGTAAATTGCAGCGTTCACTCGATCGTTCTGAAACAGGTTGATCTCTCCCGCTTGCAAAAGCGTCAGCGCGAGATAGTATGTTGTAGCTCATGGTTACAGCACGAGGACAACGATGGCGGTGATTATCGACATCGCCCTGCTAGCGCTAGGCGTGGTATGCGTCCTCGTGTTCCTTAGCTGCCTGGTCGTCATGGGTTTTCTGATGTTGAATTTAGTCCAGAAAACCCCACAGTAAATCAGATCTCGTGCTCGCCAGCCGGGCGAGCATGCGTCATGGGGGCCATTGTACAATGTAATCCCTCAATGAGGCTCACCATGAAACTAACCGAAGCGGTGATGGGTGTACTTATGGCGGCCGGTGCCGCCCAGGGTGCAGCGCTGGAGGGGTTGGTTTCGCCCGGTGGGAGCATCGCTATCCGTGAAGGCGAAACTTCAATCGCGACCATCACTCTCGGGTATTACCTCAAGGGTTGGCAGTACCGAAGCCTCGCAGGAGGTCAACCGGTCAAAGGCCGCCGGGGGGAATTTGAGCTGGCGCTGAGGGACGGAGGGTTTCTTCACCTTTCCACATCCGTCAAGGGCAAGGGGCGGTCGTTGCGCTTGAAATACAAGGCCACCCCCTCGGTCTCGCTGGTGGTGGAGTCCGTTCATGTGTCCGTGAACTTTCCCATCGCCGACTGGCTCGGTGCGCCATTCAAGTTCGGCAAAACGAAAGGCACGGTTCCGGCCGAACACGACGAAGTGCACCTGGCCAGTGCCCTCACCAATCGCATCCACCTGGGTCCAACCCCCCACCTGAAGGGCCTTGCAGCCACCGTCAGGATGGAGCAACCCCGCACCGCCATGATCCAGGACAACCGCCGGTGGGGCACCTCCCTGGAGATCCGGATCGGCGAGCTGCGCTCCCCCGCCTGGACGTGGAGCGCCGGAGAACCGCTGGAGGTAGAGTTTACCCTTACATTCAACCGCCCCATCAGTGTGGAATATGATAAGCCGGTGACGCTCAAGGCTGGAAAAAACTGGATTCCAATGCGAGGCAAGCTGGAGATCCTTCCGGACTCCGCCCTGGATTTCTCCAACCAGGGGTGGACCCGGAGCCCCGCCGGGGCGCTGGGCTGGCTCCGTGCCAGCGCCTCCCGTCCCGGTACATTCGAGTTCGCGGGTGAGCCCGGCCGGCCGGTCCGGTTCTACGGCCCGAACTTCTGTTTCACCGCCCTCTTCCCCACGCATGAGGAGGCTGACCGGCTGGCCGACCGGCTCCAACGGTTGGGCTACAACACCATGCGGATCCACCACTACGAATCGATGCCCTGGTCGGACCCGCCCGGCATCATCGATCCAAAGGCACCGGACAGCCTGACCTTTCATGCAGAAGCGATGGACCGGCTGGACTACCTCTTCGCCGCCCTGAAGAAGCGCGGCATCTATATGACCACTGATCTCTACGTGAACCGGGCGGTGAAAGCCGCAGAAATTTACGATGGCGGCGAGGGGAGTGTCGCCTACCGGTTCAAGAACCTGGTGCACATCAGCGACCGGGCGTTCAAGAACATGCAGGAGTTCTCCCGCCGGCTGTTGACCCATGTCAACCCCTACACCGGGCTGGCCTATAAGGACGATCCAGCCCTGGCGTGGATCGCCCTGATCAACGAGGGCAACTTGCCGAACAACATGAACGGTTTAAAACAGGATCCAAGGGACGCCAAACTCTGGGATGCGGCGTTCGCGAAATGGAAAAAGGAGACAGGCCTGACCGGCGACTGGGGAGGCCCGGTCTGCAAGCGGTTCCTCTGGGAAACCCACCGAAAAACCCAGCGCGCGCTGATCAAGTTCCTGCGGGAGGATTTAGAGGTGAAGGCGCTACTGACCGATCTCAACGGCTGGACCGATCAGTGGGGCACCCAGGCCTGCCGGACGGACTTTGACTACGTGGACAACCACTTCTACTGGGACCACCCCACCTTCCTCGAGAAAAGCTGGCAGCTCCCGACAAAAGGCTGGAGCGGGGGTGGCAGTGCGATCAAAGACGCCGGGGGGTTCTTGTCACGGGCGCTCACCCGGCTGCTGGACAAGCCCTTCACCATCTCGGAGTACAATTTCACCCCGCCTAACCCCAACCGGGCTGAGGGAGGACTGCTCATGGGCGCCTACGCCGCCCTCCAGGACTGGGGGGCCCTGTGGCGGTTCGCCTACTCCCACGACCGTGACACCCTGTTCAAGCCTGAACACACGGAGTTCTTCAACAACGTCGCTGACCCGCTGTGCCAGGCCTCGGAGTACGCCACCCTCGCCCTGTTCCTGCGCGGCGACGCCTCGCCCGCACAGCACACGCTGGCGCTGACGGCAACGGAGCAGGAGTACTGGGAGGAGGCGCACCGGGGCATTGACGGAGGAATCAACCGGCTGAGCTGGTGCGTACGGCTGGGCACCCGGGTTGGCCGCGGCAAGCGGGGCTCGCAGCGAATCGACATGCCGCTGGCGAAAGGGCTGGCAAAAGGGGCCCACGACGATGCCTTCAAACGCTTGAAAGCCCAACGGTTCCTGCCCCGTGAAAACGCCACCGCCCCGGAGCAAGGAATCTATCAGAGCGATACCGGCGAAATTCTTCTGAATACCGCGCAGGGTGTGCTGGAAATCGTCACGCCTAACACTGCGGGGCTGGCTGGACCTGCGGGCACCACACGAACGCTGGGCCCGCTGACGGTTGCGCTCAAACAATCCTGGGCCGTGCTATGGGCCTCCAGCCTGGACGGCAAATCTCTGGCAGAAAGTCAGCGTATCCTCCTCGTGCACCTGACCGATCTTCAGAACACTGGCATGCGGTTCCGCGGTCAGAACATGAAAATTCTGGAAGACTGGGGCCGGATGCCCTACCTCGTACGCGCTGGGAGCGCCACCGTGAGACTCGCACACGCCAGGCCCGCCTCCCTCAAGGTCTGGAGATTGTCGCTCTCCGGCAAACGCTTGAAGCGGGTGCGGACGAATGTACGTGACCACGCGCTTGAATTTGCAGTCTCCACCGCCACGAAACCCGACGCGACCCTGTACTACGAAATCGCCGTTCTGTAGGCTCGCATGTCCCCTCTTCCCCTTTGGGGAGAGGGGGCAATCGAGAGATCCCACACCATGCTCACGCCACGGAAGCTTGAACTGAGATTCATCAACCTGTACTTCTGGATGTTCTGGCTGCAGTGCATCCACGGTACGTATCTCAACCTTTTCCTGAAACGGCAGGGGTTCTCCGGGACCGACATCGGCATCACGACCTCCGTGTTCGCTCTGACCGGGGTGCTGGTGACCCCCTTCATCGGCTTGAAATTCGACCGGTCCAGCAACCGACCGGCTTTCCTGGTCGGCCTCACCCTCCTGGCGGGGATCTCTTTCACAGCCTACAGCCAGGCTTCATCCTTGGCTCACCTGATCCCCATGGCCGCGGTTTTGGGTGCCGGCTGGCTCGCGCTGATCCCCCTCCTCGACTCCCTGACCTTCTCCAAAGCCGTCACCAGCGCGGCGCGGCACGGGTACGGAGGCTACCGGCGGTGGGGGTCCCTGGGATTCGCCGTCGCCGGCTTGGTCGTCGGCTTCCTGGCTTGGAAACTCGGCCTCTGGGTCATCTTCCCATGCTTTCTCGCCTGCACGCTGATCATCGCCTCTCTCGCAACCGGCATCCCATTACAAGCGATCCCGGCTGGCGATCGCACCCTCAAACTTTCCGCAGTCCTGGACTTGCTTCGGCTCCCCAACTTCAGGATGTTCCTGCTCACGCTCCTCCTCGCCGCCACCGGCAGCTCAGCCTGCTGGTCCTTCAGGGCCATCTATCTGGATTCCATCGGGGTACCGGAGCTAGCCATCGGCGCGCTCTGGATTCTGCCGATCATGGCCGAGGTCGGCTGCTTCACCCTGGCCCGCCCCCTGGTGGAGCGATGGGGCACGGGAGTGCTCATCACGGCCGGACTGCTGGTGGGAACCGTGCGCTGGTGGCTGCTGTCGTTCATGACCTACTCCCCTTGGCTGTTCATCACGGAGACCCTGCACGGGGTGAGCTTCGCGCTCTTCTATGCGGCCGCTGTCACCTTTGTCCAACGGGAGGTGCCGGAGCGGCTGCGCGGGACCGCTCAGGTGATGTTTTTTTCAACCATCATGGGATTGGGCGCCTCCCTAGGGGCGTTTCTTGGCGGGCGCATGTATGACGAGGTGGGAATGCTCCCGGTGTTGAGGATCGCCGGCTCCCTCGGCGGGTTGGCCGGCGTGCTTCAGATGCTGTTGGTCCGGCACGTCCCGGCCCGACGGTTCATCCCCCCTGCCCCCACCGTCGGAGGCTTCCAAGGCTGAACCCCAACGAGAAGTGGTGCGTGGCGCCGAACGGCTCATTAGCCGCCAGGTAGGCGTAATCCACGTTCACACCGTAGATCAGCACGCCCAGCCCGGCGGAGAGTGTCCCGGCATCGCGGCGGAACCTTATGCCAGCACGGGTCTTCACCTCAAGAGGCCTCACTGGCCAGTTGATCTCCACCCCCCCTCGAGCTTCTGGCCGGGCAGTGCTCCGCGGCACATCCATAGCGACCGCCACCAGGACCTGCTGCCGCTTGCGCAGCGTCTTGGCCATGGACAGGCCGAACCGGTATTGGGTCGGCGGAGGGTCCGCCCCCCCGGTAGGACTGTCGTACTGGAAGGAGTCGCCCAGAGAGTTCACGGAAAATCCAAGGTACAGCCAGTCGGGACTTGTCCCCATCCACGGCTCCCGGCCCGGCCCCAGGTCAAACCGCACCCCAGCTCCGAGGTCAAGCATGGAAACGTTGCTCTCGAACTCCCCAAGGAGGAGCGAGCTTAAGAATTTATAGGAGACTCCGAATCCCACCGAGCCCCAATGCGCCGCGGCAGCCCCGGTGAACAGCCGGTCTTCCTCAAGGTCCCTCTCAAAACGCTTCCCCGTGTAATCGTAAGCTTCAATAACCCCCGCCGAGAGGGTCGAAACGCCCGCTCCGAAAGACAGCCAGGAATTGACCGGTGTGGCCACGAGCAACCCATTGTAGGTGATATCCTCTACGCCCTGATGGTAGGCAGCAACCACGGCGGGCGTGTCAAGCATGGCGAGCGCCGCCGGGTTCACAAGCAACACCTCTGGTGTACCGGGGAGCGTGCCGTGCGACCCGCCCAGCGCCAGGGACCGGGCGCCCACCGGCATCCGCGCCAGGATGCCCCCGGAGGAGCCATCCCCCCTCGCCGCTTGACCCCAGCCAGGAACCAGCGCCAGCAACACGGCAACCAGGAGGATTGCAAAACCCCCCTCACCCTTCTCCCTCTCCCCCCTTTGGGGGGAGAGGGCAGGGTGAGGAGGGATAACTCGACATGCACTCATTTCAATATTGCAATCTTTTTCACGATCCGCCTGCCGTCAGGGAGGTGGACCACCAGCAGGTACCCGCCTGCGGCCACCAGGTTGCCCCTTGCATTCCGCCCGTCCCACTCGATGATCGTGGGACCGAGCGGCGCGGAGGCGTGAAACACCATGCGCACCTCCTCCCCCGCCAGCGTGTACACGGCCAGCTTGAGCGTCCCGTTCCCCGCGGGGACGTTGACGAGGATTTGCACACGCTCACCCAAGGTCAGGTTGGCCCACAGCGGGTTAGAGCCAGTGGAGGTGATGCGCACCTCACCGGACACGCCTGGCAACTGAACCGGCCTGACCGTCACCTCCACCGATGGCGAACCAGCCCCGTCCGGGTTCACCGCAACGACCTGATACCGGTAGACCTGGCCGTTCACCAAGCCTTTATCCTCGTACTCATTGACCGTGCCTGAAACGGTCGCAACAAGGCTGGCTGATGCCGGCGGCACGCCTGGCGTCGAGCTGCGGTAGATCTGATAGCCGTTAATCAACTCGTCCGCAGGATTCAAGTTCCAGGTGAGTGTCACCTGGCTGTCGCCCTGCTCAGCCTTCAGCCCAGTAGGCGCCGAGGGCTGAGTGGACTTCGTGGCCCTCGTCGCAACCACACCGAAAAGCAGGCCTGGGTCGTTTCCTGTGGCGGTCGCGGTGAAGCGCACGTGGCCTGATCCGGAAACCGAATAGGTCCACATGAAGGTTGTTGCTGAAGCAGCCGCAAGAGCCGACAGGTCCGGCGGCTCTGGGCCGCTGCGCAGTGTGACGAGCGAGGCTCCTACCTCCACCGCCAACGTAGGTTTGACATTCAGCGCACTCACCGCACTGGTGTTGGTCACCGTGAAGCTCACCGTGAGCACACCGCCAGCAGCCAGCGGTAGGGGGTAGATATGCAGCGAGGAGACAAGCGTCACCTGGGACGCGGCCTCCAGCTCCGTCCCATCCGCCACGGCGGAGACGGGGAGGCCCGTTTCGCTGTCGGTGCCGGAAGTTGTGGCGGACCACCACACCTCGCCGGCGCTCGTCACGTCGTACGTCCAGGTCACGAGAGTTGACTCGCCCGGCGTAAGCGCGAAGGGAACAGCCGGGGCCGGGCCACCGGTGGGTGTCACCGCCGCTGTGGCGGCATTGATCCCAAAGTCCAGCGTGTCAATGTTCGCCACCGCATCGCCAGTGTTGGTGAGGGTCAGCACCACGCTGACAGCCTTGCCGACCGCGGCCGGATTCGGCTCCACAGCGAGCGACGCGGCGAGGGTGGCCGGATCCCGCTGGTACGCCTCGACCGCAACGTACACCGTTCCTGAGGTGCTCCAGTTGTTTGCCACAAATCCCGCCGCGGTCGTGTATTCCCCTCCGATGGCGAAAACCGACGTGGACATCAGCGGGGCAACCACCGCCAGCCCGTGGCGCCCGTTGGGCGGCGGACCGGGGTTCCCCAGTGAGGCGCGCTTATCCCATTGGTTAATCTGCGGATTGTACCGTTCGGTGGTGATATGGGACACCGACCCGTCAAATCCTCCCGCGACGTAAATCATGTCATTGCCTGGTGAGGCAGCCCCGGCTGACCCACGTGGTGTGGGCATCAGGCTCCCGGTCGTCCAGGAATCGGTGGCCGGATCATAGATCTCAACGGTGTCCAGATAGATGACCTTAACGTTCTGGTTAGTGGCACCCCCGAACAGCGCGGTGATCCCACCGATCACGTAAATTTTTCCGTTCACCTCGACCGCAGAGTGCAGAAATCTCGGGGTAGGCATCGGAGCTTTGGATGACCAGGCATCGGTGGCTGGATCGTACTCCTCCACCGAGGCATAGAACGTGGTGCCACTCGAGCCACCAATGGCGTAAAGCTTGCCGTTGACCGACACCACGGTCAGATACGCACGCGGCGTGGGCATAGGTGCCTTGGCCGTCCAGGTACCCAGCGGAGGGCTCGTGGCTCGGTCATATTCCTCGACGGTATCCAAGTACGTGCCGTTGAACCCGCCAATCGCATACAGCTTGCCATTTCCCGGGGCGCCAACCCCCGGACCCGCCCGGGCTGTCGGCATAGGTGCTCTGCCGGTCCACACATCGCCGGTCGCATCGTACGCCTCGTTGGCAGCCAGGTAGGAAGCTGATCCGCCGACGAGGTAAATTTTTCCACCGATCACACCCACCGCCAGGCCATCTTGCTTTTCCGGCATGCTGGCTTTGGGCTTCCAGGGCTCTATCGCATCGCCTGGATCGAACTCCTCGACAGTCGCAAGTAGGGCACCGTTGTTCCCTCCAAACGCATAGATTTTTCCCCCGACGGTGCCGGCCGCGAGACGGGTTCGCGCAGTCAGCATATCCGCTATTATCTGCCACGCACATGATTCGACCGTACCGCCTAAACATGAGTGGGCGGGATCATACGCCTCGACATCCATCGTTACGTTGTTGCCGCCGTCGGTTCCGCCAATCCCGTAGATCTTGTCGTTCAGCACGACGGCCGCCATATCGACCCGGGGTTCGTTTATAAATGATGTGAGGCTCTTCAGAGTCCAAATGTTCGTACCCGGATCGTATTCCCACACAGTTTTATTCATCTGCTCGCTACCCCCTATGAGGCTTTTCCCTCCAAAAACATAGATCTTTCCGTTCACGACTCCAACGGAAAGATTGGTGCGCTCAAGCGGCATGTTTGTTTTTGATGTCCATGTGTCTGTGGCGGGATCATACTCATGGACAGAGGAATAGAATATGGTCCCGCTTAAGCCGCCGAAACCGCCGATCGCGTAGAGCTTGTCAACACCTCCCACGTTCACCACCGCCGCCGCCAGATTGGCCCGGGGGCCCGGCAGGGAGGCCTTGGTCGTCCAGGTGTCTGTCACTTGATCGTACTCTTCGACCGTATCCAGGTACGCGCCGTTGAAACCGCCGATCGCGTAGAGCTTGGTGCCCACCACCGCGACCGCCAGGTCCTCCCTCGCGGTGGTCATGCTCGCTTTGGTCCTCCATTCGTCGAGTAACGGATCGTACTCCTTGACGGTCGGCAGATACTTCGTCTCCCCACCGATGGCGTAAACGGTGGCGCTCCAAGGGCTGGCGGCCGCAAGATACTTCCGGGGGGTGGGCATAGCCGCCGCCGGAGTCCAAGTGTCAGCAAAACAATATAACGGGAGGACGAAAGGAACCCAAAACGCGATCCACCATGTCCAAGCCCGCCGGGCAGGAGTGAAATTCATCAGGCGGAGCATGCTCACTGTCTGTATTTTACCGTAAGATGATCGGCGTGCCGCGCGAGAAAGCGACATTCTACCTCTGGGCCGGTGCCGTGGTGCTCAGCGCCAGCACGCTCCCCTATCTGTATGGCGCGTTCACCGCCCCCGCTGGAACTCAGTTTGCGTGGGGCGTCGGGTTCCTCCCGGATACGCTCGGGAACCTGGT